>JAPKHL010000008.1 GCA_026646875.1 Rhodocyclaceae bacterium | reverse complement strand
TGTATGCAACGCTTGTCCTGGGCGCCGTGCCCGCCGTGCTGTTTGGTGCGCCGGGCTACTGGCTGTTGTGGCGGCTCGGGCGGGCCCGCTGGCTCACCGTCCTGCCGCTGGGGGCGGCCTTCGGGGCACTCGTTGCCGTGCTGGAGCCTGCGCTGCTGCCCTGGGGGATTACCTGTGGCATCGTCACAGCGGCGATCACCCATGTCGCGGCGGGACGCTGGCTGGGCGGAGCCCCCCCCGGAAGCGTCGTTCCATGAAAGAACGCCGGCCGGTCTCCCGGTCGGCGTTCTGGAGGCGGCCCCGGCCGAAGCGTGGCGGGCGGGTGTGTCTCAGCGTTCCTTCGTTTCCAGCGCGGCTTTGTTGATGTCGATCTTGTAGCGGGCACGCAGCGCGGCGAGGTAGGCGGCGAAGTCTTCCTGCGCGACCACCGCGCCGTATTCGCGCTGCAGCACCTTGCGGGTGTTCTCGTCGACGTTTTCGGGCTGGCCGACCTTCATGATCTTGTAGAGCATGTAGTCGCCACTGTTCATCTCGACGCCGACATAGGCCGGCAGCGCGCTTGCGTCGGCCTTCATGATGGCCTGCAGGGCGGCCGGGGGGACGGCGCGTCCGTTGAGACGCGAGACGTTCTTCACCAGCGCCCAGCCGAGCTTGTCCTCGCCGCCCTTGCGCAGTTCGGCGAGCTTGTCCTCGCCGCTCTTGCGCGCCAGCGCGCTGAGCTGCTGCGTGCGCAGGCGGCGTTCGATGTCGGCCTGCACGCTTTCGAAGGCCTTGGGGGCGGCCGGGCGGTGCTCGACGATGCGCGCGGAGACGAGGGTGCTGGGAGCAACCTCGATCGCATCGGTATTGCGCCGGCCGCTCACCGAGTCCTCGGCAAAGATGGCAGCAAGCAGTTTTTCGTTGCCGAGAGGGCCGAGCACACTGGCCAGCTGGGGGTTGGGGTTCTTCGGCAGCCAGTCTGACTTGGCGATGGTCAGGCCGAATTTCTCGGCGACCGGCTGCAGGGTGTCCGACTGCTCGTAGACCATGTTGCTGAACTGTTCGGCGGCCTCGGCGAACTGGCGGCTGGCGGCCTGGCGCTTGAGTTCGCCTTCGATTTCCGCGCGCACGTCGGCGAAGGGGCGCTGTTTGAGGGGTTTGATGCCGGTCAGCTTGATGATGTGGAAGCCGAATTCGGACTGCACGATGCCGGAAATTTCGCCTTCCTGCATGCCGAAGACGCTTTCCTCGAACGGCTTGACCATCATGCCGCGGCCGAAGAAACCCAGGTCGCCGCCGTTGCCGGCCGAGCCAGGATCCTGCGAGTGCTGCTTGGCCAGTTCGGCAAAGCGGGCCGGGGTCTTGCGCACTTCTTCCAGCACGGCCTCGGCCTTGGCCTTCTCCGCGTCACCCTTGCCGCTCAGCAGAATGTGGCTGGCACGGCGCTCTTCAGGCTGCTGGTAGCGCTCCTTGTGCCCTTCGTACCAGTCCTTCGCTTCCTTTTCCGAAACCTGGACGCGCGCGAGGAGCGCGTCGAGCGACAGCATCAGGTATTCGACACGGGCCTGCTCCGGCACCTGGAACTGCGCGAGGTTCTCGTCATAGTACTTGCGCACGGCCTCGGGCTCGACCTTCACTTCAGAGGCGAATCGCTCGGTGGTGATGCGCAGTTCGGCGACCTGGCGCTCCTCGGTCTGGATGCGCGTCATCGCCTCCGCGGCGCTGACCGGCAGGATGCCGGTATCGCTGATCGCGCCGACCAGCTGCTGCAGGGTGAGGTCCTGGCGCAACTGCGCCTCGAACTGGGCCTGCGTCATGCCCTGCGCACGTAGAGCGGCTTCATAGCGCTCCATCGAAAACTGGCCGTTCTCCTGCAGCGAGACGATCTTGCCGATGACTTCGCGCAGCAGCTCGTTGCCGGCATGGAGGCGTCCCTTGGCGGCCTCGAGCAGCAACAGACGCTGGTCGATCAGCGAGTTGAGCACGGCGAGACGCGCTTCCGGGGTGTTGAGCATCTCGGGGCGGAAATTGGCACCAAGATTCTGGCGCATCCGCTCCTGCTGGTCGCGCATGGCCTGGTCGAACTGCGGCAGGGTGATCTTGGTTTCGCCGACGCTGGCGAGATCGGCGCCGGCGCCGGCATCGCGAACATAGGATTCCAGGCCGAAGAAGGCGAACGGCAGCGTGATGAGCGCAAGAAAGATCTGGACGATTCTCTTGTTGTTGCGGACGGCGTCGAACATGGTGGTTGCCCGTGTATTCAGTAAGAACCGAAGCTCAAATAAGAAAGGCGAACTTGCGTTCGCCTTTTCGATGCTGGCGGAGTGGACGGGACTCGAACCCGCGACCCCCGGCGTGACAGGCCGGTATTCTAACCGACTGAACTACCACTCCGCGCGATGAAACCGTTTTGTTCTTCTGGTGGGTGCTGACGGGATCGAACCGCCGACATCCAGCTTGTAAGGCTAGCGCTCTACCAACTGAGCTAAGCACCCGCGCCAACCGGCTGAAGCGCAAAGACCGGGATTCTAGCGCATCCTTCCCGGTATTGCCAGCGCGGCGGCTCAGTGCGTGATGATCGTCTGCGTCGTGGCGTTCTCCGTGCCCGCCGCGACGGCGGGCGCCGCCGACTCGGGGGACAGCGGTTCCGGCATCCGCTCGAGCGCACGCGCCAGCACCTGGTCGATCCAGCGCACCGGGACGATCTCCAGCTTGTTCTTGATGTTGTCCGGAATCTCAGCGAGATCCTTGACGTTCTCCTCCGGAATCAGCGCAGTCTGCAGTCCGCCACGCACCGCCGCCAGCAACTTTTCCTTGAGCCCGCCGATCGGCAGCACTTCGCCGCGCAGCGTGATCTCGCCGGTCATGGCCACGTCGCAGCGCACCGGAATGCCGGTGAGGATCGAGACCAGTGCGGTGCAGATGGCGATGCCGGCCGAGGGACCGTCCTTCGGAATGGCGCCTTCCGGCAGGTGGATGTGGATGTCGCTTTTCTGGTAGAAATCTTCCGCGATGCCGAGCGACTGGGCGCGCTTGCGCACTACCGAGAGCGCAGCCTGGATGGATTCCTGCATGACCTCGCCGAGCTTGCCGGTGGTGGTGGTCTTGCCCTTGCCGGGCAGCACCACCGACTCGATGGTCAGGAGTTCGCCACCGACTTCCGTCCAGGCCAGGCCAGTGACCTGGCCCACCTGATTTTCACGCTCGGCGATGCCGAAGCTGTAGCGGCGCACGCCGAGGAACTTGTCGAGATTGCGGGCGCTGACCGCTACCTTGGCGTCCTTCTTGCGCAGCACCAGGGTCTTGACGACCTTGCGGCAGATCTTGGAGATCTCGCGCTCGAGCGCGCGCACACCGGCTTCGCGGGTGTAGTAGCGGACGATGTCGCGCAACGCGCTCTCGGCCACCGTCAGCTCGGTCTTCTTGAGTCCGTTGTTCTTCATCTGCTTGGGCAGCAGGTAGCGCTGGGCGATGTTGACCTTCTCGTCCTCGGTGTAGCCGGAGAGGCGGATCACTTCCATGCGGTCGAGCAGCGGCGCCGGAATGTTGAGCGTGTTGGCGGTGGCAACGAACATCACCTCGGAGAGGTCGTACTCGACCTCGACGTAGTGGTCGACGAAGGTCGAGTTCTGCTCGGGATCGAGCACCTCGAGCAGTGCCGCGCTGGGATCGCCGCGGAAGTCCTGCCCCATCTTGTCGACCTCGTCGAGCAGAAACAGCGGGTTGCGCACCGCGACCTTGGTCATGTTCTGCAGGATCTTGCCCGGCATCGAGCCGATGTAGGTGCGCCGGTGGCCGCGGATCTCGGCTTCGTCGCGCACGCCGCCGAGGCTCATGCGCACGAACTTGCGGTTGGTGGCATGCGCGATCGACTGGCCAAGCGACGTCTTGCCGACGCCCGGGGGGCCGACCAGGCAGAGGATCGGTGCCTTGAGCTTGTCTACGCGTTGCTGCACGGCAAGGTATTCGAGAATGCGTTCCTTGACCTTCTCGAGCCCGTAGTGATCCTTGTCGAGCACCTTCTCGGCCTCGGCAAGATCCTTGCTGATCCGGGTCTTCTTGCGCCAGGGCAGGCCGACCAGCGTCTCGATGAAGTTGCGCACAACGGTGGCTTCCGCCGACATCGGCGACATCAGGCGCAGCTTCTTGAGTTCCGACTGGGCCTTGGCAATGGCCTCCTTGGTCATTCCGGCGGCCTTGATCTTCTTCTCGATGTCCTCGAAGTCGGCGCCTTCCTCACCCTCGCCAAGCTCCTTCTGGATGGCCTTGACCTGCTCGTTGAGGTAGTACTCGCGCTGGCTCTTCTCCATCTGGCGCTTGACGCGACCACGGATGCGTTTTTCGACCTGGAGGATGTCGATCTCGGTTTCGAGCTGCGAAAGCAGGCGCTCGATGCGCGCGCGGATCTCGAACATCTCGAGGATTTCCTGCTTCTGCTCGAGCTTGAGCGGCAGGTGCGCGGCGATGGTGTCGGCCAGGCGGCCGGCTTCCTCGATGCCGGCGATGGAGGTGAGGATTTCCGGCGGAATCTTCTTGTTCAGCTTGACGTACTGGTCGAACTGGGCGATCACCGCCCGGCGCAGCGCCTCGACCTCGTGGTCGGCGCCATCCTCTGCGGTGACCGGCTGGGCACGGGCGACGAACATCGTCTCCTGGGCCTCGACCGACTGCACGTGCGCGCGCTGCGTGCCCTCGACCAGCACCTTCACGGTACCGTCGGGCAGCTTGAGCATCTGCAGAATGTTGGCAATGCAGCCGATGCCGTAGAGGTCCTCGGCCTCGGGTTCGTCCTTGGCCGCCGATTTCTGGGCAACGAGGAGGATGCTCTTGCCGGCCTCCATGGCCACCTCGAGCGCCTTGATCGACTTCGGCCGGCCGACGAAGAGCGGAATCACCATGTGCGGGAAGACCACCACGTCGCGCAGCGGCAACAGGGGCAGCTCGACGGATTCGGCAGGCTGGGGGGTGTTGATAGACATCGGTTGTGCCTTCTAGGTAAGCGTCCATGGCCCCAGATGGGGCCATGGACCGGAAATTCAAGCCGCGCGATGCGGCCGGTTGTCGCGAGGCACGCGGTAAATCAGTTGGAGCCGGAAACCTTCGGTTGATCGGCGTAGATCAGGATGGGCTGGGCGTCGCCACTGATCATGTTCTCGTCGATGACGACCTTTGTGACATTCTCCATGCCGGGAAGTTCGTACATGGTGTCGAGCAGCACCGATTCGAGAATCGAGCGCAGGCCGCGCGCCCCGGTCTTGCGCTCGAGTGCCCGCTTGGCGATGGCGGTGAGCGCCGCCGGGCGGATTTCGAGCTCGACGCCCTCCATCGAGAACAGTTTCTGGTACTGCTTGACCAGGGCGTTCTTCGGTTCGATGAGGATTTCCACCAGCGCTGCGGCGGACAGCTCCTCGAGCGTCGCCACCACCGGCAGACGGCCGATCAGCTCGGGGATCAGGCCGAACTTGATGAGATCCTCCGGCTCGACGGTGCGCAGTACGTCACCGACGGCTTTCTTGTCTTCCTTGCTCTTGACTTCGGCGCCGAAGCCGATGCCGCCACGCTCGGAGCGGTTGCGGATGACCTTCTCCAGACCGTCGAAGGCGCCGCCGCAGATGAACAGGATGTTGGTCGTATCGACCTGCACGAAATCCTGGTTGGGGTGCTTGCGCCCGCCCTGCGGCGGCACGCTGGCGACCGTTCCCTCGATCAGCTTGAGCAGCGCCTGCTGCACGCCCTCGCCCGAGACGTCGCGAGTGATCGAAGGGTTGTCCGACTTGCGGGAGATCTTGTCGATCTCGTCGATATAGACGATGCCCTGCTGCGCCTTCTCGACCTCGTAGTCGCACTTCTGAAGCAGCTTCTGGATGATGTTCTCGACGTCCTCGCCGACGTAGCCGGCTTCGGTCAGCGTCGTCGCATCGGCCATCACGAAGGGAACGTTGAGCAGGCGCGCCAGGGTCTGCGCGAGCAGCGTCTTGCCCGAACCGGTCGGACCGATCAGCAGGATGTTGCTCTTGGCCAGCTCGACGTCGCTGCTGCCCTTGCCATGGTGGCGCAGGCGCTTGTAGTGGTTGTACACCGCCACCGACAGGATGCGCTTGGCGGGATCCTGCCCGATCACGTACTGATCGAGGATGGCGCAGATTTCCTTGGGCGTCGGCAGATCGTTCTTCGCCCCCTTGGCGTCGGTGTCGCCGGCGATCTCGTCGCGCACGATGTCGTTGCACAGCTCGATGCACTCGTCGCAGATGAACACCGACGGGCCGGCGATGAGCTTCTTCACTTCATGCTGGCTCTTGCCGCAGAACGAGCAATAGAGCAGCTTTTCGCTACCGCTTTTCTTTTCCGACATTTCCGCCTACCTCATTCCTTGTTGCTGCTGGACCGGCGTCGCAGTCAGGGCGACACTCAGGCCGACTGGTGGCGACTCTCCAGCACCTTGTCGATCAGTCCATATTCTGCCGCTTCCTGCGCAGAAAGGAAATTATCGCGATCGGTGTCGCGCTCGATGCGCTCGATCGGCTGGCCGCTGTGCTTGGCCATGATCTCGTTGAGCTTGGCGCGCAGCGAGAGGATTTCCTTGGCATGGATGGCGATGTCCGAGGCCTGCCCCTGGAAACCGCCCATCGGCTGGTGGATCATGACACGCGAATTGGGGAGCGCGAAGCGCTTGCCCTTGGTGCCGGCGTTGAGCAGGAAGGCTCCCATCGAGCAGGCCTGTCCCATGCACAGCGTGGACACGTCCGGCTTGATGAACTGCATGGTGTCATAGATCGACATCCCCGCCGTCACCGACCCGCCGGGCGAGTTGATATAGAAGGAGATGTCCTTGTCCGGATTCTCCGCCTCGAGGAAGAGGAGCTGCGCCACCACCAGGTTGGCGGTGACGTCGTTGACCGGTCCGACCAGGAACACCACGCGCTCCTTGAGCAGGCGCGAGTAGATGTCGTAGGCACGTTCGCCGCGCCCGCTCTGCTCGATCACCATGGGGACCATGCCCAGGGCCTGCGGATCCCAGTTGCTGCCGTATTCGAAACGATCGACGCTCATCTCAGCTCCTCTGTGTCCGGGTTGCGGAACGCTCAGGCCTTCTGGCCCATCAGCTCGTCGAAGGCGGCCGGCTTGTCGACGACCTTGGCGCTGGAGAGCGCCCAGGCGACCACGTTGTCCTCGATCGCCACGCCCTCGATCTCGGCAAGGCGCTGCGGCTGGGCATAGTACCAGCGCACGACTTCTTCCGGATGCTCATAGCTCTGCGCGGCTTCCTCGACGATGGCCTTGACCTGATCGGACTTGGCGTGCAGATCGTTGACCTTGACCACCTCGGCGAGAATCAGGCCGAGGCTGACGCGGCGCTTGGCCTGATCGGCGAACCAGCCCGGCTGCATCGGGAAGTCCTTGGCCTTCATCCCACGTTGCTCCATGTCGGCACGGGCCATCTGCATCAGGCGATCGATTTCCAGCTCGACCAGCGCGTTCGGCACGTCGATCGGCGTCACCTTGAGCAGAGCGTCCATGACCTGCTCCTTGACGCGCGACTGCAGGCGCTTCTTCACTTCGCGGCGCAGATTGGCCTCGATCTCGCCACGCATCTTGGCCACGTCGCCATCCTCGACGCCAAGGGCCCGGGCGAAGTCGGCATCGACCTCGGGCAGCACCGGCTCGCGCACTTCCTTGACGGTGATGTCGAAGGTCACCGCCTGGCCAGCCAGTTCCTTGGCGAAATAGTCTTCCGGGAAGGTCATGTCGAAAGTCTTCGACTCGCCCGCCTTGCAGCCGGTCACGGCGTTCTCGAAATCGGCCAGCATCGAACCCTCGCCGAGGACGAAGCCGTAATCGGTGGCCTGACCGCCCTGGAACGGCTCGCCACCCTTCTTGCCGAGGAAATCGATGACCACGCGGTCGCCAGCGGCGGCGGCACGGTCGACGGGCTGATAATTGACGCGCTGCTTGCGCAGGATCTCGAGGGTGTTGTCGACCTCGGCGGCGGTGACTTCCAGCACCGGCCGCTCGATCTCCACGGTGGACAGGTCGCCCAGCTTGACTTCGGGGTAGACCTCGAAGATCGCGGCGAATTCGAGATGGGTGGAGCTCTCGCTAGCCTTCGGCTCGATGCGCGGGTAGCCGGCGACACGCAGCTTGCTGCTCGTCACGGCCTCGCCGAAGGCGCGATCAAGGGCTTCGCTGAGCGCCTCGTGGCGGGCCTGGTCACCGTACTGCTGGCGGACGATGCTGGCAGGCACCTTGCCGGGACGGAAACCGGGCATCTTGACGTTCTTGCCCATGCGCTTCAGACGCTGGTCGACATCCTTGTCGAGATCGGCGATCGCCACCGTGAGATCCAGGCGACGCTCGAGGGCGTTGACGGCTTGTTCGTTGGTGTTTGCAGCGTTCGTTTCCATTGAGAGTCCCATTGAAAATCCGTGAAATACGGGCAAATGGTCGTTCAGACCGTGGTGCGAGAGAAGGGACTCGAACCCCCACGCCTTGCGGCGCTGGAACCTAAATCCAGTGCGTCTACCAATTTCGCCACTCTCGCGCTTAATCTGCCATTTTAACCGAGATAATCCTATACTGTCAGCCGCTGTACAGCGCCCCGCCGCACCGACACCCGCCCGCCCGATGCCCGTCGACCACTACGAAAACTTTCCGGTTGCCTCGCTGCTGCTCCCGGCACGTCTGCGGCGGCCGATTGAGGCAATCTACCGCTTCGCCCGCGCTGCCGACGACATCGCCGACGAAGGCGAGGCCAGCGCGGCGGCGCGGCTCGAGGGGCTTGCCGCTTTTTCCCGCACGCTCGACCGGATCGAACGCGGTGAGGCGATGGAAGCGGACGCGGATGCCGAGCTGGCCCGGGCGGTCCGCGCGCACCGCCTGCCGGTGCAGCTGCTGCGCGATCTGCTCGACGCCTTCGCCCAGGACGTCACCACGCAGCGCTATGCCGACTACCCTGCCCTGCTCGATTACTGCCGACGTTCGGCCAACCCGGTCGGCCGCCTGCTGCTGCATCTCGTCGACCGCGCCAGCGCCGAAAACCTGCGCCGCTCCGACGGCATCTGCACGGCCCTGCAATTGATCAACTTCTGGCAGGACATCGCCCTCGACTGGCAGAAGGGACGAGTCTACCTGCCGCAGGACGAGCTCGCCCGCTTCGGCATCGCCGAGGCGCAGATCGCCGGGGGCCGCTGGAGCGCCGCCTGGGCGGCCCTGCTCGACTTCCAGACCGACCGCGCGCGCGCCCTGCTGCTCGACGGCGCGCCGCTGGTCCATGCCCTGCCCGGGCGGATGGGCTGGGAAATCCGCCTGACCGTGCAGGGCGGCCTGCGCATCCTCGAGAAGATCCGCCGCGTGCGCGGCGACGTCTTCCGCCAGCGCCCGGTGCTCGGTGCGACGGACTGGCTGCGCATGGCCGGACGCAGCATTGCCATGTAGCACGGCGGCGAACGACGCCGACAACACCAACAGTACGCACACCATCCGCGAGACGATGCCATGACCCCCGAGGAATACTGCCAGCAGAAGGCCGCCCAGAGCGGCTCGAGCTTCTACTACAGCTTCCTGTTCCTGCCGCCGCCCCGGCGGCGGGCGATCACCGCGCTGTACGCCTTCTGCCGCGAGGTGGACGACGTGGTCGACGAATGCCACGACGCGCAGATCGCCGCCACCAAGCTTGCCTGGTGGCGGCAGGAGCTCGCGCGCCTCTACGCCGGCACTCCGGAACACCCGGTCACCCGCGCGCTGCAACCGGTACTTGCCGAATTCGACCTGCCGCAGGAACAGCTGCTGGAAATCATCGACGGCATGGAGATGGACCTGCGCCAGTCGCGCTATCTCGACTTCAAGGCGCTCTCCCTCTACTGCTACCGCGTGGCCAGCGTGGTCGGCCTGCTCGCCGCCGAGATCTTCGGCTACACCGACCGGCGTACACTGAAATACGCGCACGATCTCGGCATGGCCTTCCAGCTCACCAATATCATCCGCGACGTCGGCGAGGATGCGCGGCGCGGCCGCATCTACCTGCCGATCGACGAGCTGCAGCGCTTCGGCGTACCCGCCGCCGACATCCTCAATGCCCGAGAGTCGGACAATTTCCGTCAGCTGATGGCCTTCCAGATCGAGCGCGCCGAGCACTACTACCGGCAGGCCATGGAAGCGCTGCCGGCGGTCGACCGCAAGGCACAGCGCCCCGGCCTGGTGATGGCCGCCATCTACCGCACCCTGCTCGACGAGATCCAGCGCGACGGCTGCCGGGTACTCACGCAACGCACCTCGCTGCCGCCGCTGCGCAAGCTGTGGATCGCCTGGCGCACCTGGGTGAAGGGCTGAGCGATGCCGGCGCACGCATGGCGCGACGCCCGCCGCCCACCCCGGGACCGGCTGCGATGAGCGCCACGAACGCCCCCCTGCGCATCGCCGTCATCGGCGGCGGCTGGGCAGGATTGACCGCCGCCGTCGAACTGGCCGCTGCCGGCTGCCGCGTCACCCTCTTCGAAGCCGCCCGCCAGCTCGGCGGCCGCGCCCGTTCGGTGAGCCTGCACGGACAGACACTGGACAACGGCCAGCACATCCTCGTCGGCGCCTACCGCGAAACGCTGCGCCTGATGCGCAGCGTCGGCGCCGACCCGGAGCACCTGCTGCGCCGCCTGCCACTCGAACTCGCCTTTCCCGGAGCGCGTCCAAAGCCTTTCCGGCTGCGCCTGCCGCGCCTGCCCGCGCCGCTGCACCTCGCCGCCGGGCTGCTCATGGCCCGCGGCGCCCCCCTCGCCGGCAAGCTCGCCGCCGCCCGTTTCATGCGCCGCCTGCAGGCGGACGGCTATCGCCTGGCGGCCGACTGCAGCGTCGGCGAACTGCTCGACCGGCACGGCCAACACGGCGCGCTGCGCCGCCGCCTGTGGGAGCCGCTCTGCCTCGCGGCGCTCAACACCGCACCGGAAAACGCCTCGGCGCAAATCTTCGTCAACGTGCTGCGCGACAGCCTCGGCGGCGGTCGCGCCGATACCGACCTGCTGCTGCCGGCAGCCGACCTCGACCGGCTCTTTGTCGCCCCCGCCGCCGCCTTCATCCGCCGGCACGGCGGCGATATCCGCCTGTCCGCGCGCATCGAACGGATCGGCGACGACTGCAGCGTCGCCGGTATGTCCTTCGACCGCGTCGTGCTCGCCTGCGCCCCGCAGCATGCCGTCCCGCTGCTCGCCGGACATCCGGCGACGGCGCCGCTCGCCGGACGCATCGCCGGCTACGCGTACGAACCGATCGCCACCGTCTACCTCGCCTATCCGGCCGAGGTTGCGCTGCCCTTTCCGATGCTCGGACTCAATGCCGGCCACGACGGCGAGCTCGGACAATGGGCCTTCGACCGCGGCGCCCTGTGCGGTACGCCCGGTCTCATTGCCTGCGTGCTCAGCGCCCATGGCGACTGGGAGGCCTGCGACAACGATGCACTCGCCGAGCGGCTGCACCGCGAGCTACAGGCCGCGCTGCAGCGCACGCTGCCGGCGCCGCGCTGGTGGCGCACCCTCCGCGAGCGGCGCGCCACCTTCTCCTGCCGCCCCGACCTGCCGCGCGCGGCTGCGTCGAGCGGGCGCGCCGGCCTGTGGATCGCCGGCGACCATGCCTGTGCCGACTACCCGGCCACGCTCGAAGGCGCCGTGCGCAGCGGTGTCGCTGCCGCACGCGGCTGCCTCCACCCGGAAGCCGGTGCATGAGCCACCCACCCGTCATGCGGCAGGCGTGGCCGGCAGGCGGAATGAAGGTAGAATCCCGCCGGCAAGCCCGGGACCGGCCCGCACCGCGCGGCACAACCGCCACGAACGAGGTTAACCGTGTTCAGACTCTTCGCCTCCCCCCCCGCCTCGCCCCTGCATGCCCGTCTCGCGACCAGTCCACTGTTTGCGACGCTCTCGCCGCGCGAGTTGCGGATCGTCGGCACCCTGATCCATGAACGACACTATCTCGCCGGCGAGGTGATCTTCGACCAGGGTGACGAAGGTCAGGCGATCTACACGGTGCTCTCTGGCCGCGTCGCGATCTGCCGGCAGGGTGACAGCGGCAACCCGATCGCCACGGTGGCGGCCGGCGGCCTGTTCGGCGAGCTGGCCCTGATCGACGGCGGCCCGCGTTCGGCGCAGGCGCGCGCGCTCGACGACTGCGCGCTCGGCGTGATGTTCCGCGGGGATTTCACGGGGCTGATGACCGCGCACGCGGCAATCGCCGGCAAGCTCTCCTTCCAGCTCGCCCGCCACTATGCCGGCATCATCCGTCGCCAGGCGGCCGCCACGGAGGCCGCCCCATGACGCGCACGCACAACCCCGCCGGCCCCCTGATCTGGACGCTCGGGCTGGCGCTCACCTGCCTGCTTCTCTTCCTGTTCCAGAAGGCGCTCTGGCTGGTCCTGCCGGTACTCTTCGCGCTGATCGCCTACTACCTCCTGCTGCCGCTCAAGCGCAGGCTGCTGCTGGCCGGCGTTTCGCACGACGGCGCCGCCGCACTGGTCGGCACCGCCATCTTCGCCCTGCTCGCCCTCCTGCTCGGGCTGGTCTCGCCGGCACTGGCGCAGCTCGCCGACGCCGTCCAGGAAGGCGGCATGCGCTACCTCGACGGCGGCCTGCGCCTGCTCGATACCGCCCTGCGCTGGCTGGAGAACCGCTTCGCCTTCGCCGCGCGGGCCGGCCTCGCCACGGAAGCCGCCACACAGGTCGCCAGCCTGCGGGAGGGGCTTGCCGCCCGCCATCTGGCCGACGCCGCGCTCACTGCGGCAGTCTGGCTGCCCTCGGTACTGCTGGTCCCCTTCATCGCCTTCTTCATGCTGCGCGACGGCTGGCGCTTCCGCCGCTTCCTCGCCAACGCCGTTCCGAACGCCTTCTTCGAGCGCACCCTGCTGCTGCTTGACCGTCTGGACCGGACCGCCCGCCTCTATTTCCAGGGACTGATCCGGCTCACCGTGCTCGACGCCCTCTGTCTCGCCCTCGGCCTCTGGATCATCGGCCTCTCTTCGCCGCTGCTGCTCGGCGTGCTGACCGCCGTGCTGGCCTGGATTCCCTACGTCGGATCGATCGCCGGCTGTCTGCTGGTGGTGCTCGTCGCCGCGACCGACTACCCCGGCAACCCGTCGATCGCCCTCGCCGCCATCGCCCTCTTCATCGGCGTGCGCCTGCTCGACGACTTCGTCTTCATGCCGATGACCATCGGCAGGAGCCTGCGGATGCACCCCCTGCTCACGGTGCTGATGATCTTCGCCGGCGGCGCTGTGGCCGGCGTCACCGGCCTCGTGCTGGTCCTGCCGCTGCTGGCCTCAGTGATGGCGGTGGGAGAGACCGTCGGCGCGGTGCTCGCCGATCCACGCCTGCGCGCCCGCCACCGCCATGCGCTGGCGCTCCGCCAGGCCGCCGTCACGCGCGACCTGCCCCCGCCGGCGTGATCCCGGCGGCGTCACCGGACAACCTCACTCAGAGAATCCGCTCGACCCCCGCCGCATCGATGAAAACGCACTGCCCGGCGCGTTCCGCGAAGGTCCCGGCTTCGAGTGTCTGACGCAGGCGCAGGGTCCGCTGCCCGAGCACCACATCGACGGCCCCCGTCACCCCGACCCCGGCCACCAGCGTGGCCTCGCGCAGCCGGGCCAGCTGCCGTTCCAGCGCCTCCTTCTCGGGCAGCAGCTGCGCCCAGGTCTGCACGGCATGCTGCCAGGAAGCGCGGGCCCGCTCCAGCATCTGGGCACCCTTGTCGCCCAGGGCGCCCAGATGCTGGACGAGCTTCTGCAGTTTCTCCTCCTCGGCGCGCTGCGCCTCGATGCGCTGCATCAGCTCGCGGTACTGCGCCTCGAGCTGCGGCGAGACTCCTGCCTGCAGCAGGGTGACCCCGCCGGACGGATGGCCGAAGAAGGGCGCGGCGATCCGCATCGCCGCCCGTGCCGTACCGCCGGAAAGGCGACCGCGCGTCGGCGCCGCCGTCCCCACGGCGATCTGGTTGCCCGCCAGCAGATCGCACTGCAACGCCATGTCGCCGACTGAAAGCGCAGCACCGGCGCAGATCCGGGCATTCTCGGCGAAACGCACGGAAACCGACCCGCCGGCATGCAGGACGGCCTGCGCGATGACCCCGCCGCTCACCGAAATGTCGCCCCCGGCATCGAGCTCGCCGCCGTCCACCGTCCCGCCGACCACGATGTCGCCGGTCGCATGCACCTTCATTCCCGGCATCACCTCGCCAGCGACATGCACGCTGCCGTCGAAGTGGATGTTGCCGGACGCCAGATCGACGTCGCGCAGGCGCAGGACCTGCTCGACATTGACGCCGTTGCCGCAGCGCACCGGCTGCCCGTTGACCTGCGCACGCAGCAGGTCGGGATCGTCGGGATCGATCGCGGCGCCAAGCAGCGGCGACGCAAAGGCCTCGTTGCGCCCCGGGCGCGCCGGAACCACGCCGCCACGCACCGAGCGGCCGGCGCTGCCGGGCGTCGGCGGCACGCGACGCATCAATGGCTGTCCGGCACTGACCAACGGAATGGCGCCGAGATCGCGAAAATCGATCAGGCCCTGCTCGTTCATCCGGGGTGTCCGGTCGCGGCTGTCGTCGACCAGCATCTCGAAACGTGTGTCGACACCATCGACCGGCGCCTCGCCCCGGGCCGCGACAAAACTTGCGTCAGCATTGCCGGCACAGGCCTCGCGTATCGCGGCCTCGTCGATGCCATGCACGACGCCGGCCGCACCGAGGGCCACGAAGATTTCCTCGGCGCACACCGGGTTTCCCCCGCGTGCCGCCGTCAGGGTCGCCCGCGCATGCATTTCGTCGGCATCGACGAACAGCGCGAAATCGCCGTTGCGCCGCTCACCGACCTGCAGTGAAAACCCGCTCTCCCGCGCATTGCAGCGCATCGCCAGACCGGCCAGCCGCGCCTCGTCGAGCAGGCACTCGCCAAAGCCGGCCGCTGCCAGGGCCGCACGCAGATCGTCCACGGTAAGCGGCGACGGCCCCGCCGCGGCATCAACCTGGGCAAGCACGCAGCCCGCCGCCTCGTGGAAATGGATCCCGGAACATTCCGCCATGGCGCCCCCCCTTCGTTCATCTCCCGTTCCCCCTGCCGCCACGACCGCCAGGCGACCTGGCCGGCGAGCCTCTCTCAGCCGATCTCCTCCAGCCGCCCGGCCTGCATGCGCAGGCGACGGCCGCAGCGCGCGGCGATTTCCTCGTCGTGCGTGACGAGGATCAGCGTCGTCCCACGCTCGGCGTTGATGGCGAACATCAATTCGATGATCTGGTGCCCGGTCGCGGCATCGAGATTGCCGGTCGGCTCGTCGGCCAGCACCAGGCGCGGCGCCGGGGCAAAGGCCCGGGCCAGGGCGACGCGCTGCTGTTCCCCGCCGGAAAGATGCTTCGGGTAATGGCCGAGGCGGTGCGCCAACCCTACCCGCTCCAGCCAATGCACGGCCTGTGCGCGGGCCTCCGGCTGCGCCGCCAGTTCGAGCGGCAGCATCACGTTCTCCAGCGCGGTCAGCGAGGGCAGCAGCTGGAACGACTGGAAGACGAAACCGAGCAGGCGGCCGCGCAGGCGGGCGCGGGCGTCCTCGTCGAGCGCCGCGAGATTCTCGCCGGCCAGGCGCACCGAACCGGCGCTCGGCTGGTCGAGCCCGGCCAGCAGGCCGAGCAGGGTGGACTTGCCCGAGCCGGAAGCGCCGACGATGGCAACGGTCTGGCCGGCGGACACCGCGAACGAAATCTCGTGCAGAATGGTCAACGCCTCGCCGCCGTTATCCACCTGCTTGAGCAGCCCGCTCACCTCGACCACCCGCTCCGCCGCCATCGTCACTGCCGTCTCCCTCGCCATGTTCCGTTTGCCCCTTCCACGCCTTGCGCGTGCCGGCCTGTGCGCCGCGCTGCTTCTGCTGACCCCGCTCGCGCAAGCCGCACGCACCGTCCTCGTGCTCGGCGATTCGTTGTCGGCCGGCTACGGCATCCGCCAGGACGCCGCCTGGCCGGCCCTGCTGGCTCAACGGCTGCAGCAGCGGAACCTTGAGTATAGCGTCGTCAACGCCAGCATCTCGGGAGAAACCAGCAGCGGCGGACTGAGCCGCATCGGTCCGCTGCTCGAGCGGCATGCCCCGGCCGTGGTGATCATCGCCCTGGGCAGCAACGACGGACTGCGCGGACTGCCGCTGCCGACCCTGCGCGACAACCTCGAGGCCATGGCCACGGCCGCGCAGAAGCGCAAGGCGCGCGTGCTCATCGTCGGCCAGCGGCTGCCTCCCAACTACGGACCCTACGCCGAACAATTCCACGCCGTCTTCGGCGACGTGGCGCGCGCGCGCAAGGTGGCCCTCGTCGATTTCCTGCTCGACGGCGTAGCGACGGAACCCGCGCTGTTCCAGGCCGACCGGCTGCACCCCACGGCCGAGGCGCAGCCGCGCCTGCTCGACAACGTCTGGCGGGGGCTGGCGCCGCTGCTAAAATAGCGCCCTCGTCAGACCGGAACCCCGCTGGATGAAACCAGGCCTCGCCTCCATCGACGATCTCGCGCACACCGCCTTCGACGAGATCATCGACGTCCGCTCGCCGTGCGAATTCGCCGAGGACCACCTCCCCGGCGCGATCAACTGTCCGGTGCTCGACGACGCACAGCGCGTCGAGGTGGGCACCCTGCACAAGCAGGACTCCCCCTTCGCCGCGAAAAGAATCGGCGCAGCCTATGTCTCGGAGAACATCGCCCGCCACCTGCGCGAGCGCTTCCTCGACCGGCCGCGCACCTGGCGCCCGCTGATCGTCTGCTGGCGCGGCGGACAGCGCAGCGGCGCGATGACCACGGTGTTCCGCCGCATCGGCTGGGACGCCTGCCAGCTCGAGGGCGGCTACAAGGCCTACCGCAAGCAGGTGGTGGACGCCCTGGCCGAACTGCCGCGCCGCTTCCGTTTTCGCGTCATCTGCGGCGCCACTGGCAGCGGCAAGAGCCGCACCCTGCAGGCCCTCGGCGACCTTGGCGAACAAGTGCTCGACCTCGAAGAACTGGCCTGCCACAAGGGCTCGGTGCTTGGCGTCCTCCCCGACCGGCCGCAACCCTCGCAAAAAGCCTTCGAATCGCAACTGCTCCTGGCCCTGCGCGCCTGCGATCCGGCCCGCCCGCTCTTCGTCGAGGCGGAAAGCCGCAAGATCGGCTCGGTGCACCTGCCCGAAGCGCTGATCGACACCATGCGCGCCGGCGAATGCCTGACCATCGAGGCCAGCCTCGAGGCCCGCGTGGACTTCCTCCTGCGCGACTACGACTATTTCCTGCAGGCGCCGGACTGGCTGAACACGCGGCTCGACGCGCTGCGCAACCTGCAAGGCAACGAAACGGTCGCACGCTGGCAGGCGCTGGCCAGTGCCGGCAACTGGCGCGAACTGGTCGGCGAACTGCTCGCCACGCACTACGACCCCCTCTACCAACGCTCGCAGAACCGCAACTACAGCGGCTTCACCGCCCCGCGCAGCTTCCGGACCGACGACCTCGGCCCGGCCGGCATCGCCCGCCTGGCCGGCGAGATCGCCGGCGCCGGCTGATCGATCAGAACGACGGCGAATACTCGCCGCGCACCGCGCACAGGCGTTGCACCATGGCCGGACGCGGCGTTGCCGCATAACCCTCCTCGTACGCCAGCACGCGCAGGCCAGCGGCCCGCGCCCGTTCGAGCAGCTCCTGCGACCGTAGCAGGAAATCGGGGCTCGACGGCTTGCCATAGCGCTCGTTGCCGAGCATGAAGGTTTCGTAGATCAGCATTCCCGGCGTGTCGAGCATGGCCAGCAGATCGTCGAAATGCGGCCGGTACAGGTAATTGCAGACAACGATTCCCGCGTATCGCCGCCCGGCAAGCGGCCACGCCGCCGTCTCCAGATCCGCCGTCAGCACCGTCACCCTGGGTTCGCCGGCGAGATCGGCCAGCGCTCCGGTGGCACGGTCCACGGCCACGACACGATGCCCCCGCGCGAGCAGCAGGCGGGTATGCCGCCCCCCGCCCGCAGCCAGATCGAGCACGCAGCCCCCCGTCGGGAGGCCGGGCGCAAAGCGCGTCACCCAGGGCGACGGCGGCAACCCGCTCACATCCGCCCGGTCCGCCGGCACGGCCACCGCTCCCGCCACCGCCGATCCTTCCATTCGATATCCTTTCATTTATCATCCTCCCGCCAACCAGGAGACCCCGCCATGACCCAGCACGACCACGCCTCGACCCTCACCATCGGCGAAAACGGCCAAGGACGCTACCAGCAGTCCGCCCGCGTCGGCCGCCACACCCTGATCGCCGACGAGCCGCCCGCGCTCGGCGGCGACGATGCCGGCCCCGCTCCCTACGATTATCTGCTGACCGCGCTCGGCGCGTGCACCTCGATCACCCTGCGCATGTACGCGGAAATCAAGAAACTGCCGCTGCGCAGTGTCAGCGTCGACCTTCGGCACGAAAAGATCGAATCCGGGATCGAGGGCCAGGGCCGGATCGACCGCATCGAACGGGTCATCACGCTGTGCGGGGAACTGACGCAGGAACAGCGCGCCCGCATGCTCGAGATCGCCAACAAGTGTCCGATGCACCGCACCCTCAGCCCCGGCGTGCGCATCGAGAGCCGGCTGGCCGACTGAGCGGAACGTCGACCGGATCGCCTGCCGCTCCGGTTATCCGGGCGCGGCGGTTCCGCCCTGCGGAACCGCTCATTACCCCCATCCGGATTAGTGGATTTCCACTAGAGACGGCATGCCGGGCCTGTGCTAGATTGCTGCGTCGCAACATCCGGGAAAGACCCCGGCCCTCCATGGACGAACCCTCACCCACAAGGTGACACGACATGCTAGAACAACACTACCTGACCAGCCTCTTCGAGCCCAAATCCGTCGCCGTGATCGGTGCCTCCGACCGGGAGCACTCGGTCGGCAACATCCTCTTCCGCAACATCCTCGAATCCGGTTACAAGGGGCGGCTGTATCCGATCAACCCCAAGCACGAGACCGTGCAGGGCGTGCAGTCGTACAAGTCGATCGAGGAGATCGGCGCGCGCGTCGAGCTGGCGATCATCGCCACCCGGCCACAGACGGTACCGGGCATCGTCGAACAGTGCGGCCGCAGCGGGGTGAAGAACGTCATCGTGATCACCGCCGGTTTTGCCGAGGCGGGCCACTCGGGCGCGGCACTCGAACGCAAGATGCTCGAGATCGCGCGCAGCTACAACGTGCGCGTGCTCGGCCCCAACTGTCTCGGCATCATCCGTCCGGAACTCGGCCTGAACGCCACGTTCGCGCGGGTCAACGCCAACGTCGGCAACCTCGCGCTGGTCTCGCAGTCCGGCGCCATGTGCTCCTCGGTGCTCGACTGGGCGAAGGCCAACCGGGTCGGCTTCTCCTGCGTGGTCTCGCTGGGCAGCACCGCCGACGTCGATTTCGGCGAGATCCTCGACTACCTGATCTACGACAACCGCACCCACTACATCCTGCTCTACATCGAGGGCATCCGGAACGCCCGCCGCTTCATGAGCTCGCTACGCTCGGCAGCGCGCATCAAGCCGATCATCCTGCTCAAGGCCGGCCGCCATGCCGCCGGCTCGGCCGCCGTACAGACGCACTCGGGCATGATCGCCGGTTCCGACGTGGTGTTCGACGCCGCCGTCCGCCGCGCCGGCGTGGTGCGCGTGAAGAACGTCGGCCAGCTGTTCTACGCCTCCAAGGCCCTGGCCTCCAAGTTCCGCCCGCAGGGCAAGCGCCTCGCCATCATCACCAACGGCGGCGGCCCCGGCGCCATGGCCGCCGACCGGGCCGGCGACCTCGACATCCCGCTCGCCAACCTCTCGATGGCGACGACGCAAGCACTCAACGCAGCGATGCCCACCACCTGGTCGCACAGCAACCCGATCGACATCGGCGGCGACGCCACGCCCGAGCGCTACCGCGACGCGATCCTCGCAGTGGCTCAGGACGACGAGGTCGACGGCATGCTGGTGATGCTCTCGCCGCAGGCGATGACGCAACCGATGGCGGTCGCCCAGGCGGTGATCGACGTCAGCGACCAGACCTCCAAGCCGATCCTCACCTGCTGGATGGGCGAGGAGCAGGTGCTTGAAGCCCGCCTGGCAATGGAGAACGCCTCGATTCCCGCCTTCCGCATGCCGGAAACGGCGGTCGAGCTGTATTACCACATCTCCACCTACTACCGGAACCAGAAGCTCCTGCTGCAGACCCCCGAACCGTCCTCGACCAACACCCGGCCGGAAACCGAGGGGGCCAAGATGCTGATCGAAGCGGTCCTGCAGGAACGCCGCAAGGTGCTTTCCGAAATGGAGTCGAAGGCCATCCTGCGCGCCTTCCGCGTCCCGGTGGCGCAGACCATGGTGGCACGCACCCCGACCGAGGCGCTGCTGCTCGCCGAACAGCTCGGCTTCCCGGTGGCCATGAAGGTCGACTCGCCCGACCTCATCCACAAGAGCGACGCCGGCGGCGTGCGCCTGAACATCACCAACGCCCCGGCGGTACGCAACGCCTATCACGACATCATCGAAACGGTGCAGAAGAAGCACCCCGGCGCGCGCATCAACGGCGTCTCGATCGAACCCTACCTGGCCCGCCCGCACGGCCGCGAACTGATGGTCGGCGTCGTGCGCGACCCGATCTTCGGCCCGATCATCACCTTCGGCGCCGGCGGCACCGAAGTCGAGATCTTCAGCGACCGCGCCGTCGCCCTGCCGCCGCTCAACGGCTACCTCGCGCAGGATCTGATCAAATCCACCCGCGCCTCGCGGCTGCTCGGCGAATTCCGCAACATGCCGCCAGCCAACCTCGACGCCCTTGAGGAGGTGCTGCTCAACATTTCGGAGATGGTCTGCGAGCTGCCCTGGCTGCAGGAGCTCGACCTCAACCCGCTGATCGTTGACGAGAACGGCGCAATCGCCGCCGACGCGCGTATCGTCATCGACTTCATGCCACCGTCGGGCGACCGCTATTCGCACATGGCGATCCACCCCTACCCGGTGCACCTCATCCAGGACTGGCAGCTGCCGGACGGACGCACCGTGACCATCCGCCCGATCCGCCCGGAGGATGCCGACCTGGAGCAGGATTTCGTCAAGCGCATGTCCGACGAAAGCAAGTACTACCGCTTCATGGACACCCTGCGCGAACTGACCCAGGCGATGCTGGTGCGCTTCACGCAGATCGACTACGACCGCGAGATGGCACTGATCGCCACGATTCCCGACGAGGATGGCAAGGAACTGCAGATCGGCGTATCGCGCTATGTCACCAACCCGGACGGCGAAACGGTCGAATTCGCCCTCGCGGTGGCCGACGACTGGCAAAAGCACGGCATCGGCCGCAAGCTGATGACCGCGCTGATCGACAGCGCCCGCGCCAAGGGCTACCGCGCCGTGGTCGGCGACGTTCTCGCACTCAACTCCAAGATGTTCCGCCTGATGGGCAGCCTCGGCTTCACCATCCACCCGCACCCGGAAGACCCGGCGGTCAAGCGCGTCGTCAAGCCGCTGCACACCTGACCTCTCCTCCGCACCCGCTTTGGCGGGTGCGGAAAGCACGGGCCCGGCCTCTCCGGGCACGCTCCGGGCACGCTTCGGGCACATTCCCCGCCCGATCGGATGGATTTTGCTCATGCCTGCCGCCCCCCGGCCGCCTACCCTGTGCGTCGTCGCCGGCACGCCTCTCCCGCCGGCCCGACCCCGGAAAGGAGGCTCCGTGTCAGCCCATGCATCTTCGCCACAACGAATCGGCTCCGTGCCGCCACGCCTGCTGCTTACGCTGCTGGCACTCGCGCTTGCCACGCTGACGCCGCCGGCATTGGCCAATCCCGGCCGCTTCTGCGGCGGTCCCGTGCAGACCACCACCCCCGACGACCTCGCCAACGTCGTCGGCGACCAGTCGCTCGAATACGCCGCGCAGCAGCCGGCCAGCATGCTCACCTGCGCACGCGGCTATCTGCTGGCGAAATGTGGCGATTTCGAAACCGCCAACCAGGTGTTCGACAAATGCATCGCTGCCGGCTACGCCGGCGCGATGATCTGGAAGGCACTGCTGCTCGAGGATGGCAACGGCGTCGAGCGCGACCTCGTACAGGCCGCCGCGCTGCTGCATCGCGCCGCTGTCAGCGGCGATCCTGCCTACGGGCCGCTCGGCAAGATGCACTACGCCACCATGCTGCACCAGGGCAAGGGCGTCCCGCGCGACGAGGCGGCGGCGCTGGACTGGTTCCGGGCCGCCGCTGCGGAAGGCAACACCGAGGCACGGGAATTCCTGCGTACCGGCTACCACACCGGCGCGCGCGACCGCAGCGGCATGGGCGCCGGCACGCCGACGGCACAGGCCCTGGCGGCGGGGCGATGGGAAGCCGAAGCCCCGCCCAGCGCCCGCCGCGATGCCCGGCCGGCAGACTCCGGCCCGCACGAGGCCGCCGCCGAGCCTCCTCCGCACGCGCCGGACGCCGCGATCCGCGGCCAGAAGCTGCTGCCCTTCGCCGCACCGCCGTCCGCCGTCCGGCCGGCCGCGGCGTGGCTCTTCGCCGCGCTGCTGCTCGCTGTCTTCCTCGCCGGACTGCTCACCCAGGCGCGGCGGCGCGGCGCCGGCCTGCCCGCCGGGAGCCGGCCATGAACGGCGCACCGCCCCCCAGCGCGCTCGGCCCCGCCATCGAGGGGCTGATGTATGGCCTCAGCCAGCTTTTCCTGATTCCCGTGCTGCTCGCCATCGCCCTGCTCTTCCTGTACGCCTTCCATGCCCTCGGCGCCTTTGCCTGGCAGGCGCTGCAACGCCGGCGCGGAGTCCCGGCGGCCTTCGAGCTGCTCGATCTCGGGCGCGCGCTGCCGCCCCCGAGCCTCGCCGCGTTGGAGGCAGAGGCGGTCACCCGCCTGGAGTTCGTGCGTATTGCCACCCGCATCACGCCGCTGCTCGGTCTGGCCGCCACCATGATTCCCATGGGACCGGCGCTGCGCGCCCTCGGCGACGGCCAACTGGCCGATGTCGCCGGCAGCCTGACGGTCGCCTTTTCGGCCGTGATCCTCGCCCTGATCGCCTCGGCAATCACCTACTGGGTCGCCAGCGTCCGCCGTCGCTGGTACGCCAGCGACCTGCTGACACTGCGCGAGGAGGGCTGGCGGGAAGCTACGGAGCGCCCGCCGTGCGGCAGGGGGGAACAGCCATGCGACTGACGCTCGATGAAACGCAGGAGATCGACGATCCGGTGCTTTCGCTGGTCAACCTGATCGACGTCTTTCTCGTCCTGATCGCCGCGCTGCTGCTGGCCGTCGCCAACAGCCCGCTGTCCCCCTACGGCGGCGACCAGGTCACCGTGATCCGCAACGCCGGTCGTCCGGACATGCAGATCGTCATCCGCGACGGTCGCCGCATCGAGCGTTTCGCCGCCGACGGCAGCGCCGGTGAGGGGCGCGGCGTCCGGGCCGGCACTGCCTACCGGATGGCGGACGGCACGCTGGTCTACGTTCCCGAGTGAGCGCGCGCCGGCGGCCGTGCCGGCGCGCTACCATACGCTCCTTCCCCTGCCGGCCCCCTCTCCCGCCATGGATCTCAAGCGCAAGCTGCTGATACGCATCACACTGTTCGCCATCGTCATCTTCACGATCGCCGTCGCCTTCGTGATCGAGCAGACCAGCAGCCGCGCGCGCACGCACATCGAGCGCACCGGCAGCACCATCCAGCAACTGGTCGCCAACGAGGTGGCGCGCAACAGCGACGCCTTCCACCGCTCGATCAACAACCTCGATCTCTCGCCGCTGGACGCCATCGGCCAGCTGATCCATTTCTGCATTGAAATCGCCGATCTCGACCTGCGTCCCGTCACCACGCGCTGCTTCTCCGAGGCGGAGGAAGCACCGGCATTGCTGCGCTGGGCGATCGACCAGCGGATCGGTCCCGACGTCAGCTTCCGCAGCGGCATCGGCTACTACCCCGGGATCAAGGTCGGGGAGCTGGTGGTGCGACCGAACATCGTCGGCGAGGCGGTCGACGCCTGGCGGCAGATCCGCACCCTGCTGTGGATCACCCTCGGCATCCTCTTCCTCAACTTCCTCGTCTACGTTCCGGTGCGCCGCGCCTTGCGGCCGACCGAGCAGATTCTCGCCAGCCTCGCGCGGATGGAGAACGGCGACCTCGGCGTCCGCCTGCCGCAGGTCGAGCTGATCGAACTGCAACGCATCAGCGCGGTGATCAACCACCTCGCCGACCGCCTGCAGAAGACCATGGGCGAGCAGCAGCGGCTGGCCCAGCGCCTGCTCACCGTGCGCGAGGAGGAGCGCCGCCACCTCGCCCGCGAACTGCACGACGAATTCGGCCAGTGCCTGACCTCGATCAACGCCGAGGCGGCCTACGCCAACGAACTCGCCCGCGACGACCTGCCCGCATTGCTGCCGTGTACCCGGGCGATTGCCCGCACCACTGCGCACATGATGGAGACCCTGCAGCAGATCCTCGGCCGGCTGCGTCCGATCGGCCTCGAGGAATTCGGTCTGGTCGCCGGCCTCGAACAACTGGTCAGCGACTGGAACCAGCGCCTGCGCGGCCGCTGCCACTACCGGCTGGAATGCGACGGACGCTTCGACGATCTGCCGGACAATCTCACGGTCAGCCTGTACCGGATCGTCCAGGAAAGCCTGACCAACGCCACCCGCCACGGCGAGGCCAGCGAGGTCCGTGTGCGCCTGAGCCGGCGCGGGCGGATCGAGCTGTGCATCGAGGACAACGGCCGGCCGCAGTCCAGCCCGCCCGCCGAACCGGGGCACGGCGTGCTCGGCATGCACGAGCGCGTGCAGGCGCTGGGCGGCACCTTCGTGCTTGCGCCCGGCGAACGGGGCGGCATGCGGGTCAGCGTGCGCATCCCGCTGGCGACCGTGCAACATCCGGCGGAGGCCTGACACCATGGCAAACTGCATCCGCCTGCTGCTGGTCGACGACCACGCCATCGTCCGCGAGGGCTACCGCCGCCTGCTCGAACGCCGTCCCGACCTGAAGATCGCCGGCGAGGCGGAAAACGCTGCCGAGGGCTACCGGCTGCACCGAGAACTGGCGCCGGACGTGGCCATCCTTGACCTCTCGCTGCCCGACATGGGGGGCATCGAGTTGATCCGCCGCCTGCTGCAACGCACCCCGGACGCCCGCATCCTGGCGTTCAGCATGCACCGCGACCCGCTCTTCGCCACCCAGGCGCTGCGCGCCGGCGCGCTCGGCTACATCACCAAGAGCTGCGCCCCGGAAGTGCTGGTGCGCGCGGTCTACCAAGTCGCCGCGCGGCAGCGCGTGCTCAGCCCGGACATCGCGCCGGAACTGGCGCTGGCCCTGCTCGACGGCAACGACGATCCCTGCCGCGACCTGACGCCGCGCGAATTCGAGGTGCTGCGCCTGGTGCTGGCGGGCAGGAGCGCCGACGAGATCGGTGCCTCCCTGCACATCAGCCCGAAGACCGCGCAGAACATCCACTACCAGATCAAGGCCAAGCTCGGCGTCAAGAGCGACGTCGAGCTGGTCCGCCTGGGCATGCGCCTGAAGCTGGTCGAATAGCGCCGGCGGGCAAATTGCCCGACACCGGCGGCGGTTTTTCCCGGGCGCCCGCCGGGCGCATCCGGAGCGGAACCCGGCGACTAGAATCCGGACAAACGAGAGCCCCACCTTCCACACCCCGGAGACATCGCATGACACAGCTCGCCCGCCGCTTCCTTTCCCTGACGCTTGCCACCCTGCTGCTCGGCATCCTGGCCCCGGTCCCGGCGCTCGCCGACGAGCAGATGGACGCCATCCGCAAGCTCGGCCGGCTGAAAGTCGCCGTCTACAACAACTTCCCGCCCTACTCCAATGCGGAGAAGGGCATCGACGTCGAACTCGGCCAGGCGCTCGCCGCCAGACTCGGACTGAAAGCCGAGATCATCGGCTTCATGGCCGGCGAGGACATGAACGACGATCTGCGCAACATGGTCTGGAAAGGCCACTACCTGCGCGGCAACCCTGCCGACGTGATGCTGCACGTGCCGGTCGATCCGGTGCTCGGCGCAGCCAACGAGCAGGTCCGCATCTTCGCGCCCTATCACCACGAGGTGATGGGCATGGCGCGCATCGCCAGCCGCGTTCCCGCGCCCGAGGGGTCGTCCGCCGTCGCCCTCGAAGTGTTCACCCGCGAGAAGGTCGGCGTCGAGGGCGACACGCTGGCCGACGCCTTCCTGGGCGGCGCGATGCACGGCCGCCTGCGTGCCAACATCGCGCACTTCCGCTCGGTCGGCGAGGCCGTCGCCGCGCTGCGCGAGGACCGCGTCTCGGCGGTAATGGCGCCGCGCGGCGAAATCGAGGGGGCCCTGGCCGGCGACACCCGCTTCGCCATCGACGATGTCCGGATCGGCGAGCTGAATCCCAAGCGCTGGCCGCTCGGCATGGCCGTCAAGGCCGAGGCGGACGAGCTCGCCGGCGCACTGAGCGATGCGCTCGAGGCACTGCGCAAGGACGGCACGCTCGCCGCGATCTTCCAGCGCCACGGCGTCACCCTGCGCGCGCAGTAACCCCCGCCGGTAGCCGGCGTTCCGACCGACGAGGTGCCGGCCCGGCCGGCGCCCGGGAGAAAACCATGCTTTTCCTCAAACGATTGCTGCTCGTCGCCGGCACGCTGGCATCCGCTCCGCTGTTCGCCGACGACGTGACGTGGCCGACCTACGGCCTCGATCACAGCAACCGCCGCTTCGCAACGATCGATCAGATCAACCGCGATAACGTCGGCCGGCTGACCCGGGCCTGGACCTACGAGAGCGGCATCAAGGCAACCTTCCAGGCCACGCCGATCATGGTGGACCGGACTCTCTTCCTGTCCCTGCCGTTCAACCACGTGGTCGCGCTCGATGCGGCCAGCGGCAAGGTACGCTGGCGCTACGAGCACCGGCGCAAGCCCGGCTACGCGCTCTGCTGCGGTCCGGCCAACCGGGGCGTCGCGGTGGCCAGCGGCAAGGTCTTCATCGGCACCGTGGACGCGCGGCTGGTGGCGCTGGAGGCGAAAACCGGGAAAGTGCTGTGGGACGTCGAGGTTGCCGACGGCGGCAGTGCAAAGGGCGAGTCGATCGCCGCCCTGCAGGACTCGGACCCGCTCAGGAAATCCACCATCGCCGGGCAGTCCGGCGTGGGCATCGCCATGGCTCCAGTGGTCTACCAGGGCAAGGTCCTGATCGGCGTGACCGGCGTGGGCTACGGGCTGCACCTGGATTCCGACCGGGATGGCGCACCGCTCGGTGCGGTCGTCGGCTTCGCCGGAAATTACGGACGCTCCGGCTTCCTCGCAGCCTTCGACACGGAGACCGGCAAGCGGATCTGGCAGTTCGACACCATTGCCCCCGCCCACTGGGAGGGAGAGTTCAGGGAAACCACCCCCGACGGCCTGCCGCTGCACCGGGATACCGCGCGGGAACGCGCCGATCTGGCGAAGTACCCCGAGGCGGCGAAGTACGGCGGCGGCTCCGCCTGGTCCACGCCCGCGATCGACCACGAGAACGGCCTGCTCTACTTCGGCACGGGCAACCCCTCGCCGCAGATGGACGGCACCTCGAGACCGGGGGACAACCTGTACACGGTGTCCCTGGTATGCCTGGACGTGAATTCCGGAAAGATCCGCTGGCACTACCAGCAGGTACCGCACGATCAGTGGGGCTACGACGTGGCCAGTCCGGCGGTGCTGTTCGATTATCCGCACCGGGGCAAGCGGGTGCCCGCCGTTGGCCAGGCCGCGAAGACCGGCTGGTACTACATCCACGACCGTCTGACCGGCGAACTGCTACGCCGCTCGGACGAATTCGTCGAGCACCGGGACACCTTCACCAGCCCGACCCCGGAAGGCCGGGTCATCCTCCCCGGCGTGCTCGGGGGAATCAACTGGTCGCCCACCGCGCTCGACGAAAAGCGGCAGGTGGTCTACGTCCCGGGCATCCACTGGCCGGTGAAATACACGAAACAGCGGATCGCCGCCAAGGGGGACAAACCGGCCATCGAATACACCATGCTCGAGCCGCAGATGGACGTTCCCCGCTGGGGCGTGCTGTCGGCGATCGACCTGGTCTCGGGAAAGATCCGCTGGCAGCGCCGGACGGAGCAGCCGCTGGTCGGCGGCGTACTGGCCACGGCGGGCGCGCTGGTGTTCATGGGCGAAGGCAACGGACGGTTCAACGCCTACGACGCGGAAACTGGCGAAGTGCTGTGGAGCGACCGTCTGGATGCCGGCGTCAACGCCCCGCCGATCACCTACCGCATCGACGGCATCCAATACGTCGCCGTCGCCGCCGGCGGCAACCAGATCTTCGGCTACCGGACCGGCGACATTTTCCAGGTTTACCGGCTGAAGCCGCCGCCGGCGCGGCAGCCGTAGCACGCCGGGCACGGCCGGCCGCCGCGCGGCGATCCCGCCGCCGGCCCGCGCGGAACCGGCGGCGGAACGATCAGGAACGGCTCACTTCGCCGCCGCCCCCTCGCCCAGCCGCGCGCGCACACCGCCGAAGCCGGCCTGGTAGATGCCGGCGATGATCTCCCGGGCGCGGGCATCGTCGACGTCGGCGCTGCGGTTGAACTCGCTCTTCCACACCACGCGCGCACCCTTGCCCTCGGGCTGTACGCTCAGCGTCGACACGTAATCGCGTACCGGCAGCGGCGATTCGACGATCCGGTAGCGCAGCGTGCGCCGCCCGCCCTCGTAGGCCAGCAGTTCTTCGACGATGGTCGCACCGTCGCGGGTGACGATCGAGCGCACCGCGCCCCGCGCGTTGTTCCGGCCCTTGACGATCTCGGTGCGGGCCACCGCCGGGTGCCAGTCGGCGATGCCGCGATAATCGCCGACGATCTTCCAGACACGGGCAGGCGGCGCGGCGAAGACGGCGCTCTCCTCGACCTGCAGCGGTGCCGCGTGCGCGGTGGCGGCCAGGCTGCCGGTCAGCAGGAGCAGCGCCCTGGCGAGCGGGGCGTGCAGGGTGGCGGGAAAGAAGCGCATGAAAACCTCCTTGTCGTGTTCATCGAACGGCACATGCCGTCCGGGAATTCTAGGAGGGACGCCGGCGGGCGGGGGGTGGCCAGGACGGGAGAGGCAGGAATCCAGCGGCGATCGGGCAATCTGCCCGGCGGCGGCAATGAAAACGGCCAGGCGGATGGCCTGGCCGTTTTCATTGCGTCATCGTACCGCCGGATGTCGGCCGCGCCGGACGGCGTGGCCGGATTTACGACTGCGCGAAGTGGGTATCGTAGGGATAGGGACGCTGCGCCTCGCGTGCCTCGCTGAAGGCCTTCTGCTCGGCGGGCGGCGTCTTGCGGTCCCACCAGATGGCGCGACCGCGCCGCTGGTCCTCGGCCCACTCGGGGTGCTTGTCCATCATTTCCCGCATGAATTTGGTGTGATCGGACTCGTACAGCGCCATTCGGATTCTCCCGCGACCCAGGGTTGATTGGAGGATGCTCGCCAAGCCAGCGAGGCGGCGATTATACACCGCCGCCCGCTCCGGCAACGCATCCGCCGGCCCTAGTGGTAACGGATGGGCCGCGCCGAACCGGCGCAGTAATCGTCGAGCAGGGCGTCGATCGCCTCCTCGTCCCGCTCCTCGTCGGGAATGCTGTCGATCGCGGCACGCAGGTTCCGCGCCACCGACCCCTGGACGAACAGTACCCGGCTTCCCGCCTTGTCGACCAGTTCGAACCCCTGCTGCACCGGATAGGCCACGATGGCGTAGTGCTCGCTGTTGTAGACGATGTTCATGACAGCTCCTTTCCGCCCCGGAGGGCCTGTTCAAGAGATGCGTCCGGATTCGTCGATTTCAAGGGTCCTGCACTTCTCCTGCAACATCGTTTCAATGGTTGATCGAGGGGTTCCATGGACAGAGCACGTGCGGAGCGCGTCCACACCGTCAGTCTATCCGCCTGTTTGACCGTGCCGTCAAGCGCCGGTTGCGCGAAGCGCGAGAAAAGATGCGCCGGCGGGCGGAGGTGCAACAGGAAGGACGGCCCCCGTCCGGCAGTGGCGCCGGGCGGGGGGTGGGGGGTGGGAAGGGGCAACCCCGGGGCCGGCTCAGGCCCGCTCGAAGCGCATCACGCCGGCTTCGCAGCGGACGCGGATGGTGTCCTTTGCGGCGAAGCGGCCTTCCAGGATGGCGCGCGCCAGCGGGTTCTCGATCTGTGCCTGGATGGCGCGCTTCAGCGGCCGTGCGCCGAAGACCGGATCGAAGCCGGCAGCGGCCACCTCGGCCAGCGCGCTGTCGTCCACCGCCAGCGTCATTTCCAGCTGGGCCAGGCGTTTTTCCAGGTAGGCCAGCTGGATCCGGGCGATCGAGCGGATATGCTTCTCGTCGAGCGCGTGGAAGACGACCACCTCGTCGATGCGGTTGATGAACTCCGGCCGGAAGTAGGTCTTCACTTCCCCCATCACCGCCAGCTTGATGAGCTGGTAGTCGTCGCCGCTCATCTGCTGGATCATCTGGCTGCCGAGGTTGGAAGTCATCACGATCACGGTGTTCTTGAAGTCGACGGTGCGGCCCTGGCCATCGGTCATGCGACCGTCGTCGAGCACCTGCAGGAGCACGTTGAAGACGTCCGGGTGCGCCTTCTCGACCTCGTCGAGCAGGATCACGCTGTACGGCTTGCGGCGCACCGCCTCGGTCAGGTAGCCGCCTTCCTCGTAGCCCACGTAGCCCGGCGGCGCGCCGATCAGGCGGGCCACCGAGTGCTTCTCCATGAACTCGCTCATGTCGATGCGGATCAGGTGCTCTTCGCTGTCGAAGAGGAATTCGGCCAGCGTCTTGCACAGCTCGGTCTTGCCGACACCGGTCGGACCGAGGAAGAGGAAGGAGCCGTAGGGACGGTTCGGGTCGCCGAGGCCGGCGCGCGAACGACGGATGGCGTCGGCGACGAGGCGCACCGCCTCGTCCTGGCCGACCACCCGCTGGTGCAGGCGCTCCTCCATCCTGAGCAGCTTCTCGCGCTCGCCCTGCATCATCCTGGAAACCGGGATGCCGGTGGCGCGGCTGACCACCTCGGCGATCTCCTCGGTGCCGACCTGGGTGCGCAACAGGCGGTTCTTCGGCGCATTGTCGCCGGCGCCCTTGCCCGCGACCTCGGCCGCCTTCAGCTGCGCCTCGAGCTGCGGCAGCTTGCCGTACTGCAGCTCGGCCACCTTGTCGAGCTTGCCCTCGCGCTGCAGGCGGGCAATCTCCGCCTTCAGGCGATCGATCTCCTCCTTGATGTGGGCGCTGCCCTGCACCTGCGCCTTCTCGGCCTTCCACACCTCGTCGAGATCGTTGTACTCGCGCTCCAGGCGGGCGAGCTCCTCCTCGATCAGCGCCAGGCGCTTCTTCGAGGCCTCGTCCTTCTCCTTCTTCACCGCCTCGCGCTCGATCTTCAGCTGGATCATGCGACGTTCGAGCTTGTCCATCACCTCCGGCTTGGAGTCGATCTCCATCTTGATGCGCGAGGCCGCCTCGTCGATCAGGTCGATCGCCTTGTCCGGCAGGAAGCGGTCGGTGATGTAGCGGTGCGAGAGCTCGGCGGCGGCAACGATGGCCGGATCGGTGATGTCCACGCCGTGGTGCAGCTCGTACTTCTCCTGCAGGCCGCGCAGGATGGCGATGGTGCTCTCGACCGAGGGCTCGTCGACCAACACCTTCTGAAAGCGGCGTTCGAGCGCGGCGTCCTTCTCGATGTATTTGCGGTACTCGTCGAGCGTCGTCGCGCCAACGCAGTGCAGCTCGCCGCGCGCCAGCGCCGGCTTGAGCATGTTGCCGGCATCCATCGCCCCCTCGGCCTTGCCGGCGCCGACCATGGTGTGCAGCTCGTCGATGAAGACGATGATGCGCCCCTCGTCCTGGGCGATCTCCTTGAGCACGGCCTTCAGGCGCTCCTCGAACTCGCCACGGTACTTGGCACCGGCCAGCAGCGCCGCCATGTCGAGCGAGAGCACCTTCTTGCCCTTCAGCGTCTCCGGCACCTCGCCATTGACGATGCGCTGGGCGAGGCCCTCGACGATGGCGGTCTTGCCGACGCCCGGCTCGCCGATCAACACCGGGTTGTTCTTGGTGCGCCGCTGCAGGATCTGGATGGCGCGGCGGATCTCGTCGTCGCGGCCGATCACCGGGTCGAGCTTGCCCTGCCGCGCGCGCTCGGTCAGGTCGATGCAGTATTTCTTGAGCGATTCGCGCTGCCCCTCGGCCTCCTGATTATCGACGCCCTGCCCGCCACGCACCGACGCCACCGCCTGCTCCAGCGCCTTGCGCGAGAGGCCGTGCTGCTTGGCCAGACGACCGCACTCACCCTTGTCCTCGCACAGCGCGAGCAGGAACATCTCGCTGGCGACGAACTGGTCTCCGGCTTTCTGGGCTTCCTTGTCGGTCAGGTTCAGCAGATTGGTCAGGTCGCGCCCGATCTGCACCTCGCCGCCATGCCCCTCGACCTTGGGCAGGCGGTCGATGGCCTGATCCAGCGCGGCCTTCAGCGGCGGCACATTGACCCCGGCGCGGGCGAGCAGCGAGGCGGTGCTGCCGTCGTCCTGCTGCAGCAGGGCGAGCAGCAGGTGCAGCGGCTCGATCATCTGGTTGTCGTGGCCGATGGCCAGGCTCTGGGCGTCGGCCAGGGCCTGCTGGAACTTGGTGGTGAGTTTGTCGAGACGCATCGTGCTGCTCCCTGTCGGATTCGGATGTCCGGCAGATGGGGGTTGCGCACGGCATTTCAAGGGCTGTCCCCAGCTCGCGCGTCCATCTTCCGGGACAGCCCGGCCGCACGGCGCCGGAGCGCCGTCCCGCTTTCGGGACAAAGAATGGGCATTGGTTTTACATTAATTTAATTATCAACATCTTGCACGATTGGTCCGGGAGTTGCTTTCACTCTGCCAGGGCGCGACCGGGCCGCTGGCGCCCGGCGGCCGCTGGTGTAACATCGCCCTTACCGCCAGCCTCCGAGGGTTCATGCACGCCATGTCCAAACCGCTACGGGTCGAGCCGGGGCTCGATTACGCGAGCATCCGCCAGCGCGCGATGCGCACGCTGTTCGACAGTTTCGATGCGCTCTGCGAGGGCACCCTGGTGGTCGACCGCGAGGCCCGCATCGTCTGGATCAACGAACGCTATGCGGCGCGCTTCGGCCAGCCCGATGCGACGCGCGCCATCGGCCGCCCGGTCGAGGAGCTGATCCCCAGTTCGTTGATGCGCCGGGTGGTCGAAACCGGCGAGCCGATCCTGCTCGACATCATGGAGGTGGACGGCACCGCCTTCGTGGTCACCCGCCTGCCGCTGCGCGACGACGAGGGCACGGTGATCGGCGCCGTCGGTCTCGCCCTGTTCGATCACCTGCAGCCGCTGCAACCCCTGTTCACCCGGGTCGGCAAGCTGCAGCGCGAACTCTCCGAGGCGCAGAAGCGCCTCTCGGACGCCCGCCGCGCCCGCTACACCTTCGCCGATTACATCGGCCGCAGCGCCGCCGCACTGGCCGTGAAGCGCCAGGCCATGCGCTGCGCGCGCCTGTCGAGCACCGTGCTGCTGCTCGGCGAGACCGGTACCGGCAAGGAGTTGCTGGCGCACGCGATCCACGATGCCTCGCCGCGCAGCGACCGGCCCTTCGTCAGCGTCAATGTCGCCGCCATCCCCGAGGCGCTGCTCGAGGCCGAGTTCTTCGGTGCCGCGGCGGGGGCCTACACCGGCGCCGACCGGCGCGGACGCATCGGCAAGTTCGAACTGGCCGACGGCGGCACCCTCTTCCTCGACGAGATCGGCGACATGCCGCTCGCCCTGCAGGCCAAACTGCTGCGAGTCCTGCAAGAGCAGGAGGTGGAACCGCTCGGTTCGAACAAGGTGATCCGCGTCGACGTGCGCATCGTCGCCGCGACCAGCGCCGATCTCGCACAGCGCGTCGCCGAGGGACGCTTCCGCAGCGACCTGTTCTACCGCCTCAACGTGCTGCCGATCACCCTGCCCCCGCTGCGCGAGCGCCGCGAGGATATCGAGGCGCTGTGCCGCCACCTCCTCCAGCAGATGGCCGCCGCCAGCGGCGAACCTGCCTGCCGCCTGGACGCCTCCGCACTGGCCCTGCTGCAGCGCTGCCCGTGGCGCGGCAATCTGCGCGAACTGCGCAACGTGCTGGAGCAAGCCGCCATGCTCTCGGAGCACCGCATCCTCGATGCCGGAGATTTCCGGGGCATCGTACGCCCCGACGATGGCCCGGTCGTTGCCGACGCGGAGGAAGCACCGTCATGGATGGATTACCGGCAGGCGCTCGCCGATTTCGAGCGGAAGCTGATCCGCCGCACGCTGGCGGCCTGCGGCGGACGCGTCGTGCCGGCAGCACGCCGGCTCGGCCTCGGGCGCGCCACGCTGTACAAGAAGATGGCGGTACTCGGCCTGAGCGCGCCAGGTAGCGACACGGCCGACGGTGACCGCGACGATCGTGGCGAACGCAACGAACATGACGGCAACGACGACACCTGAGCCGCCCCGCATTCCCCCACCCGCCCATCCTCCTCATCCTGCCAGGGAGTTCCCATGCCTGACCTGCCCAGCCACCCGCTTCTCGCCGGCGGCGAGTTGCCGAAGAAGGACAAGATCGTCAGCGCCGCCGAGGCCGTGCGCCTGATCCGCGACGGCGACACCGTCGCCACCGGCGGCTTCGTCGGTATCGGCTTTGCCGAGAACATCGCCGTCGCCCTCGAGAAACGCTTTCTCGAGGAAGCCGCGCCGCGCAACCTGACGCTGCTCTACGCCGCCGGTCAGGGCGACGGCAAGGAGCGCGGGCTCAACCATCTCGGCCACGCCGGCCTGGTGCGCCGCGTCGTCGGCGGCCACTGGGGGCTGGCGCCACGCCTGCAGAAGCTGGCCGTGGAGAACCGCATCGAGGCCTACAACCTGCCGCAGGGCGTCATTTCCCACCTGCTGCGCGACATCGCCGCCGGCAAGCCCGGCCAGATCACTCGCGTCGGACTCGGCACCTTCGTCGACCCGCGCCACGGCGGCGGTCGGATCAACGCCTGCACCACCGAGAATCTGGTCGAACTGATGCGTATCGGCGACGAGGACTACCTGTTCTACAAGACGTTCCCGGTCAATGTCGGCATCATCCGCGGCACCACCGCCGATCTCGACGGCAACGTGACGATGGAAAAGGAGGCCCTGACCCTGGAAGCGCAGGCCATCGCCATGGCGGCCCACAATTCCTGCGGCATCGTCATCGTCCAGGTCGAGCGCGTTGCCGACCGCGGCACGCTCAATCCCCGCGAGGTGAAGATTCCCGGCGTGCTGGTCGACTGCGTAGTGGTCGCCGAAAAACCCGAGTACCACATGCAGACCTTCCTCGAAGCCTACAACCCCGGTTTTTCCGGCGAGATTCGCGTGCCGATGTCGGCCATCCCCCCGATGGCCATGAGCGAGCGCAAGATCATCGCCCGCCGCGCCGCCTGCGAGCTGATGGCCGGCGCCGTGGTGAACCTCGGCATCGGCATGCCCGAGGGCGTGGCCTCGGTCGCCGCCGAGGAGCGCGTGCTCGATCTGATGACGCTGACCGCCGAACCCGGCGTGATCGGCGGCATCCCCGCCGGCGGCCTCAATTTCGGCGCGGCGGTGAATACCGAAGCGATCATCGACCAGCCGAGCCAGTTCGATTTCTACGACGGCGGCGGGCTCGACCTGGCCTTCCTCGGCCTGGCCCAGGCCGACCGCGAGGGCAACCTCAACGTCAGCAAGTTCGGTCCGCGCCTGGCCGGCGCCGGCGGCTTCATCAACATCAGCCAGAACGCCAAGAAGGTAGTCTTCGTCGGCACCTTCACCGCCGGCGACCTGGCAACGGCGGTGGTCGACGGACAGCTGAGGATCCTGCGCGAGGGCCAGTCGCGCAAGTTCGTCGCCGAAGTAGAACACCGCACCTTCAGTGGCACCTACGCCATGAAACGGCACCAGCCGGTGCTCTACATCACCGAGCGCTGCGTCTTCCAGCTCACCGAGACGGGCATGGAACTGATCGAGATCGCGCCCGGCATCGACCTGCAGCGCGATATCCTCGCGCACATGGATTTCGAGCCGCGCATCAGCCCGCATCTCAAGCGCATGGATGCCGCGCTGTTCATCGACGGCTCGATCGGGCTGCGCCGGCGCATGGTGGAAATTCCGCTCGACAAACGCCTGACCTACGACCGCCGGCAGAACCTCTTCTTCGTCAACTTCGAGGGGCTCAACATCCGTGGCGAAAGCCAGATCGGCGAGATCCGCGCACACATCGACCGCATCCTCGGCCCGCTCGGCCGCAAGGTGCTGGCAATCGTCAACTACGACAACTTCTCGATCGCCCCCGAGCTGCTCGACACCTACATCGAGATGGTGCGCGACGTGGTCACCCGCTACTACGCCGGCGTCACCCGCTACACCACCTCGACCTTCATGCGCGCCAAACTCGGCGCGGCGCTCGAGCACCGCCAGGTGGCGCCGCACGTCTACGAGACGGCGGCAGAGGCCCTCGCCGGGCTCGATGGCAAGCGCCGCGACACCGAAGGCTGACCCGCGCGTTGCGGCATAACCTTCGTCCCGACCGGGATTTATCCTAAAATAGCGTTGTATAGAAAATGAACATAACCAGATAAGGCCCGTCCATTTCCGTGGACGGGCCGGCAAGGAGAACGTCCATGGAATCCCGACCGGGCCTGTCATTGCGCACCAAGCTGATTGCCCTCACCGTCGCCACCGTCGTCGGTCTGGCGGTGCTGTTCACCATTTTGTTGATGAACGAGCGGCAGCAGTTGCTGAGCGACCGCCAGGAAAAGGTGCGCAATCTCGTCGAGGTTGCCTACACCACCGTTGCGCACTACGAGAAACTCGCGCGGGAGGGCGTTCTCCCGCTCGAGGAGGCGCAGAAGCAGGCCATCGCCGTGGTGCGCAACATGCGCTACGACAAGGTCGAGTATTTCTGGATCAACGGCCTCGACGACCTGATGGTGATGCACCCGATCAAGCCCGAACTCGACGGCAAGAAGCTCGACCAGCTGAAGGATGCCAGCGGCAAGCTGCTGTTCCTCGAATTCAACAGCGTGGTGCGCGGCAAGGGCGCCGGCTTCGTGGACTACCTGTGGCCCAAGCCGGGCTTCGACGCCCCCGTTGCCAAGATTTCCTACGTCAAGGGCAGCGACACCTGGGGCTGGGTGATCGGCAGCGGCATCTACCTCGACGACGTCGACGCGATCTTCCGCCGCAACGCCCTGATCTTCCTTGGCTGGGGCCTGGCCATCGGCGGCTTCATCGCCGTCTCGCTGGCCCTGGTGGGCCGTAACCTGATCCGCACCCTGGGCGGCGATCCGCACTACGCCTCGCAGATCACCCGCCGCATCGCGGCCGGCGATCTGACCACCGATGTCGTCTGCGCCGCCGGCGACCGGACCAGCGTGCTGGCCGGCATGAAGGAGATGCAGGAAACCCTGCGCCGCATGATCGACGAGATCGTGAACGGCGCCGAACAGCTGGCGACCGCCTCCGAGCAGCTGCTGCACGCCTCCGAAGAAGTCGCCGACCGCTCCCGCCAGCAGAGCGAAGCAGCCTCGGCGATGGCCGCCGCCGTCGAGGAAATGACGGTGAGCATCGACCAGGTGGCGGAGAATGCGCGCGAAGCGCACGGGATCTCGGTGCAGGCCGGCGAGCTGTCGAGCCGGGGCACCGGCGTGATCCAGAGCGCCGCCGCCGAGATGCAGAACATCTCCGGGGCGGTGCAGTCCTCCTCGGCGATCATCGAGGATCTCGGACAGCAGTCCGACCAGATCACCTCGATCGTCAAGACCATCCGCGAGATCGCGGACCAGACCAACCTGCTCGCCCTCAATGCCGCCATCGAGGCGGCCCGCGCCGGCGAACAGGGGCGCGGCTTCGCAGTGGTCGCCGACGAGGTTCGCAAGGCGCCGCCTCGAGCGACATCGCCAAGAACATCGAGAGCATCGCGCAGATGTCCGAGGAAGGCGCCAGCGCCGTACGCCACACGGCCGAAGCCGCACGCCACCTGCAGCAGCTCTCCAGCTCGCTGCACGCCTCGGTCAGCCGCTTCAGGCTGCATTAGACGGTGGTATCGGGCCGCGTTGTTTTTCCGGCGACGCCGCGCGCCGGGGACCGGCCTCAGCGCTGCCAGCGTTCGGCCGCGCTGTCGTCGGTCTCGCGCGCGTCGACCCAGCGTGCGCCGTCCGGCGTCACCTCGCGCTTCCAGAACGGGGCGCGCGTCTTCAGGTAGTCCATGACGAACTCGCAGGCGGCGAAGGCTTCGCCGCGATGCGCGCTGCTCACCGCAACGAGGACGATCTGGTCGGTCGGCAGCAGGCGGCCGACGCGGTGGATCACCCGCACGCCATACACGTCCCAGCGCGTCAGCGCCTCGGCGACGATGGCCTCGAGCGCCTTCTCGGTCATTCCCGGGTAATGCTCCAGGGTCATTTCGGAAACGCCGGCGCCGTCGTTGATGTCGCGCACCAGGCCGACGAAGCAGGCCACCGCGCCGATGCGCGGATCGCCGGCGCGCAGCGCGGCGATCTCGGCGCCGGTGTCGAAATCGGCTTCCCGCACCGAGACGCTGACGTTCGCCGGTTTCCCGGCCCCCATCCCTGCCGCTGTCTCCGTGGTCATCTCAGCCCCCGGTCACTGGCGGGAAGAAGGCCACCTCGTCGCCCGCCCGCAGCGGGGTGTCGAGGCGCGCCATCTCCTGATTGACCGCGTAGCGCAGGTTCTTCACCGTCGCCAGCTTCTGCCAGTCACCGCCCCGGGCCACCAGCGCGGCGAGCAGGCCGCCGACATCGTGCACGCCGGGCGGCAGCGGCAGGTCCTCGGCACCGAGGCCGAGGGTCTCGCGCAGGCTGGCGAAATAGAGGATCTTCAGCATGGCGGTCACCCCAGCAGTTCGGAAAAGGGAAGGAAGCGCACCGCATCGCCGCGCGCGATGGCTTGCTGCGGGGGATTGTCGAGCAGTCCGTCGGCCCAGGCCGCCGAGGTCAGCACCCCGGAGGCCTGGTTCGGGAAGAGATCGAGACCGCCGCTGGCATTCAGTCGCACGCGCAGGAATTCGCGGCGGGCGTCGGGGCGCGTCCAGTCGAAGTCGGCGCGCAGGGTGTAGGCCGCCGGCATCTCGCGGGCCGCGCCCTGCAGGCGCAGGATGAAGGGACGCACGAGGGTCAGGAAGGTGACGAAGCCGGAGACCGGGTTGCCGGGCAGGCCGACGAAGGCCACCGGGCGCCGCGCCGGGTCGGCCGGATCGATTTCGCCGAAGGCCAGGGGCTTGCCCGGCTTGATGGCGATCTTCCACATGTCGAGCCGCCCCTCGGCCTCGACCGCCGGTTTGACGTGGTCCTCCTCGCCGACCGAGACGCCGCCGGAGGTGAGGATCAGGTCGGCGTCGGCCGCCGCGGCGCGCAGGGCGGCGCGGGTGGCCTCCAGCGAATCGGGCACCTGCCCGAGATCGCGCACCTCGCAACCGAGCCCGGCGAGCAACCCGGTCAGCAGGAAGCGGTTGGAATTGTAGATGCTGCCCGGCGCAAGGACCTCGCCGGGCATGCGCAGTTCATCGCCGGTGAAGAAGACGGCGACACGCAGGCGGCGGCGCACCGGCAGCGTGGCGATGCCGACCGAGGCAGCGAGCGCGGTGTCCTGGGCGCGCAGACGCTGGCCCGCGGCCAGGATGCGGCTGCCGGTGGCGATGTCGCTGCCGGCGCGGCGGACATTCTCGCCGGCACGCGGCACGTGCTCGAAGCGCACGCCTTCGCCGGCATGCGCGCAACGTTCCTGCATGACCACCGCATCGGCACCGGCCGGCATCGGGGCGCCGGTGAAGATGCGCGCGGCGGTGCCGGGCTGCAGCGGCACGCCGACGCTGCCCGCCGGAATCCGCTGCGCGACCGGCAGTACGGTGCCGGCGGCGGCGACGTCGGCGGCACGCACGGCGTAGCCGTCCATCGCCGAGTTGTCGAGCGGCGGCGCGTCGAGCGGCGCCAGCTGGTCGGCGGCCAGCACGCGCCCGGCGGCCTCCAGGGTGGGCACGGCCAGGGTTTCGGCCACCGGCACGGCGGCGGCAAGCAGGCGGGCGAGCGCCTCTTCGAACGACAGCATGGCTTTCCTTTCAGTCCTTCATGTCCAGGGCGTCGAGCAGGAACGCGACGATCGCCGCCGGATCGTTGAGATCGAGCACCGGCAGATGCGCCGGCAGGGTCGCTGCGCCCGGCTCGTCGCAGGCGACGGCGACCACGTGCGGATTCTCCGGCCACAGCGGCGGCCGGCCGGTGGACGGCCGATGCACCTCCAGCTTCGGCAGGGGATCGCGCTTGAAGCCCTCGACCAGCACCAGGTCGCAGGGGGAAAAATGCCGCAGCTGCTCGCTCAGGGTCGGCTCCTCCGCGTCGCGCAGCTCGTGCATCAGCACCCAGCGTGCGTTGCCGGCCAGCATCACCTCGTGCGCGCCGGCCACCCGGTGCCGGTAGGAATCCTTGCCCGGCCGGTCGATGTCGAATTCGTGGTGGGTGTGCTTGATCACCGAGACGGTCAGGCCGCGCGCCACGAGAAGCGGCAGCAACTGCTCGATGAGGGTGGTCTTGCCCGATCCGGAGAAGCCGGCGATACCGAATGCCTTCATGCGCAAACCTTCTTTTCTCCCTGGCAGGGAACCGAGAAAACGGCGGCGAAACCGCCACCGGGGGTACGGAAATTGGTCGTCTGCCCCTGATAGAGACGCGCCAGCACCAGCTGGACCGCACCGCGATAGACGTAGTTGCGCAGGTCGAGCTTGAGATCCTGCTCGACGCCGTCGACCAGGAGGCGCCGCTCGGACGGGGGCACCAGCGCCTGCGCGATGTAGCCGCCGCGCGCGATCTCCTCGAAGACGCGCTTGGTCAGCTTCTCGCCGCGATAGGCGGCGCGGCTGCCGAAGCCGGCGGCCGGCTTGAAGAACCACTGGCGGCGGCTGCGCCAGAATTCCTCAGCGGTCTCGGGCCGCACCTCCAGCGTGCGGGGAATGCTGCCGAGCAGCAGGGCGCGCGTCGACGCATCGACGCCGATGGCGTTCAGCCAGTCGGGGTCGGTGAGGAGCACCAGGTTGCGCTTGTCGGCATAGAGCGCGTGTGCCTGCGGATGCGGAGTGATCACCGCCGCATCGGCCAGCCAGGCGGCGCGCAGGGCGGCGTTCTCCGGCGCGTCGAGGGCGAAGTCGGTGAGCCGGTTGTAGACCAGGTCGACCGGCGCGCCCTGGCAATGCAGGCGACCGTCGGCAAGGCTCAGCTCGCGCGGGTCGGCGATCACGGCGTCGATGCCGGCGGCGAGGAAGAGCCGGCGGAAAAGCGCGAACTCGGGGGCCATGTACTGCGCCTGCGGCGCCTCGTCGACGATGGCGATGCGCCGCAGCGGAGTTTCCGCGCCACGCGCCAGGCGCCATTCCTCGCGGAACATGTCGACGAAGGCGGCCTCGATCTCCTCGGGCGCGGCGATGCGCCCGGCCAGGCTGCCGCAGCAGGCGCGCTGGGCGCGCAGCAGGCGGGCGCCGAGCAGGCCGCCGCCGGCATTGGTGTTGATCTCGATCAGCTGCGGCCCGTCGTCGCCGAGGTGGAAGTCGTAGCCGAAGAAGACGCTGGCGGCGCGCGGCGTGTGGCGGGCGCTTTCCGGGGCCCAGGCCAGCACCCGTTCGCGCCAGGCCGGCAGGGCGACGATCCCTTCGATGGCGTCGATCAGTTCGGCCATGCGCGCAAGATGCGCCTCGCCGACGAAAACCATGGTGTCGGAGAAGAGGTGCGGACGCGAGGCCAGCAGGTCGGCATGCGAGAGGACGTCCGTGCCGGCCTCGAGGGCATGGCGGAGCGCTTCGTGGTCGACGGATACGCAGGCGCAACCGCGGTTGAGTACCGCGGCCGCTTCGCGGCAATCGGCCGGCAGGCTGACGCCGGGCGGCAGGAGGGAATGTGCTTGCATGGGCGTATGCTACTCCAGCCGGTCGGCGCCGAAGAAGGCGAGCACCTCGTCGAGCTCGCGCGTGCGCTTCATCGGCGGCAGGCTGCGCCAGACGCGCCGGCCATAGGGTTTGTCGATCAGGCGGGGGTCGCAGATCATCAGTACGCCGCGGTCGGTCTCGTCGCGGATCAGGCGGCCGGCGCCCTGCTTGACGTTGATCACCGCGCGCGGCAGCTGGTATTCCATGAAGGCATTGCGGCCGGCCTCCTTCATCCGTTCGATGCGCGCCGCCAGCACCGGATCGTCGGGCGGCGCGAAGGGAAGCTTGTCGATGACCACCAGCGAGAGGGCCTCGCCGCGCACATCGACGCCCTCCCAGAAGCTCTGGCTGCCGACCAGGATGGCGTTGCCGAGACGGCGGAAGCGTTCGAGCAGTTCGTTCTTGCCGCCCTCGCCCTGCATCAGCAGCGGGAAGTCGAGCCCGGCCCGCTCGAGCGCCTCGGCCAGCAGCTCGCGCGTGCGGCGCATGGCGCGCAGCGAGGTGCACAGGAAGAAGGCGCGTCCGCCGCTCGCCCGGAGCACCGGGAAGGCGGCCTTCACCACGGCCTCGGTGTAGGCGTGACTATTCGGATCGGGCAGTCCGCGCGGGGCATAGAGCACCGCCTGTCGGGCGTAGTCGAAGGGACTTTCCCAGCAGGCAGCCTCGGCGTCGGTCAGCCCCATCTCGGCGCAGTAGTGGCTGAAATCCTGCTGCACCGCGAGGGTTGCGGAGGTGAAGATCCAGGCGCGCGGGTGGCCGCTCATCTGCTTCTGCATGATGCCGGCGATCACCAGCGGTGTGGCATTGAGCTGCAGCGACTGGGTGAAGGTCTCGCCCCAGCGCACCTGGTCGGCCTCGCCGCCAGCCTGCCAGCGGCGCAGCGCGGTCAGCAGCTCGCCGCTCCGCCGCCAGCAGTTTTCCAGTCCCTCCGAGCGCTGCGCCTGCGTCTCGAGCACGGCGGCGAAGGTTTCCAGCTCGCGCACCAGGCCGACCAGGCCGTTTTCGAAGCCCATGCGCGCGGTCAGCTGCGACAGTGCGAAGCGGGCCGCCTCGACCGGCAGCGTCAGACGCAGGTCGCGCGCCGCCTTTTCCAGCGCCGCGCAGGCCTTGGGCAGGTCGAGGAAGTCCTTCGCCGAGGCCAGTCCCTCGAGGCGCGTGTCGCGCGCGAGGTCGACGATCTGTGCGGTCGAGACGGTCTCTCCGAAGAACAGGCTGGCGGTTTCCGGCAGCTGGTGCGCCTCGTCGAAGATCACCGTGTTGCAGGCCGGCAGCAGCTCGGCCGTGCCCTCGTCGCGCAGCATCACGTCGGCGAAGAAGAGGTGGTGGTTGACCACCACCAGGTCGGCGGCCAGCGCGTCGCGGCGCGCGGCGAGGACAAAACATTCCTTGTGGTGCGGGCACTCCTGGCCGAGGCAGTTCTCGCGCGTCGACGTGACCAGGCCCCACACCGGGGAATTCTCGGGGACGTCGCCGCACTCGGCCTTGTCGCCGGTCTGCGTCTCCTTGGCGAAGCGCGAGATGCGCAGCGCGTGTGCGGCATCCTCGCGCGAGAGGAAGCGCCCGTCGGCCAGCGCGCGCGCCAGATGGTAGTGGCACAGGTAGTTGGCGCGCCCCTTGAGCAGCGCCGCCTTGAGCGGCGACTTGAGCACCGCGCGCACGGTCGGGATGTCGCGCGCGAAGAGCTGGTCCTGCAGCGTCTTGGTGCCGGTCGAGACGATCACCTTGCCGCCGGCCAGCAGCGCCGGCACGAGATAGGCGTAGGTCTTGCCGGTGCCGGTGCCGGCCTCGGCGACCAGCACACGGTTGGCCGCCATCGCCTCGGCGATGCGCGTTGCCATCTCGACCTGCTGGGCGCGCACGCGATAGCCGGGAATGCCGGCAGCCAGCGGACCGTCGGGGGCAAAGACGTCGGAAAGGGAAAGAGACATGCGCGAATCTTCGGAACGAGGGCGAATGCTACCAGAAGGCGGCCCCCCGGCGCAGCCGCGCCGGGGGGCGGCGCGCTTGACCATCGGCGCGCTTTGATTCAACAATCGGAACGTCTCCCTGCAGGAAACCCGCCCATGTCCGTTGCCGCGATCGACCAGCCCGTTCCCGACTTCAGCCTGCCGGCCACCGGCGGCGAGCACTTCACCCTTTCCGCCTGGCGCGACCATCCGGTCGTCCTCTACTTCTATCCGAAGGACAGCACGCCGGGCTGCACCACCGAGGCGCAGCAGTTCCGCGACCTGCATGCGCAGTTCGCCGCCCACGGCGCCGTGGTGGCCGGCATCTCGCGCGACAGCCTGCGCTCGCACGAGAACTTCCGCGCACGCCAGGAACTGCCCTTCCCGCTCGTTTCCGATCCGGACGAAACGCTCTGCGCGCTGTTTTCCGTCATCAGGATGAAAACTCTGTATGGCAAACAGGTGCGGGGCATCGAACGCAGCACCTTCGTGATCGACCGCGCCGGCGTGCTGCGGCGCGAGTGGCGCGGGGTCAAGGTGCCCGGGCACGCGCAGGAGGTGCTCGACTACGTCCGGACGCTCTGATCCAGCCGATCAACCACTCTTCACTTCACGGGGAAACCACGCTCATGGCCCGCAAAACCGCAGCCAGCAGCAAGACCGAAGCAAAAGCCACCAAACTCTTCGTCCTCGACACCAACGTGCTGATGCACGATCCGACCAGCCTCTACCGCTTCGAGGAACACGACGTCTTCCTGCCGATCATGACGCTGGAGGAACTCGACAACAACAAGAAGGGGATGTCCGAAATCGCCCGCAACGCCCGCCAGGCGACCCGCACGCTGGACGAGATCGTGTCCAGCGCGGCCGACGGCATCGACGACGGCATTCCCCTGCACGGCCCGTCGCGCAAGCTGGCCAGCGGCCACCTCTTCCTGCAGACCGAGGCGATTTCCGGCGACCTGCCGGCAGCGCTGCCGACCGCCAAGGCGGACAACCAGATCCTCGCGGTGGTGATCCACCTGCAGCGCCGCCACCCGAAGCGTCCGGTGATCCTCGTTTCCAAGGACATCAACATGCGCATCAAGGCCCGCGCGCTCGGGCTGGAGGCGCAGGACTACTTCAACGACAAGGTGCTCGAGGACACCGACCTGCTGTACACCGGCATGCGCGAGTTGCCGCCCGACTTCTGGGACAAGCACGGCCAGGGCATGGAATCGTGGAAGAAGGACAGCCACACGCTGTACCGCCTGAAGGGCCCGCTCTGCGCGCACCTGCTGGTCAACGAATTCCTCTACCAGGAAGGCGAGCAGCCGCTCTACGCGATCGTCCGCGAGGTGGCCGGCAAGACCGCGCTGCTGCAGACGCTGACCGACTACACGCATCCGAAGAACAACGTCTGGGGCATCACCGCGCGCAACCGCGAGCAGAATTTCGCGCTCAACCTGCTGATGAATCCGGAAGTGGACTTCGTCACCCTGCTCGGCCAGGCGGGCACCGGCAAGACCCTGCTGACGCTGGCCGCCGGCCTGACGCAGGTGCTCGAGAGCAAGCTCTACTCCGAGATCATCATGACCCGCGTCACCGTCCCGGTCGGCGAGGACATCGGCTTCCTGCCCGGTACCGAGGAGGAAAAGATGGGGCCGTGGATGGGCGCGCTGGAGGACAACCTCGACGTGCTCAACAAGACCGACGAGGAGGCCGGCGACTGGGGCCGCGCCGCCACGCGCGACCTGATCCGCAGCCGGATCAAGATCAAGTCGCTCAATTTCATGCGCGGGCGCACCTTCCTCAACAAGTTCCTGATCATCGACGAGGCGCAGAACCTGACGCCGAAGCAGATGAAGACGCTGATCACGCGCGCCGGCCCCGGCACCAAGGTGGTCTGCCTGGGCAACATCGCGCAGATCGACACGCCCTACCTGACCGAGGGCAGTTCGGGCCTCACCTACGTGGTCGACCGCTTCAAGGGCTGGGAGCACTCCGGCCACATCACCCTGCAGCGCGGCGAGCGTTCCCGCCTCGCGGACCGCGCGGCCGAAGTGCTATAATCCGGGCCTCCTTCCGGGCCGTGCCCTCGCGCACGGCCCGTCCGTTTCAGCGGCCCGCCGCCCGCGCCGGGCACATCCGGGCCCGCCCGACACCCGGAGGTTCGATTGAAGCGACGCAACTTCCTCGCCGCCACGGCGCTGATCCCGCTGTTCGCCTCGCCGGTGGCGGACGCGGCCAACAAGACCGCCGCCAAGCCCGGCGGCAAGAAGGCTCCGGCCAGAAAACCGGCGGCACGCGCCAGCACCCGGAAAGCTGCGAAAACCACCGCCCCCGCCGCCGCTGCGAACGCCACCGAGACCGCCGACGAGATGCCGCCGGCGCGCGAACCGCGCAGCGTCGTCAACCTGCCTGACGAGCCGCCCCCGCAGTGGCGGACCTACGAGATCACCACCACCCTGACGCTGCCCGCTGGCGGGCCGGTGCGCCTGTGGCTGCCGCTGGCGCAGTACAAGGACACCGCCTGGCAACGCTCGCTCGGCCACCGCTGGCGCGGCAACTTCGCCAGCGCCGGCATCCATCGCGATCCGGTCGCCGAGATGGAAGTCTTCCACGCTGAGTGGGAAGGCAAGGAAGGCGGCGGCGCGGGGCCAACGCTCGAGGTGATCACCCGTGTCGCCACCCAGGACCGCCACTTCGACATCACCCGCCGCGAGGTGCTGGCCGAGCGCACCGAAGTGCTGCGCCACTGCCTGCAGCCGACCGCGCAGGTGCCCACCGACGGCCTGGTGCGCAGGACCGCCGAACGCGCCATCGGCCGCATGAAGGACCCGGTGGCGCAGGCCAAGGCCATCTACGAATGGGTGGTCGAGCACAGCACGCACGATCCGCGCGGCGCCGGCTTCGGTAGCGGCAACATCGTCGCCATGCTCGATGGCGGCCATTTCAGCGGCAAGAGCGCGGACATCGCGCTGCTCTTCGTCGCCCTCTGCCGCTCGATGGGCATCCCGGCGCGGCCGGTGTTCGGCCTGCGCATCGACGGCTCGCGCCTGTTCGGCAGCCTCGGTGCCAGCGGCGACCTCGCGCAGGCGCAACACTGCCGCGCCGAATTCTACGGTCCCGGCTACGGCTGGATCCCGGTCGATCCCTCCGACGTGCGCAAGGCGATCCACGAGGAGGCACTGAGCGGCAGCGACTCGCGCCTCGCGGTGCTGCGCAAGCTGCTCTTCGGCTTCTGGGAAATGAACTGGATCAGCTACAACGCTGCGCAGGACATCGGCCTGCCGGGCAGTCCCGGTGCCCGCCTGCCCTTCCTCGCGCTGCCGCATGCCGAAAACGCGGACGGACGCTTCGACAGCCTGCGCGGCGGACGCCTCGGTTACGCCGTCGCGGCCCGGCGCAGCGAGGCCTGAACGGCGTCAGTAATCCGCGCCGCCGCCCTGGTGGGCGAAGTTCTCGAAGCGCGTGTATTCGCCGAGGAAGGCCAGGCGCACCATGCCGATCGGGCCGTTACGCTGCTTGCCGATGATGATCTCGGCGGTGCCCTTGTCCGGCGTGTCGGGGTTATAGACCTGGTCGCGGTAGATGAACATGATCACGTCGGCATCCTGCTCGATGGCGCCCGATTCGCGCAGGTCGGACATCACCGGCCGCTTGTTCGGCCGCTGTTCCAGCGAGCGGTTGAGCTGCGACAGGGCGATCACCGGCACCCCGAGTTCCTTCGCCAGTCCCTTGAGCGAGCGGGAGATCTCGGAGATTTCGGTGGCCCGGTTCTCGCCGCCGCCGTTGGCCGAGGACATCAGCTGCAGGTAATCGATGATGATCAGGCCGAGCTTGCCGCACTGGCGGTGCAGGCGCCGCGCGCGGGCACGCAGGTCGATCGGATTGAGCGCCGGCGTCTCGTCGATGTAGATCGGCGCCTCGTGCATCTTGCCGAGGGCGAACGACAGGCGCGACCATTCGTCGTCGTTGAGGCGGCCGGTGCGCACCCGGTTCGAATCGAGGCGGCCGACCGAGGCCAGCATGCGCATGGCCAGCTGCGCGCCGCCCATTTCCATCGAGAATACCGCGACCGGCAGACCCACATCGATCGCCACGTGCTCGCCGATGTTCAGGGCGAACGAGGTCTTGCCCATCGACGGGCGGCCGGCGACGATCAGCAGGTCGCCCGCCTGCAGACCGGAGGTCATCTTGTCGAGATCGGCATAGCCGGTGGGAATGCCGGTGATGTCCGAGGGATTCTCGCGGTCATGCAGCTCCTGGATGCGCTCGACCACCTGCGTGAGCAACGGGTTGATGTGCTGGAAGCCGGTCTGGCTACGGAAACCGCCCTCGGCGATGGCGAACACCTTCGCCTCGGCCTCGTCGAGCAGCTGCTTCGGTTCGCGGCCGAGCGGGTTGAGCGCGCTGCCGGCAATCTCGTCACCGGCCGTCACCAGCTGGCGCAGAATGGCCCGCTCGCGCACGATCTCGGCATAACGCCGGATGTTGGCGGCCGAGGGCGTGTTGGCCGCCAGCTCGCCGAGATAGGCAAGACCACCGGTATCGCCGCCTTCGCCGGCCGCGTCGAGACTCTCGGCGACGGTGACCACATCGACCGGTTTGCCGCGCTCGAGCAGCTTGCGGATCTGCCGGAAGATGCGCTTGTGCTCATCGCGATAGAAATCGTCCTCGCCGACCAGATCGGCGATCTTGTCGAAAGCCGCGTTGTCGAGCAGCAGGCCGCCGAGCACCGACTGTTCGGCCTCGATCGAGTGCGGTGGAATGCGCAGGGCAGCCAGTGCCGGATCGATCGACGGGCCGTCGCCGCGCTTCGACCACTGTCCGCGCTGGCCGGGAGAGCTGAAGGATTTCGCCATGGGGATTCGAACCACTCGCAACGATTGCAACGGATCGCGGGGCGCACGGCGGTGCGCTGCGACGGGGAGAAGCACGACGGTGCGGGACGAGGAAAACCGCGCCACGCCATCAGGCCGGCAAGTTTACCCGAGTTACCCGAGCCGGAGCGCACTGTGCGCTTGCATGGCCCCGAAAACGAAAAAGCCTTGCCGATGGCAAGGCTTTTTCGCTGCGGACGAAGCTGCGCGGATCGTTCGGATCGTTCGATTCGCGCGAAGCGCCCGGATTACTGCTCGCCGGCCACGGCGACGTTGATCGTGGCGACGACGTCGGTGTGCAGAGCGATTTCCAGCGACTGCTCGCTGACCGTCTTGATCGGGCCGGCCGGCATGCGCACGGACGACTTCTCGACCTCGAAGCCCAGGGCCTTGAGACCGTCGGCCACATCATGGTTGGTCACCGAGCCGAACAGGCGGCCATCGACGCCGGCCTTACGGGCGATCGTCACGGTCACGCCGGAAAGCTTCTCGGCGAAGGCCTGGGCCTCGGCCAGCTTCTCGGCGGCGGCCTTTTCCAGCTCGGCGCGCTTGGCTTCGAACTCGGCCATGGCCGCCGGCGTGGCGCGCTTGGCCTTGCCCTTCGGGATCAGGAAGTTACGGGCGTAGCCGTCCTTGACCTTGACGAGATCGCCCAGGTTGCCGAGGTTGACGACCTTTTCCATCAGAATGATTTGCATGGTCTTCTCCTCGAATTACTGGTGGTTGTCGGTGTACGGCAGCAGGGCCAGGAAGCGCGCGCGCTTGATGGCGATCGACAGCTGGCGCTGGTAGCCGGCCTTGGTGCCGGTCAGGCGAGCCGGCATGATCTTGGCGTTTTCGGCGATGTATTCCTTGAACTGGTCGACATCCTTGTAGTCGATCTGCTCAACCTTTTCCGCGGTGAAGCGGCAGAACTTGCGGCGCTTGAACAGACCGCCACCGCGCTTCTTACCGTTCTTGTCATCCTTCTTCTTGAAGAATCTGGCCATTTTGATTTCCTTCTACGAATTCGATTGTATTGACGTGCAACCTGAGCTGTTTGCTGTGCTGGCTCCGCGCTGCGAGAAAACCGGTCACGCGCACCGCGCTTCCCGGATTCGCCGCCTGCAGCCACGTCGCCATTGCGCCCAGGCCGATCGCCTGGATCTCGCACTCGACGCGCCGCGGACCGCCCGCCTCGACCTGCTCCGACTGATGCCCGATCACGCATTCCATCACCGGCACGCCGGCCGGGGTGTAACGCAGCGCCTTGCGCTCGATCAGGATGCCGGTGAGTTCGACGCGGTTCAGCGGAGCCCCGCCGCTCAGGCAGCCGGTTGTTCCGCGGCGGCTTCGGCGGGAGCCTCGGCCTTGGTCTCGAGCAGCGAGCGCGACTTCTCTTCCTTCATCATCGGCGAAGGCGTGGTCACGGCCTTCTTCATCTTGATGACGAGGCTGCGCAGGACAGCGTCGTTGAACTTGAAGCCATGCTCGAGTTCGGCCAGCGTGGCACCGTCGCACTCGATGTTCATCAGAACATAGTGCGCCTTGTGCATCTTCTGGATCGGGTAGGCAAGCTGGCGACGGCCCCAGTCCTCGAGACGATGGATCTGGCCGCCCTGCGCGGTGACGAGCGTCTTGTAACGTTCGACCATCGCCGGGACCTGCTCGGACTGGTCCGGATGGACGATGAAAACGATTTCGTAATGGCGCATGAACACTCCTTGTGGCAAAAGCCCCCCGCCATGCGAACGGTAGAGCAAGGTGGAAAAGCCCGCGATTATAGCGGGTTTATCCCGGGCGGCTCAAGCACTTCCGCACACCCCGATCCCTCTTGATCCCTTGCAACCCACCGCCGGGCGGCCAGACAGCATCAGCATATGATAATATTGATGGCTGTCATCGCTCACCCGGGGGACCTTTCATGCAGATCGCCGATCCGACGCAAACCCGCCTGTGCAACGAAGTGGCGCTGATGCTCGACGAACTGCCCCTGGATGGCGCCCGCGTGCTCGAACTGGGCTGCGGCCGGGCGGAGAAGACGCGGGCGCTGGCCGGGAGCGGGCGGCCACGCGAGATCCTCGCGCTTGAAGTGGACGCCATCCAGCATGCGCGCAACCTGGAGATTGCCGATCTGCCCACCGTGCGCTTCCTGCTCGGCGGGGCAGAAGCGATTCCGCTGGAGGACGCCAGCGTGGATGTAGTGATCATGCTCAAGTCCCTGCACCACGTGCCGCTGCCGGCGATGGACCGGGCGCTGGCGGAAATCGCGCGGGTGCTGCGGCCGGGAGGCCTCGCCTGGATTTCGGAGCCGGTGTTCGCCGGCGAGCTCAACGAGATCATGCGGCTCTTCCATGACGAAAGAACGGTACGCGAGGCTGCCTTCGCGGCCGTCCGCCGGGCGGTGGACAGCGGCCGGCTGGCACTGTGCCGGCAGCTCTTTTTCGCCACACGCAGCCAGTTCGACAGCTTCGCGCACTTCGAGGCGCGCATGATCAACGTCACCCACACCAGTCACCGGCTCTCACCGGAATGTCTCGCCCGGGTGCGTGACGCCTTCGCGCGACACCTGACGCCGACGGGAGCCACCTTCCACAGCCCGCAACGGGTGGATCTGCTGGTTCGCCCGGAGTGACACACCGGAGGTGCGGGGAGGCGCAGCCTGCTGTGCGCATCCCCGTGCCCGCTGCCCTTCCCTGCACATTTTCTTGATCCCGGGCAAGGGCGCCGGGATGCCGCCCACGTATAATCCAACGCTTATCCTGCCCGGGCAACACACCCCATGAACCGCCTCGCCGACTGGCTGGCCGCCGGCGCCCACCGTCATCCGGAACGGCCCGCACTGTGCCTGCCGCATGCCACGCTGAGCCATGCCGAACTGGCGGCCGTCGCGCGACACGCGGCGGATCGCCTGCAGGCTGCGCTCACCGGGACCGGCGAGACGCCGCCGATCGTCGCCGTGGCGGGCACGGCAAGCGAACTGGTCATCGCCGCCCTCGCCTGCTCGCGCCTCGGCCTCGGCCTGCTGCCGCTCGATCCGCAAACCGCCGATGCCCGCTGGGCAGCACTGCGGGCACAGGGGGGAATTCATCTTCGCCGCCTGCCGCCACCCCTGCCGGAAACGGCCATTGCCCCGCCCCACGCGGCCGCATCCGGCGACGCCCTGGCCACGGCGTGCGGCACGGCCGCTCCGGCCATCGCACTGGTCATCGCCACCAGCGGCAGCGAGGGGACGCCGAAGGCGGTAATGCTGACGCCGGACAACCTCGATGCCGCTGCACGCGCATCGAACGCACGCCTGCCGCTCGGCGCCGGCGATCTGTGGCTGGCCTGCCTGCCGCTCCACCACATCGGCGGCATCTCCATCCTGTACCGCTGCCTGCGTGCCGGCGCCACGCTGCAGCTGCACGTCGGCTTCGATGCCGCCACGGTGGCCGCCGCGCTGACGCACCAGGCGGTGACGCATCTCTCGCTGGTGCCGGCGATGCTGGCGCGCCTGCTCGATCTCGACGTGCGGCCGCCAGCCAGCCTGCGTCACGCGCTGATCGGCGGCGCGGCGCTCTCGCGGCCGCTGTTCGAGCGCGCCCGCGCCGCCGGCTGGCCACTCTGCCCGAGCTGGGGAATGAGCGAGTGCGCGGCGCAGGCCGCCACCCTCGTCGCCCCCGGCGACGACTGGCACGAGGGTGCCGTGGGCCCGCTGCTCGACGGCCTGGCGTGCCGGGTCGACGAGACCGGCCGGCTCTGCCTGCGCGGTCCGCAGGTGATGGCCGGCTATCTCAACCCCGACCTCGCACCGGGGCACGGCCTCGCGGCCGACGGCTGGCTGCGCACCGCCGACCTCGGCGGCATCGACGCCCGTGGTCACCTGCGCGTGCACGGCCGCGCCGACGACGTCTTCGTCAGCGGCGGCGTGAACGTGCATCCGCTCGAGGTGGAATCCTGCCTCGCTGCCTGCCCGGGCGTGGCCGACGTGGCGGTCACCGCCCTCCCCGACCCGGTCTGGGGCGATGCGCTGGTCGCGCTGGTGGTCGGCAACGCCCTGCCGGAGAGCGTGCGCGACTGGGGACGTCGCCACCTGCCCCCGGCGCAGCGGCCGCGTCGGGTGCTGGGCGTGCCGCGCCTGCCGCGCAACGCCATGGGCAAGATCGAGCGGGCCGCGCTGCGCGCGCTGGCACGCGACTGCCGGGAAGCATCCTGAAACCGATGGGTCTGAAACCGCTGGAGCCGGCCCCGCTCACCCGTTTGCGCGAGCGGCTGGCCGCCACCCGTGCCGCCCTGCCGGCGGGCACACCGGGCAACGCCCTGCTCAGCATCACGCTCGCGCTGGAAGCACCGGCCACGACGGGCGGCGACTGGCTCTCCACCGATCTCGCGCGGCCCCTGGCCACGGCTTGGGCACAGCCTGCGCGCGACGACTGGCGCCTCGCCCTCGGTCACGCCCTGCTCTTCTGCAGCGCCGGTCCGGCGCGTTTCTCGGCGCTGCAGGCAGCCTTCGCCGGACTGGCTCCGCTCTGGCGGCACGACGATGCCGACGGCAACGCGCCCTCCCCCCTGGCGCACATCGGCTTCGCCTTCGACGAGGAGGCGGCGGACGGTGTCCCCGACGAGCTCCCCAACGCCCGCCTCGCGGTGCCCGCGATTCTCCTGCGCTGGCGCGCGGGACAGGCCAGCGCGACGTTCACCTGCACCCTGCGCGATGCGGACACGGCGATCGAGCGCTGGCAGGCCGAGCTGGCGGCTGCCGCGCCGGCCCGCCCGGCCGCCACGGCGGCGCAGACCGGCGAGCGCCGGCCGGCGCCGCTGGCCGAGCGGGCCTACCTCGCCCGCGTGCGCGCCGCGCTGGCCGGCATCGCACAGGGCGAACTGGCCAAGGTGGTGCTCGCACGCAGCGCCAGCTACGCCGCCCGGTGTCGCATCGATCCGGCGACAGTGCTCGCCGCGCTGGCCTCCCGCCACCCGGAATGCACGCTCTACGGCATCGGCCAGGCGGGCCGCTGCTTCCTCGGTGCCACGCCGGAGCGGCTGGTCACCCTGGCCAGCGGCATCGTGCGTGCCGACGCCCTGGCCGGCACCGTCTGGGAAGACAACACGACCGGCAGGACCGGCGCAGGAGCAAGCTCCACCAACGCACCGCAAGCACTCGACGACGACAAGAACCGCCGCGAGCAGCAGCTGGTGGTCGATGCCGTGCGCGACGCGCTGGCACCGCTGTGTGCGCGTCTCGACGCACCGCAAGCCGCCGAGGTGATGACGGTGCGCGAGTTGCGCCACCTGCGCACCAGCGTGGCCGGCCGGGCGCTGCCGGGGGTCGGCCTGTTCGACCTGATCGCCCGCCTGCATCCGACCCCGGCCGTCGGCGGCACACCGGAGGCCGCAGCACGGCGCTGGCTGCGCGCCCACCGCGAACGGCGTCCGGACTGGTACACCGGCGGCATCGGCTGGATCGACCGCGACGGCGACGGCGAAATCGCCGTCGCCCTGCGCTGCGCCCGCCTTGATGGCGCTCAGGCCGAGCTGTTCGCCGGCGCCGGCATCGTCGCCGGTTCCGATCCACGGCAGGAACTCGCTGAAACCGAGGCCAAGCTTGGGCCGCTGCTCGCCGCACTGGCCGCTGCGGCCACCGGCTCCGTCTCGTCCGCCTCTCCCCCCGGCGCCGGCTGGCAGGATGCGCACGGCACCGCGCGCCCGTCGCGCCGCGCCTGACCCCCGCCATGACCGACCTCGAGCGCGATACCGGACTGCTCAACCTGGCCTGGGCCCAGGCACTGGCCGACGGACTCGCCGCCGCCGGCGTGCGTGCGGCCGTGCTCTCGCCGGGCTCGCGC
>JAPKHL010000079.1 GCA_026646875.1 Rhodocyclaceae bacterium | reverse complement strand
GAACAGGCGGCGCAGCGTGCTGCCGCGCGACACCTTGAAGGACAGCAGTTCGTAGTAGAGGCGCTGCAGGCGCTCGGCCGCCGCGCGCTGCGCCGCATCGGCGGTGAAACCGCGCGCGGCGAGCAGCGCCTCGTAGGCGTCGAGCATCCCGCGCTCGGGGACTTTGAGGGTACGGTGAGGCATGGGGAACGTTCCGCTACACGGGCAAGCCACCGGTTCCGGCCGCGCGGCCCGCTTGCCGCGACGAGAAAAATGAGAAGGAGAGAACAGGTAAACGCGAGGCAGCGAGTTTACCCCGATTCGCGCCGCCCCGCCCGGCGGCTTGCCGGGCAACACCGCCGGCGGCATGATGCGCGGCATGACGAACGACCGCCTCCCCCCCGCTGCCGGCACTCCTGACCGCACCGCGGCCCTGCTTCTCGCCGCCGCCGTCACCCTCGGCCTGCTGGTCCTCTCGGGCCGCGCGCCCTACGACCGCCTCACCTGGCTGATGGAAGTGCTGCCGGTGATCGTCGTCCTGCCCCTGCTGGCCCTGAGCTACCGGCGCTTTCCGCTGACCACCCTGCTCTATGCCGGCATCTTCGTGCACGCCGCCGTGCTCATCCTCGGCGGTACCTACACCTACGCCCGCGTCCCGCTCGGCTTCCAGATCGCCGAACTCCTCGACCTGCAGCGCAACCCCTACGACAAGATCGGCCACTTCTTCCAGGGCTTCGTGCCGGCGCTGGCCGCGCGCGAGATCCTGATCCGTGGCGGCCACGTGCGCGGCCCGCGCATGCTCGCCTTCCTGGTCCTCTGCGTGGTGCTGGCGATCAGCGCGACCTACGAGCTGATCGAATGGGCCGCCGCCCTGGCGCTCGGCCAGGGCGCCGTCGAATTCCTCGGCACCCAGGGCGACCCGTGGGACACCCAGTCGGACATCTTCCTCGCGCTGTGCGGCGGCCTGACCGCCCTGCTCGGCTTCGCTCGCCTGCACGACCGCCAGCTGCGCCGGCTGGCTGGCGAGGCCGCCAGTCGCTAGGGCATGTTCACAGTGAATTCATGGGTGCGCCGCAGTTGCCGCGGGATGCAGCGCAAGGCGCGGCGGTGATGAGTCAAAGCGAACAGCCACTTTATCCACTAAATATAGTGTGCAAACGAATGAAACACACTACCGCTAGTTGTTTTTTTCTTGACTCCGTGAATTCAATCCGGATAAAGTAGTTTCCGTTGAAGGTTCCCCACCCGGGGATTAAAAGGGAATTCGGTGCCAGGTGTTCAACCTGAAAACCGGAGCTGCCCCCGCAACTGTAATCGGCGAGTGCTTCGCCACCCAATGCCACTGGATGCGTCCGGGAAGGCGGGTGAAGCGCACAGACCCGAGAGCCAGGAGACCTGCCCCAACGTCCAACCAACCAACGATGGGGCGGGGTGTCCCTGACGAAAGGTCTTTGCGTGCTGCCGTTCGCCAATCTTGCTGCGTGTTCTGCCTTAACGGGTCTGACCCGGGGAACCTGTCGCTTGGCGCCGGCTCCGCTCTTTCGATTCTCCGCCCCTCATCGCGGAGAATCGTCATGTCCTCCAAAGCCCTAGCTCTCTCTGCCAGCAGCGAATCCGCGCTTGTAGCACTTCGGGTCATCCGCCGTAATGGTGCCGTCGTCAATTTCGCACCGGAGAAGATTTCGGTCGCCATGACGAAAGCGTTTCTGGCTGTCGAAGGTAGCCAGAGTGCGGTGTCATCCCGCGTCAGGGAAGTCGTCGCCAAGCTGACCGACACCGTCGTGCGTTCGCTGACCCGGCGTCTGCCGGATGGCGGCACGGTATCGATCGAAGACATCCAGGACCAGGTCGAACTCGCCCTCATGCGCTCCGGCGAGCACGACGTGGCGCGGGCCTACGTCCTCTACCGCGAGCGTCGTGCGGCAGAGCGCGCCGCACACGCCGAGACGCAGGCGCCCGCATTGCACGTCGTCATCCATGGCAAACGCCGCCCACTCGACACCGCCGCCTTGCTCAAGGACTGCGAAGCCGCCTGTGCCGGCGTGAGCGGTGACATCTCTGCCCAGCTCATCCTCGACCACGCCCTGAAGAACCTCTACGACGGCGTCAGCATGGCCGACGTGCAGCAGGCGATCATCCTGTCGTCGCGCACCCTGATCGAGCGCGATCCGGGCTACGATTTCGTCACTGCCCGACTGCTTCTTGCCTCGCTGGTCACCGAAGTCTTCGGCCATCCGCCGGCTGACGGTTCGCTGCCGAAGGCCTATGCGGAATACCTCCCGCTCTTCATCGAGCGTGGCGTCGTCGCCGAACTGCTCGACCCGCGCCTCAGGGACTACGATCTCGAGCGCCTGGCCACCGCGCTGAAACCGGAGCGCGACCATCTGTTTGGCTACCTGGGCCTGCAGACGCTGTACGACCGCTATTTCCTGCACATCGGAGGCGGACGCATCGAACTGCCGCAAATTTTCTTCATGCGCGTCGCCATGGGGCTGGCCCTGAACGAGATCGACCGTGAAACACGCGCCATCGAGTTCTACGACCTGATCTCCAGCTTCGATTTCATGTGCTCGACGCCCACCCTGTTCAACAGCGGCACGCTGCATTCCCAACTCTCCTCCTGCTACCTGACCACGGTGGCCGACGACCTCGAAGGCATCTACCAGTCGATCAAGGAAAACGCGCTGCTGCAGAAATACGCCGGCGGCCTGGGCAACGACTGGACGCCGGTGCGCGCGCTGGGCAGCCGCATCAAGGGCACCAACGGCCAGAGTCAGGGGGTCATTCCCTTCCTCAAGGTGGTGAATGACACGGCGGTGGCGGTCAATCAGGGCGGCAAGCGCAAGGGCGCCGTCTGCGCCTACCTCGAAACCTGGCACCTCGACATCGAGGAGTTTCTCGACCTGCGCAAGAACACCGGCGACGAGCGTCGCCGCACTCACGACATGAATACGGCGAACTGGATTCCCGACCTGTTCATGAAGCGAGTGCACGAGAACGCCGAATGGACCCTGTTCTCGCCGGTCGACGTGCCCGATCTGCACGAAAAATACGGCACGGCCTTCGAGGCGGCCTATGTCGCCCATGAAGCCAAGGCCGCCGCCGGCAAGCTCAAGCTGCACAAGAAGATTCCGGCGGTACAGCTGTGGCGAAAAATGCTGACCATGCTGTTCGAAACCGGGCATCCGTGGATCACCTTCAAGGACGCCTGCAACCTGCGCTCGCCGCAACAGCACGTCGGCGTGGTTCACAGCTCCAACCTGTGTACCGAGATCACGCTGAATACCTCGAACGAGGAGACCGCTGTCTGCAACCTCGGCTCGGTCAATCTCCTCGCCCATCTGAAGAACGGCGAACTGGATCAGGCAAAACTGGCGAAGACCGTCCAGACGGCCATGCGCATGCTCGACAACGTCGTCGACATCAATTTCTACGCCACGCCGAAGGCGCGCAACGCCAACCTGCGCCATCGCCCGGTGGGCATGGGCATCATGGGCTTCGCCGATTGCCTGCACGCCCTCGGCCTGCCGTACGCCTCGGAGGAAGCCGTCGACTTCGCCGACCGCAGCATGGAGGCCGTGTGCTACCAGGCCTACTGGGCCTCCACGGAACTCGCGCGGGAACGCGGCCGCTATTCCAGCTTCACCGGCAGCCTTTGGGACCAGGGCATCCTGCCGCATGAGTCGCTGAACCTCCTGGCCGAAGCCCGCGGCGGTTTCCTCGATATCGACCGGAACGCGCGGCAGGACTGGTCCGCGCTCAAGGCGCGTATCGCGGAGTTCGGCATGCGCAACTCCAACTGCGTCGCCATCGCACCGACGGCGACCATTTCCAACATCATCGGTGTCTCGGCCAGCATCGAGCCGACGTACCAGAACATCTACGTCAAATCCAACCTGTCCGGCGAATTCACCGTGGTCAACGAAGCGCTGGTGCGCGACCTCAAGGCGCTCGACCTGTGGGACGAGGTGATGGTCGCCGACCTCAAATACTTCGATGGTTCGCTGGCCCGCATCGAGCGCGTGCCGGAAACGCTCAAGGCGCGCTATGCCACGGCCTTCGAGATCGACCCGAAATGGCTGATCGAAGCCGCCGCCCGCCGCCAGAAGTGGATCGACCAGGCCCAGTCGCTGAACCTGTACCTGGCCCAGCCTTCGGGCAAGAAGCTCGACGAACTCTACAAGCTGGCGTGGGTGCGTGGCCTCAAGACGACCTACTACCTGCGCACGCTGGGCGCGAGCCAGGCCGAGAAGGCGAGCGGGCGCGACGACGCCGTTCCCCAGGAAGAACCAAAGCTCTGTTCCATCGACAACCCGGATTGTGAGGCCTGCCAATGAACGTGACCGAAACCCCTTCAACCGCGGCGCGCCCCGCCGTGCCTTCCATGCCGACCCGCGTCTTCCGCCGCGACGGCACCGACGTTCCCTTCGAGGCACGACGCATCGCCTCGGCACTGGCCCGCGCCGGTGCCGCCAGTGGCGAATTCGACGACGATGAGGCGCAGTTGCTCGCCGCCCGCGTGCTCAAGGTGCTGCGTCACCGCCATGGCGGTTCGGCGCCGACCATCGAGCAGATCCAGGACATCGTCGAGCAGACATTGGTCGATGCCAATCACCTGGCCACCTTCCGCGCCTACGTCGCCTACCGCGACCAGCACCGCCGGTTGCGCGAGGATCGGCGGACCTTGGTCGATGTCGCGGCCGCTATCGACGAGTACGTGGATCGCGCCGACTGGCGGGTGCGGGCCAACGCCAACCAGGGCTATTCGCTGGGCGGGCTGATCCTCAACGTCTCCGGCAAGGTCGTCGCCAACTACTGGCTGTCCCACGTCTACCCGCCGGAAATCGGTCAGGCCCACCGCGACGCCGACATCCACATCCACGACCTCGACATGCTGTCCGGCTACTGTGCCGGCTGGTCGCTGCGGCAGGTGCTGTATGAGGGCTTCAACGGCGTGCCGGGCAAGCCCGAGGCCGATCCGCCGAAGCACTTCTCCAGCGCCCTCGGGCAGATGGTGAATTTCCTCGGCACCCTGCAGAACGAGTGGGCCGGCGCGCAGGCCTTCAGTTCCTTCGACACCTACCTGGCACCTTTCGTCCGCAAGGACGGCCTGTCCTTCGAGCAGGTGCGCCAAGGCATGCAGGAGTTCATCTACAACCTCAACGTGCCGTCCCGCTGGGGAACGCAGACGCCCTTCACCAACCTGACCTTCGACTGGGTCTGCCCGCAGGATTTGCGCGAGCAGGTGCCGGTCATCGGCGGCCAGGAAATGCCCTTCGCCTACGGCGAGCTGCAGGCCGAGATGGATCTCATCAACCGTGCCTACATCGAGGTGATGACGGCCGGCGACCGGCGCGGCCGCGCCTTTACCTTCCCCATTCCGACCTACAACATCACCGAGGATTTTCCGTGGGAATCGGAGAACGCCGAGCGGCTGTTCGCCATGACCGCCAAGTACGGCCTGCCGTACTTCCAGAATTTCCTCAACTCGGACATGAAACCGAACCACGTGCGCTCGATGTGCTGCCGCCTGCAGCTCGACCTGCGCGAACTGCTCAAGCGTGGCAACGGCCTCTTCGGTTCCGCGGAGCAGACCGGCTCCATCGGTGTGGTGACCATCAACTGCGCCCGTCTCGGCTACCTGCACGCCGGCGACGAGGCGGCGCTGATGGCTCGCGTCGACCGCCTTGCCGACATGGCCCGCGACAGCCTGGAGATCAAGCGCAAGGTCGTGCAGGGGTTGATGGACGCCGGACTTTTCCCCTACACCAAGCGTTACCTCGGTACCTTGCGCAACCACTTCTCGACCATCGGCGTGAATGGCATCAACGAAATGGTGCGCAACTTCGCCGGTGGCACGATGGACATCACTCATCCCGAAGGGCATGCGCTGGCGGTGCGCCTCCTCGACCGCCTGCGCGACAAGATGCGTGACTACCAGGAAGCTACCGGGAACCTCTACAACCTGGAAGCGACGCCGGCCGAAGGCACCACCTACCGCTTCGCCAAGGAAGACAAAAAGCGCTGGCCCGGGATCATTCAGGCTGGCACCGCCGAAAAGCCGTACTACACCAACTCCTCGCAGCTACCGGTGGGCTTCACCGACGATCCCTTCGAGGCACTGACCCGGCAGGACGAACTGCAGACCCGATACACCGGCGGCACCGTACTGCACCTTTACATGCGCGAGCGCATCTCGACCCCGGCTGCCTGCCGGCAACTGGTGCGTACCGCGCTGTCGCGTTTCCGCCTGCCCTACATCACGGTGACACCGACCTTCTCGATCTGCCCGAAACACGGTTATCTCAACGGCGAGCACGAGTTCTGCCCGAAATGCGACGAGGAACTGCTCGCACAGCGCAGCGCCCACTGATTTTTTTCCACCGACCTAACCACCACGAAAGGAAGTCACCATGTCCAACCAAAAGACCGCTTCAACCCTGCAAGACCATGAGCGCCAGCGCTGCGAGGTATGGACGCGCGTCATGGGTTATCACCGCCCAGTTTCGGAGTTCAACCCCGGCAAGCAATCCGAGCACTGCGAGCGCCGGCACTTCGCCGAACCGGCACAGGCGGCACATGCTTGAGGCTGAACTGGTGGTGGGCGGCCTGACGCCGTTCACCACCATCGACTTCCCCGGTCACCTGGCTGCCGTGGTCTTCTGCCAGGGTTGCCCGTGGCGCTGCGGCTATTGCCACAACCCGCACCTGCACCCGCCGACCGGCGCCGAGCGCAGCTGGCACGATGTGCGCGGCTGGCTCGAGTCCCGCCGTGGCCTGCTTGACGGCGTGGTCTTCAGCGGCGGCGAACCCTTGCTGCAGCGTGGCCTGATCCGGGCGCTCGCCGAGGTGCGGGCGATGGGCTTCGCTACCGGCCTGCACACTGCCGGCATCTATCCGGAGGGTCTGGCAAGAGTGCTGCCGCTGCTCGACTGGGTCGGTTTGGACATCAAGGGACCGTTCGAGGACTATGCCCGCATCACCGGCGGCGGGAGGGGGGAAGATGCCGAATGTTCCCTGATTCTTCTCCTAGCCGCGGGAACGCCGCACGAGCTGCGCTGTACCGTCGATCCGGAACTGCTCGATGCCGACGCCATGGTACGAATGGCCGTCCAGTTACGTGGGCATCGTGTATCCCGCCTTGTATTGCAGCCCCGCCGCCGCGATGGGCGCGAGCAGGCACTGCCGGCCGCGCTGTTCGCGGCCGCGAAGAAAATCCTGCCGGACGTGATGGTCCGTCGGGCATGACAGCTTACGTTTCAACCATTCACGATCGGATGACTCACTCATGAACGCCTCTGCCGCCAATATGCTGCTCAACGACTGGGATGCGCCGGCGCCTTCTTCGACTCCGCCTGCTGCGACGTCGTCAGCCCCCGCCGGAATTTCGGGCTTTGCCGGCACGCCATCGGGCAACGCACCGCGACCCTCGCTCGCCCCGATCAATGCCGCCGACAAGCGCATCGTGAACGGCAAGGCCGACATCAACCAGCTGGCGCCGTTCAAATACCCGTGGGCCTGGGAATTCTTCCTCAAGGCCAACCGCAACCACTGGACGCCACTCGAAATCAGCATGGCTCAGGATGTCCACGATTACCACCACAAGCTGACTGCCGCCGAACGCCATGTGTTCGAGAACGTGCTGGCCTACCTGACCACCTCGGACATCCTCGCCATGCGCAACATAGGCCTCGCTGTCATGGAAAAGATGAGTGCGCCGGAACTACAGATCTACCAGGCCCGGCAGGTCTACGAGGAAGCGCTGCATACCTGGACCTACCAGCACTGCATCGAGAGCCTCGGCCTTGATCAGCAGGAGATATACAACCGCTACCGCGTCGTTCCGGAAATCCACGGCAAGATCGCGCTCGCCAACCGCCGTCTCGAAAAGATACTGCGCTCCGATTTCGACCTGACCGACCGCGCCAACCTGCACGAATTCGCGCTGTCCTATTTCTTCTTCGCGGTGATCTTCGAAGGTTGCTGGTTCTACAACGGCTTCACCCCCATCTTCGCGTTACAGCGGCGCGGGCTGATGAAGGGTGCCGCCGAGCAGTTGCAATACATCATGCGCGACGAGGTGCTGCACTGTGCCTTCGGCATCCGCGTCGTGCGCGAATTGCTCAAGGAGGAGGGCATGGAACTTGATCCACAGGCCCTGCGCGAGTTGTGGGACGAAGCCGAAGCCGCCGAGCGTGCCTATGCCGGTTATATCCTGCACGCCCCCATCCTCGGCTACAACGCCGAGCTGCACGCCGCGCAGTTTCGCTTCATCGCCAACCGACGGGCGCGCCAGGTGGGCGTTGTCGAACCGTTCCCCAGGGCGGAGAACGTCCTTCCTTGGCTGGACGAACAGGCCAACCTGCGCAAGGAGAAGAATTTCTTCGAGACCCGCGTGACCGAGTACCAAACCGGCGGGGCGTTGGCTTGGGAGTGACACAGCGGCAGGTATTGTACGAGCCGTACCGCATCACTGCCTTGCAGAGTTCATCGGTTCTCGCCCATTTATTGGCGCTCAATGAAGACGACCGCCATGGCCGCTTTGCCACCACGCTCTCTGACATGGGAATAGAGGCCTATGTTTCCCGCATCGATTTCGAGAAGGATATTGGTCTGGCCGTGGCAGCGGCCGATGAAAAGGTCATTGGCTTTATTCACTTGGCCGTCCATGGCAACTCGGCCGATCTGGGCGCCAGCGTGTCATTACCATGGCGAAAGCTTGGCGTGGCTCACCAGTTGTTCCAAACAGCGGCAAGCCACGCGCGGGCAGTTGGCCTGAGGGAAATTCACTTAGCTTCAGCACATCCTGTAGCCAGGCATATTTTTGCGAAGCTCGGATACGCCTGTCTTTTGCATCCGACCTATCCACGCGGGGTTGTCAAGCTTTAGCCAAGGATTGCCATGCAATCTATTGCGGTCTATCCAACAGACAAAGGGGGCGTGCTGCATTCGAATCGATAGGGGCTGGGCCGTCTTCCCAATTTCTCAGCCGACCCGCTCAAGCCCGACGAGCTGCTAGAGCAGCAGCAACCGGCGCGCGCCCAGCGCGATCAGCAGCAGGGCGGCGCCCCATTTCAGGCCGCGCGCCAGCCACAGGCGCTCGCCGGTCATCTGCCGGCCGATGAAGCCGAGGGCCGGCAGCAGCAGGATCAGCGGCGTGACGGCGGCGCCGAAGCCGAAGGCGATGCCGTAGCCGAAGCCGCCGCCGGCGCTGCCGGCCAGCGCGCAGGCGGCGAGCAGCGAGGCGAGCGGCGCGCAGGGCGTCAGCGAGAGGGCCGCGCCGATCAGGAAGGGCGGCGCCTCGCCCCCCTGCCGGGCGGCGCCGCAGGCGTGCCGCACGCGCACCGGACGCAGCAGGTAAAGGCCGGCCAGGATGCTGGCGATGCCGATCGCCAGATGGCCGATGCCGGCGGCCAGCACGTCGGTGATCCACACCCCGAGCGCCCCCGCCGTCGCGCCGAGCAGCGCATAGGCCAGCACGCGGCCGCAGAGGAAGGCGGCGGTATCGAGGATCACCGCCCGCCGCACGCCGCCGCGCCCGATCACCCAGGTGCCCATGAACGGCAGGCAGGTGATGGTGCACGCCGTGAGCCCCATCGACAGGCCGAGGAACCAGGCTGAAAGCAGGCCGGCCTCGCCGCCGGCGAACTCAACTGGCATCGCCGCCGCTCCGGGCCGGGGCCGCCGGCTTGCGCACGAAGCGCAGCGGCTTGACCACGCCGTCGGGCGATTCGCCCTTGACGCGCCGCTTGTAGTATTCGCGCGATGAAGCGAACAGGCGCAGCGGCCCCCACTTGAGCTGGATCACTCCGTCGTCCGGGCAGTATTCGACGCAGCGGCCGCACAGCGTGCAGTCCTCGGCGAAGGCGCGGCGGCCGTGCTCGCGGGCGATTTCCGGGATGTCCATCGGACAGGCGCGGGTGCAGATGCCGCACTGCTCGCACTTGTCGTGCTGCCGCTTGACCAGCCGCAGCGGCGACAGGCGCTGGAACAGCGCGTTCCAGCCGAGCATCGGGCAGATGCGGCAGAAGGGCTGGCGGATCGCCAGCGCGCCGACGATGACGAAGCCGAACAGTGCGTTGCCGAAGGCGCCGAGGGTGAAGGCCAGGGGGTCGTCGCGCAGTCCGAGCTGCTCGGTGCTGCCGCTGAGCAGGGTGGTGGCGAGGCGCGAGGGGCAGACATCGCAGAAGGGATTTCCCCAGCCGTGCGAGAGCACGCCGAGGCCGGCCAGCACCGGAAGCCCGAGGATCAGCAACAGCACGGCCAGCCACTTCACCGGCCGCACCCGGCCGGTGCCGCGCGCGCTCAGCGTGTGCAGCGGCAGGTTGAAGCGGCGACCGACGCGGTTGATGATCTCCTGCACGGTTCCCAGCGGGCAGATCCAGCCGCAGAAGGCCTTGTTGAGGACGAAAAAGAAGGCAAAGAAGGAAAGCACCGTCATCGCCACCGGCAGGAACATCGTCAGCGTGAGCTGCCCGGTTTTCGCCAGCACCTCGCCGACGCGGTGGTGCATCTGGTGCTGCAGCGGCACCAGCACGCAGTGCGCGCCGGTGCTGTTGTCGTAGGCGCAGGAGAGCGCCGGCAGCGCGGTCGACAGGCGGTCGGCGACGTAGCTGCCGACGAAGGCCGCGCCCCACACGGTGAGCACCAGCATGGCGAGCTGGACGGCGAAGCGGAAGCGTCCGAGGGTGAGGGGGATTCTTTCAGACATGGCCGGCTCCCGGGGGCGTGGCGTCCGCATTTTCCCCGGCGCGCCGGCGCAGCAGCGGCAGCGCACCGAGCATGCCGAGCAGCAGGAAGCCGGCGCCGGCGCCGAGCGAGCGCTCGCGGTCGGGGTCCTTGCGGTAGACGTGGTTGAAGGCAGTGAGGTAGCGACGGCCGTCGGCCTCGTGCTCGACGGCCAGCACGAAGCGCGCGGCGGCCGGGCGATGGCTGCCCGCCGCCGGGGTGTCGCGCGTATCGCGCGGGAACACCACGGTGGCCATCCCCACCGAGTTGGTGGTGGCGCGCACGCGGCTGCCGGACTCGGTTTCGAGTACCACGTCCTTGCCGGCCAGCGCCTGCCCGTTGAAGCGCACGAGGAAATTCCACTTCTCGCTCTCGCGGTAGGCGGCATGCTCGCGCGGCAGGGGCTGCGGCACGATCTCCAGCTCGCTCTTGCGGAGCAGCAGCAGCCCGGTCGGCGACGGCCCGGGATTCGGGAAATAGTGGGCGGTGCCGGCGACCGTCACCGCCTCCGGCGTTTCGCTGCGCGCCGACAGCCAGTGGTAGTTGCCCTGCCCGGACGGGGGACGCAGCAGCGCGCCGGCCGGGCCGAGCGTGGTGGCCGGCGCAGTCACCGGGCTTTCCGCCGTGCTTTCCGGCGCGAGCAGCCGCAGCGAGGCGTCCGGCAGGTTCAGTGCGCGCACGTTGACGCTGCCGCGCTCGCCGCCGGCCTGCACCTGCAGCAGGGGGTAGCGCGTCCAGGCGCGGGGCGCCGCGGGCGGACGGGCCCCTTTCCCGGCGTCAGGGCCGTGCGCATGGTCGTGTCCGGCGAGCGCGGCGGCGGCCGGCGTGGGCGGTTGTTGCGGCTGCGCCTGCACGTCCCCGAGCAGCAGCGCCAGCAGCAGCGGCAGCGACGGGGAGGGAAGCGGAAGGCGGCGGAACAAGGCGGGCATGGCGGCTCTCCTCACATGCGGAAGGCGATGCCGGCGTAGACGTAGCGCGCGCCGGGATCGTCCGGAGCGCCACGCGTGCTCATGTTGACCGGCACGGCGCGGTCGAACAGATTGTCGACACCGGCGAAGAGCTCGGTGCGGCGGTCCAGGGCGTAGGCGCTGCGCAGGGAGAGCACCGTCTGGCCGTCCTCGTAGGCGGCGCCGCCGATCACGTTGGGATTGCCGGCGTAGTAGCCGTCCACCCGGCGCAGGCGCAGGTCGTGCCCCCAGGCGCCGTGCTCGATGCGGGCGCCGAGGCGGGAGACCCAGCGGGCGCGGTCGGTCAGGCGGGCGCCGGTATCGGCGTTTTCCGCGCGCAGGTAGTCGACGCCGCCGGTGAGCGTCAGCCAGTCGCTGGCGCGCCAGTGCCCGGACAGCTCGACGCCGCGCAGGGTGGCCCGGTCGACGTTCAGGTAGCGCGTCTGCGTGCAGCCGCTGCCGCAGGAAACGCCGGTGAAGGCCGTGCCGATCAGGTTGTCGACAGCCGAGCGGTGCGCCACCGCCTCGACGCCGCCACCGGCGAAGCGGTAGGCCGCCGCCAGCTCGACGCTGCGCGACTCCTCGGGTTTGAGGTCGGGGTTCCCGACGATTTCGTAGCGGCCGCGACGGATCGCGCTCATGTACATGTTGAGCAGCGAGGGCGCCTTGAAGCCCTCGCCGTAGCCGCCGCGCAGCGTCCAGGCCCCCTGCCGCCAGGCCACCCCGAGGCGCGGCGTGACGTGCGCGCCGAAGTCGTTGTAATCGTCGCGGCGCACTCCGGCGTCGAGGCTCCAGGCCGGCGCGAGCTGCCAGCGGGTCTGCGCGAAGACGGCGTTGACGATGCGCTCGACGCGCCGGCTGTTGGCGCTGATGTCGGCGTCGTCGCTGCGGTAGGCATAACCGACGGTGGCCAGGTGGCCGTTGCCGGGCTCGAAGGTGTATTGCCCCTCGAACTGCGTTTCCTTCAGCCGCGTGGTTTCGTTGGCCGCCGTGCCGCGATTGACGCTGGCGTCGGAATCGCCATGCGCGGCGCGCAGCGCCAGTTCGCCGCCGGCCAGCGCACCGCTGTAGCCGACGAAGGCGAACAGGCGATCCTCCCGCTCGATCTTGCGGTAGGCCGCGACGGCCGGCAGCGCCGTGAGGCCGCGCCCCGAATCGTCCTGGCGCAGGGCCTCGGCGCCCCATTCGAGGCGCCCGGCGGGCAGCCGGGCCTGCCCCTGGTAGGAGAGGAAATCGCGCCGCTCCTCGTTGAGGTCGGTCGTGCGGGGGTCCGAGCCGGGCAGCGTGTAGGGATCGCGCCGCTTGCTCTCGAAGGACAGGCGGTGCGCGAGCGTGGCGTCGCCGACGTTGGCGTAGCCGCTCACCAGCGTGCTGGCGCGCTGTCCGTCATCGGTGCCGCCATGGGTCGCGCTCGATCCGCTCGATGTCCTCGAGCTGGATGTTGTTGAGGTTGCTGCCACCGTACTTCTCGGTGCGCTTGAGTCCGTCGACCAGCACCAGCGTCTGGCTGGCGTCGAAGCCGCGCAGGCTGATGCTCGAGCTGCTGCCGGAATCCTTCACGTACACACCGTGGGCGTCCTGCAGGACCTCGGAGAGCGAGCGCCCGGCATGGCGGCGGATTTCCTCGCGGCCGACCACCTGCACGGTGGCATTGACCGTATCGACGGCCTGCGCGTGACGGGCAGCGGTGACGAAGGTCTCGGCCAGCCGCGCTTCGTCCGGCTCGCCGGCCCGCGCGGGTGCGCTCAGGAAGATGCCGGCGACGGACGCCGCAAGAACGCCGAGGCGCTGGAAGTGGATTGCTGCGTGCATGGGATGTTCCTCAGAAGGTGCCGGTGAGACCGACGACGAAATGGCGGGGCTTGCCGACGACGATCGAGAGATCCTCGGCGTTGTAGACGTTGTCGTAGGCGCCGCTCAGGTAGTTGGGCGCATCGTTGGTGCCGCGCGCCGCGGTCCAGTAGTTCTTGTCGAAGAGGTTGTTCACCCGTGCGAAGAAGGACCAGCGGCCGGCATTGGCGGTCTTCAGCTCATAGTTGGCCTGCAGGTTGAAGAGCGTGCGGCCTGCGGCGGAGACATGACCGGCGAAACCGGCCTGGGTCGCGGTACCGGCGGCGAGTTGCGTCATCAGCGTGCCGCTGACGGTCGCGGCATAAGCGAGCGTGCTGCGCACGC
>JAPKHL010000078.1 GCA_026646875.1 Rhodocyclaceae bacterium | reverse complement strand
CTGATGCCCTCGATCTTCTTCTCGTTGACCAGCTCGGCCATGCGCTCCTGCAGGGTGCGCTTGTTCACCTGGTAGGGCAGCTCGTCGACGACGATGGCCTGGCGGTCGGTCTTGCCGATCGGCTCGAAGTGGGTACGCGCGCGCATGATCACGCGCCCGCGGCCGGTGCGGTAGCCTTCGCGCACGCCGGCCAGGCCGTAGATCAGTCCGGCGGTAGGGAAGTCCGGCGCCTGCACGATGTCGATCAGGGCCTCGATGTCGGTTTCGGGGTCTTCGAGCAGCTTGAGACAGGCGTCGATGACTTCGCCCAGGTTGTGCGGCGGGATGTTGGTCGCCATGCCGACCGCGATGCCGCTCGAACCGTTGATGAGCAGGTTCGGGATGCGCGCCGGCATGACCAGCGGCTCTTTCTCGGAGCCGTCGTAGTTGGGGCCGAAGTCGACCGTTTCCTTGTCGATGTCGGCGAGCAGTTCATGGCCGATGCGCGCCATGCGGATTTCGGTGTAACGCATCGCCGCGGCGTTGTCGCCGTCGACCGAGCCGAAGTTGCCCTGGCCATCGACCAGCATGTAGCGCAGGGAAAAGTCCTGCGCCATGCGCACGATGGTGTCGTACACCGCGGTGTCGCCGTGCGGGTGGTATTTACCGATGACGTCGCCGACGATACGCGCGGACTTCTTGTAGGCGCGATTCCAGTCGTTGGACAGTTCGTGCATCGCGAACAGCACGCGCCGATGCACCGGCTTGAGGCCGTCGCGCGCGTCGGGGAGCGCCCGCCCCACGATCACGCTCATCGCGTAATCGAGGTAGGAGTGGCGCATCTCCTCTTCGAGGCTGATCGGCAGGGTTTCCTTGGCGAACTGGGTCATGCTGGGAGCGGACGGGCCGCGTTTACCAAAACGTGTGATGTTAGCACGCGACACCCGATATCAGCCTTGCCGCCTCGGCCGGCACGGCCCTTCCCCGCGTCGGCCAGCCGCCGGGCGTGGATACCGGAAATGCGCCCGCACTTCGAGCGCTCGACATTTGCTTGCCGGCGCCCATGAGCCTCGGCAATGATTCAAACATCATTCCCAAGCCGACTCGCATCGGGTACGAAACCGGTCCTGCCGCCATGAACCGTGCCGAACGCATCTTCCGCCTCCATCGCTGCCTCAAGTCCCGGCAGCCGCCCTCGCTCGCCAAATTGATGGACGAGCTCGAAGCCTCGCGCGCCACGATCAACCGCGACCTCGAGTACATGCGCCTGCACATGGGGGCGCCCATCACCTACGACCGCGACACCAACGGCTACCGCTACGCCGCCGACGCACCCGAGTTCGAGCTGCCCGGCCTGTGGTTCAACCAATCGGAACTCCACGCGCTGCTCGCCTGCGAACAACTCCTGGAAGAGGTCCAGCCCGGCCTGCTCTCGCCCTACATCGGCCCATTGCGCGCGCGCATCCGCAAACTGCTCGAACAAGGCGGCACCTCCGCCGAAGCCGTCGGCACGCGCGTGCTCCTGCGCAGCGTCGCCCGGCGCGACGTCGATTCCGAGCGCTTCGGCACCGTCGCCGCAGCAGCAGTGGGTCAGCGCCAGCTCCGCATCGACTACATGGGTCGCGCACGCGAGCGCAGCACCACCCGCACCGTCCATCCTCAGCGCCTGGTGCGCTACCGCGACAACTGGTATCTGGTCGCCTGGTGTGAGAGCGCCGCCGACTTGCGCATCTTCTCGCTGGACCGCATCACCGCCGCCCGGCCGCTGGAAGTGAAGGCGAAGGATGTTCCCGCTGCAGAGCTGGACCGCCAGCTCGGTGCCAGTTTCGGCATCTTCGCCGGCTCCGCCCGGGCGTGGGCGGTGCTGCGCTTCACCGCCCATGCTGCGCGCTGGGTCGAGGCCGAAACCTGGCACACCGACCAGATCGGCCAGTGGCGAGGCAACGCTTACGAACTGCAGGTGCCGTACTCCGACGCACGCGAGCTGCTGATGGACATCCTGAAGTACGGCCCGGAAGTGGAAGTCGTCGCCCCGGAAGAGCTGCGCAGCGAGATCGCCCGGCGCCTGCACAGCGCGGCGGCACGCTACCGATCGGCGGAAGACCCGGCCGCAGGCTCACTCCTTGAGTCACCGGCGGGCGAATAATGCGGTGGACAACTTGTATCGGAAGAAAACGGAGGTATGCCTGGAAAGACAGATATGGGCCTCCAGCCTCACCGCAAAATTGACGTATTTCCGTACCGCTTCTTGTCAGAAGCATCCTCTCGAGGCTGCACCGGCGCCTCATTACGCTAGACCACGACGCAGTCAGGGAGTACAAAAGCATGGAACTGAATCTGGACATCGTGAAGGAAGCACTGAGCGGCACTGCTGCCGCCTTTCGTTGCGTCACCGAGTACCAGCCGGCGGGAGGGCCGGGCGACAAGCTTTTCCCCCCCACCTATGAGGGCGGCAAATACGCTACCGAATCGCGCATGATCGACGGTCGCCAGGTCGATTGCGTGTTGCTCGATTCGGTTCAGTCACAGGCCAACCGGATGGAACTCGCCTTGCTGGAGGCTTACCGTAGCGGCCAGGTGAAACTGCCTGTCTTGATCACCCGCTTTGATCAGGCGGTATTGCTAAAGAGGTTTTCGGTTAGCAGCCTTGAAGCGCCGCACCGGATCGCCGACGCCCTGTTCCGCGACAGCCTGCTTCAAGGCGTGATCTTCCGAAAATCGGAAAAGGGTCGCGTGCTCGACCACGCCGAGGTGCGCAATGCCACCGCGCTCTTTGGCCTGTGTCCAACCGCACTGCTGTTCGGCCTGTGGGACTCCACCGGGCCACGCGGCGGATTAGGTGCGAAGTTTCAACGCGCCATCGTGTCCGAAATCATCGGCTACGATGCCGTGCCGGGGGTAAAAACCAGCAGCCGCATCGACCCGGCGCAAATCATGCTGGGCGCGGGGCCGCTGCTTGCCCGCAAGGCATCGAACGACTCCACTCCTTCCTGGACCCTGGACGATGACGCCGGCGGAAAGAAGCTCGGCAATGACGGCAAACCGTCCAAAGCCAACCACGGCAACGTGACGCCCGGTATCACTCAGGGCGGATATACCATTTCCAAGGCTGTTCAAACCACCGTCCTATCCCTGACCACACTGCGCCGCCTGCGCTTCCCGCTAAATGGCAAGCCCGATTCCGACCCGGCCGTGGACGCCGCCGCCCGCACGGTGCTCGCCACACTCGGACTGGCCGCCGGAGCCCTGGCTCGCACCGATGCCGATCTGCGGTCCCGCTGCCAGTTGTTCGCCCAACAGGTCCCAGTGTGGGAACTGCTCGACCGCCCGGGGGAAACTCCGCGAAAATACCAACTGTCCGCCGAGGCTGCCGTCTCGCTGCTCCAGGCAGCCATCGATGAGGCGGTGCAGGCAGGCTTGCCGTGGGAAGGCGAGATCGTCCTGACGCCGTCGGACGACTTGGTCGAACTGGTACGACGCAGCCAGGAACTCGCCGCCGCCACGGACGGGGGGGAGGACTGATGTTTGTGCTCGCCCTCCACTACCTGAACGGGTGGGCGATGGCGGCAGCCGACGGCGCACGCAAAGAGCAGGCCGAATGGCCGCCTCACCCGGATCGGGTGTTCATGGCGCTCGCCGCAGCCTGGTTCGAGACCGGCGAGGATGCCGCCGAAGGCGCCGCACTGCGCTGGTTGGAGTCCCAGCAGGCCCCCGCCATCACCGCCTCCGACGCCGCGATGCGACATTCCACCGACGGCGAACGGCCCGTTCTCAGTTTCGTTCCGACCAACGACACACGCCTGGGGCGCCTGCCATCCAGCAATGACGCAGGCAAGATCAAGACAGCCGGCCTGTCGCTGCTACCCGAATACCGCTCGCGTCAGCCGCGCGCGTTCCCGGTAGCTATTCCGCGCGATCCGATCGTCCATTTCATCTGGCCGCATTCACAACCCGGCGAGCACCTTACTGCCCTTGCACAGCTGGCAGACAAGGTGACGCACGTCGGCCATTCAGCATCCTTCGTCAAAGCCTGGGTTCATCATAACGAGACAGTCCCGACCTGGGTGCCGGTCTCCAGTGTGGCAGAACATCGTCTGCGGGTACCAAACCCGGGCCGCCTGTCGTATCTGGCGCAGCGTCAGAACCGCAAGATCGTCATCGCACATGCCGACCTTTCCGCCCATGCAAGCACGCTGAAGGGCAAAGAAAAAACGAGAGCCGATGCCCTCCTCCTGGAGCGGTTCGGCAACTGCGCACCCATCAGCCTGAGACCGGAGGCCGGCCACTGGCAAGGCTATGCTCGGGCACGGCCCCCCTCGGCAGCGCAGATGACGGAATCGGTGTTCGATCCCCAACTCATCGTGTTCGCCCTCACCGGCAGACGCATCGCCCTACCCGCCACGCTCAAACTGACCGAAGCCCTGCGCAGCGCCCTGATGGCAGCCTGCCCGGAACAGCCGCCGCCGGAATGGCTGAGCGGCCATCGTCCGGACGGACGGCCGAGCCTGGCACCTCACCTCGCCTTTCTGCCCCTTCCTTTCGTCGGTTCCGAACATGCTGACGGGCGCATCGTCGGACTCGGCATTGCACTGCCCGCCGCTCTCGATCCTGCAGAAGCGGCCCACAGCCTGGGGGCCTTCCTGCATGACCAGGACACGGGGCTGCCGCGCCCCCGCACCTTGTTCGATGGCAAGTGGTTCTCCAGCCGGATCGAGATCGAAACGCGGGAATCCCCGCCCGCCAGCCTGCGCTCCGAAACCTGGACCCGGTCATCCACCGTCTGGGCCAGCGTCACCCCGGTAGTACTGGATCGCCATTTCGATGGCAAGGACAAGGCACGCCTCATGGTGGAGAACATCAAGGACGCCTGCGAGCGGATCGGCCTGCCGCGCCCGCGCGAGGTGCTGCTGCACCCAGTCTCGCTGATCGAAGGCGCCGCGCATGCGCGCGATTTTCCTGCGCTGAAGCGCAAAGCGGATGGCGGTGCGCGCTACCACAGCCATGCGGTGCTGATGTTCGACGAACCGGTGCGCGGCCCGGTGCTGATCGGCGCCGGACGCTTCCGCGGCTATGGTGTGTGCCGGCCGGTGAATGCTGCGGGAGGGGCAAATGGCTGAATTGAGCCCAGCCGATTTCGACGAATTTTTTCGTCAGCTGTGGGGCTTTCCGCCCTTTCAGTGGCAGCGCGACCTGGCCTCGCGCGTATTGACCCACTCCGACGCGCCGTGGCCCCAGGCGCTTGCGCTCCCCACCGCATCCGGGAAGACGGCCTGCCTGGACATCGCAGTGTTCGCCCTGGCCGCCCAGGCCGATCGTCTTGCTACAGGGCAGGCCATCACCGCGGCACGACGCATCTTTTTCGTCGTCGACCGGCGCGTGATCGTGGACGAGGCCTTCGAGCGCGCCCGCATCCTCGCTCAACGGCTGGCGAAGGCGCAGCACGGCATCCTGGGCAAAGTCGCCGCCAAGCTGCGCCTAATCGCCGCCGGCGGCGCGGACGATGCCGAGGACAAAGCACCGCTTGTCGCACACGTGCTGCGCGGTGGGATGTTCCGCTCCGAAGCCTGGGCGCGCGACCCGCTGCAGCCGGCCATCGTCGCATCCACGGTCGACCAGTTGGGCTCGCGGCTGCTGTTCCGTGCCTACGGCCGGGATGCCGGCATGTGGCCGGTCTATGCCGGGCTTGCGACCAACGACAGCTTGGTCTTGCTCGATGAAGCGCACTGCGCGCAGCCCTTCCTGCAGACGCTCCAGGCCATCGCGCGTTACCGTGGTTGGGCCGATTCCCCCCTGAATCGCAGCTTCTTCCCCGTGGTCATGTCGGCCACCCCTCCGGCAGGACTGAACAGATTCGAGGACAGTTCCGCCGAGAGAACCGACCCACAGCATCCGCTCGGGCGCCGGCAACTCGCCCGCAAACCGGCCGCGCTCGTGGAAGTCCCCGAGGCGAAAGGCGCCAAGGCCACGCTGGCACTGGCCAAGGCCTTGGTGCACAGCGCGGAGAATCTCGTGGACGCGCAGCGGCGCGCCATCGTCATCTTCGTCAATCGCGTCGCCACTGCACGCGCCGTGCTCAAGCTGCTCGAAGCCAGGCCGGAATGTCTCGCCACCCTGGTCACCGGCCGCATGCGTTCGCTGGACAAGGACGCCATCGTCAGGGAACGCCTGAGCGGCCTGGCCTCGTCCCGTTCGGAGGCTCGCCCGCCCAGCGAGACCCCGCATTTCGTCGTCTCCACGCAGACGCTGGAAGTGGGCGCAGATCTCGATTTCGATGGCCTGGTCAGCGAATGCGCCAGCCTCGACGCGCTCCGCCAGCGCTTCGGGCGCCTCAATCGCATGGGCCGCCCCGTCGAGGCCCGCGCTGCAATCGTGATGCGCGCCGACCACGCGGCGAACAGCGACGACGACCCGGTCTACGGCCATGCGCTTGCAGCAACCTGGAATTGGCTGCTGGCCCAACGCGACGAACATGGCGAAATCGACTTCGGTATCGCCCATCTGGAACGCGTGCTGCCCGGCGCAGCGGCATTGTCGGCATTGAACGCACCGGCGAAGGAGGCGCCGGTGATACTGCCCGCTCATATCGACCGGTGGTCGCAGACCGCCCCCGTGCCGAAGCCTTCGCCCGAAGTCGCGCCCTTCCTGCATGGCTCGGATGACGGGGCCGCGGACGTCCAGGTGTGCTGGCGTGCCGACATCGACCTTACGCACAGCGACGCACGGCGCCGAGATTACGCGCTCGAATCCCTGAGCCTGTGCCCACCCAGCTCAGCCGAATCCCTTCCGGTGCCGATCGGTGTCTTCCGCCGCTGGCTCGCCGGACACCCCATCGACGACATCGGCGCCGACATCGAGGGCATTTCCGCCGATGCCGGGACTCCCGCTGCGGTAGCCGGCACCGCCGCCAGACGCACGGTGATCCGCTGGCAAGGGACCAAGACCCGGGTCGACACCCACATCACCGGCGATCCCGCCCGCATCCGTCCGGGCGATATCATCGTGGTTCCGGCCGGACTAGGCGGATGGAAGGAACTGGGCACGTTGGTGGTGGCCGAACCGACCGCAGCAGGCATCGACATCGCGGAGCAGGCTCACATGCTGGCCCGCAACAGGGCACTGCTCAGACTGCACCCGCGCTTGTTGGAAACCTGGCCGGACAGCCCGGCGCGCATGCAAGCGAGTACCTTGCTCACAGCCATCGCCACAGGCGATGAAGATGTCGACGACGCCACCGCCGTCATAACCATACTCGCCGCGCTGGAGGCGGTACCCGCCCATGCCCCGCAAGGGTGGCGCAAAGAGAACATCGCCGCACTGCGCCACGAATGTACTCGCGCTGGCACCCGACATGTCGTCCGGCGCCTCGGCAGTGAGGCGATTTTCATCGTCGGACGTCACCGGCTGTCCGCCGGCGTCAGCCAGGCAGACTCGTTCAGCGACGAGGATGACGCCACTGCCTCCTCGGTTTCGATGCCGAGCGGCCGCCCTGTCAGGCTGCGCACCCACCTCGACGGCGTAGCCGCTGTTGCACGCCGGTTCGCGCAAGGGAGCGGCCTGCCGGAGAAACTCGCCGCCGCGCTAGAGACGGCCGCCCGCCTGCACGATCTCGGCAAGGCCGACCCGCGTTTCCAGGCCCTGCTGCGCGGAGGCAACCGCTGGCTCGGCGGTGAACTGCTAGCCAAATCCAGCTGCATGCCCCAGAACCCGCAGGCGCGGGAGCAGGCACGCAAGTCGGCCGCCTATCCGCTCAACGGGCGGCACGAGTTGCTTTCGGTCCGGCTCGCGGAAAGCGCACCGAGCCTGCTGCCGCTGGACGAAGACCTGCGCGAACTCGTTCTGCACCTGATCGCAACCCACCACGGCCATTGCCGTCCGTTCGCCCCGGTGGTCTCCGATGATTCCCCGCCCGACGTCACCGTCGATCTATGGGGGCAAACCTGCCATTGGCAGGGACCGACGCGCATGGAGCATCTCGAATCCGGCACTGCCGATCGCTTCTGGCTGCTCGTGCGGCGATACGGCTGGTGGGGACTGGCTTGGCTGGAAGCACTGCTGCGCCTGGCGGACCATCGCCGCAGCGAATGGGAGGAAGAGCATGAAGCCGAATGAGACGCAGACGGACTGGACCCTGATCGGCCTGGACGGCGCAAACCCGCTGGCCTTTCTCGCCGCACTCGGTACCGGTTTGATCGCCGGCACGATCTGGCCGCATTCACGCCTGTGCTGGCGACTGCTCAAGGGCAACTGGCGACCGGTCCTGAACTGCCCGGAAAGCGACCAGGAACGTTTCCTCGAACGGCTCCATATAGCCCTACACGAAGCGTCGCTGGCAGCCTTCGACATCGACGGTAAACTGCCTTTCCAGGCGGACAAATTTGCCGACGCGCTCAGGGCCTCCATCGCAGACGTGCATCCAGCAACGCGACGGGATTGCGATTTTCTCACTGCGTTCGGTACAGAAATCCGTCCGGAGATGGACGCCAAGAAAAATCCGGTCTTCCGCGATACCCGCCTGCGCATGGTGCGCAGCGGCGACAGCGCGGGACAGGGGCTCCCGGTCTACGCCAGGATCATCCGGCAGGCCACCGGGATTGTGCACCTGCGCCGTACGCTGTTCGAACCGTGGGACTATGGCGACCACGGCTTCAGCAGTCTCCGCTGGGACCCGCTCGAAGATCAGCGTTACGCATTGCGCTGGCGCGACCCGAGCAAGTCGGGAGCGAACGATGGCCCGGGGAGCATGCTGGGCGCCAACAGCCTAGCACTCGAAGCCTTGCAGGCCTTCCCCGTGATATGGACCGGCCGCGAAGCGGAAACCACCGGGTTCCATCGCAACGGACGGCGCGAAGTGTTTTTCACCTGGCCAATCTGGAGCGCGAGCATCGGCATGGACACCGTCCGTTCGTTACTCACGCTGCCCGCGCTGACTGATGACGAACCGCCAAAGGAAGAACTGGCTGCAATGGGTATCGACGAGATTTTCCGCTGCCAGCGCATCCAGCAAAACCAGTACTACAGCAACTTCTCGCCGGCACGTCCAGCCTGACGCTCCGTTCCTTAACAATCCAAACACCCTCTCCGCTGCGCCCCTGATGGCGCGGCGGCCTCATTGCACATCCGAGAACCGTCTCCCGACTCTGCCTTCAAGTTCTTTTCCAGCACAGCCATCTCATCGGGGGCGAGTACAGGACAAGTTGCTGCAGCCACACGACTCGAGACCCCCGAACCCGGATGTCGCCAACACGTTCTTTCGTGCGGGGCTCATCGAAGCATGGGGACGCGGCTACGAGAAGATTCGAGACGCGTGCCGCGAAGCCGGTGCGCCAGCGCCCGAAGTCGAGTTCGATGGCGGTGTACGGCTCCTGTGGCAGTGGCAGAGCCCGGACGATACGGTCTCATCGTCGCCGGTAGAGTCGCAGGTAGAGTCGCCGGCAGGGTCGCCGGTAGAGTCGCAGGTTCTGGCAGCGCTGCGCACCGGCCCGCTAGGCAAAACCGAACTTGCACGCGCGCTCGGCCGCAACAGACCATCCGGCCAACTGCACGAGGTGGTGCGGCGGCTCGTCGAGCGCGGTGCCATCACTCCGACCATCCCGGAAAAACCCAACAGTCGCCTGCAGAAGTATCGCCTGACGGCGGCAGGCAAGCGACTGCTCCGCACCTGACGATCGGACTCCACGCCGAACAAGCTCTTTGACAATCCGGACTCCATTTCCGCGGCGCCCTTCCCTCCGGCGCCGCGGCCTCATTGCGCGCGAAGCGCTCACCACATCCCCTGCACCGCGCCGGGCGTTCTCCCTGCGGCGGTCTCCCTCGCCGGCCAGTTTGATCGACATCGACTCGCCAAGACCACCGCGATCGGGCGCCATGACGCGCTACCAAGGCATGTCAACAGGAGGAACCAAGGAATGGACGCCCCTCAACCGGAACTCCCGCTACCCTTCCCCGCCCAGGCCGGCGACATGCCGCTGCTGCCGGCGCGCATGATCAACGAATACCAGTACTGCCCGCGCCTGGCTTACCTGGAGTGGGTGCAGGGCGAGTGGTCCGAGTCTTCAGACACCGTGGACGGGCGCTACCGCCATCGGCGCGTGGACCGGCCAGGCGGCAAACTGCCCGATGCGGAAGCAGGGGCCGAGAGCGAGCGTTGTCATGCGCGCTCGGTGACCCTGTCATCGGAACGGCTCGGGCTGATCGCCCGCATGGACCTCGTCGAAAGCGACGGCGAGCACGCCACGCCGGTCGACTACAAGCGCGGCAAACGTCCACATGTGGAACGCGGCGCCTACGACCCCGAGCGCGTGCAGCTCTGCGTGCAGGGCATGATCCTCGAAGAACACGGCTACCGCTGCGACGAAGGCGTGCTCTACTTCGCCGAATCGCGGGAACGCGTTGCCGTGCCCTTCGACGATGAGCTGCGCACCCTCGCGCGCGCTGCGGTCGATGGGTTGCGCTTCGTCGCGGCAGGAGGCCAGATGCCGGCCCCGCTGGAGGACAGCCCGAAGTGCCCGCGCTGTTCGCTGGTCGGCATCTGCCTGCCCGACGAGGTCAATTTCATCCGTCACGAGAAGATCGCCCCTCGCCCGCTGGCCGTGGCGCGCGACGACGCGCTGCCGCTCTACAAAAAGGTGCAGACGGTGAGGCTGATCGATGTCTCGCAGGTCGTCGTCATGGGCAACGTCTACATCACCACGCCCACGCTGCAAGAACTGATGCAGCGCGAGATCCCGGTGAGCTGGCACTCCTACGGCGGCTGGTTCATCGGCCACACGGTCGGCACCGGACACAAGAACGTCGAGATCCGCACCGCCCAGTACCGCGCGAGCTTCGACGAACGTCAGTGCATCCATCTCGCCCGCAACCTGGTCGTCGCCAAGATCCAGAACTCCCGCACCTTGCTGCGTCGCAACTGGAAGGACGAGGAAAAGCCGGAGGATCTGATCGCCGCGCTGCACACCGACGCCAGACGCGCCGAGCACGCCGCGAGCCTCCAGGAGTTGCTCGGCATCGAAGGCTCCGCAGCCGCGCGCTACTTCGGCAGCTTCGGAAAACTGCTCCGCACCGCCGCGACCAATGATCCAACCGACGCCGTGCCGAGCTTCGACTTCACCAGCCGTAACCGCCGTCCACCCACCGATCCGGTCAACGCACTGCTCTCCTTTGCCTACAGCCTCCTGGCACGCGCGTGGACCACGACGCTGTCGGCGGTCGGTTTCGATCCCTACCGCGGCTTCTATCATCAACCGCGCTACGGCCGGCCGGCGCTTGCCCTGGACATGATGGAGCCGTTCCGGCCTCTGATCGCCGACTCCTGCGTAATCCAGGCGATCAACAACGGCGAGGTCAAGCCGGGCGACTTCATCCGCGCGGCCGGCAGCGTGGCGCTGACAGCCGACGGCCGGAAAAGCTTCATCGGCACCTTCGACCGCCGCCTCGGCCACGAAATCACTCACCCCTTGTTCGGCTACCGCATCAGCTATCGGCGGCTGCTCGAAGTCCAGGCCCGGCTACTCGCCCGCTTTCTGCTCGGCGAGATCCCGGATTATCCGAACTTCACGACACGGTGAGGCCATGGACGAGCATCTGTACATCGTGACCTACGACATCCGCGACCCGAAGCGCTGGCGGCGCATCTTCAGGATCATGAACGGCTATGGAGAATGGCTTCAGCTCTCCGTCTTCCAGTGCCGGATGAACCGGCGACGCCATGCTGAACTGATCGCGCTGCTCGACGGCTTGATCCATCATGCCGACGATCACGTCGTCCTCATGGACGTGGGCCCGGCCGACAAGGTCGCACCTCACATCACCAGCCTGGGCCGCAACTTTACGCCGATCGAACGCGCCTCCGTCATCGTCTGACGCCTCCGCGGCCGCGTTCCCTCCCGCCGAGGACCCGCGAGCGCTCCAATGCGGCGCTTTGCCTCGGCCAGCGCTCGCGGCATCATAGGAGACTGAAAACATGGAGCATTTCCCCCAGGTCCCGGGTAGTATTCGGCTTGACTCGGACGCGTTGGGACGTATGCACACACAGCCCTCGCAAAAGGCGTCAGATCGCCAGCGGCAACAGGCGATTTCGCAAGGGCTGTCATCCACGGCGATCAGCCGTGGCCTCATTGAAGCTTGACGCCGCAAGCCGGCCTCGCCAATGGCAGCAAGTCATCCACGGCGATCAGCCGTGGCCTCATTGAAGCATAACCTGATGCAACACCAATACCCCACTCAACAGCAGTCATCCACGGCGATCAGCCGTGGCCTCATTGAAGCGTGGGGACTTCCATCGGTACAATCTCCAGTGCAGTTGGTCATCCACGGCGATCAGCCGTGGCCTCATTGAAGCTCGCTGTTCTGCGCCGTTGCCAACTCCGGCACGGGCAACGTCATCCACGGCGATCAGCCGTGGCCTCATTGAAGCACCGTCGCGTCCGCCACGCCGCCATTGGCCGCCACCGTCATCCACGGCGATCAGCCGTGGCCTCATTGAAGCTCGTGGGCTCGGTGCAGGCGGTGACGCTCGCCGAGGTGGTCATCCACGGCGATCAGCCGTGGCCTCATTGAAGCGACTACTCGACCGGCAACCGGCCGCGGGTGATGCAGGTCATCCACGGCGATCAGCCGTGGCCTCATTGAAGCATGACGACAGGTGAAATCAAGGCATGGGAACGCAAGGTCATCCACGGCGATCAGCCGTGGCCTCATTGAAGCGTAGCCGCACACCGAGCGGATGGCCGGGCCGATGATGGTCATCCACGGCGATCAGCCGTGGCCTCATTGAAGCCAGTTGTAGGGGAGCGGCTGGGTGGCGGCTGCAATGCGTCATCCACGGCGATCAGCCGTGGCCTCATTGAAGCGGGATGATCTGACGCTCGAGCACGCCGCGGCGCGAGTCATCCACGGCGATCAGCCGTGGCCTCATTGAAGCTAGCCCTTTCGCGTGCCCAGGATCGCGGTCATGCGCTCGTCATCCACGGCGATCAGCCGTGGCCTCATTGAAGCTCGACCGCTTCAGGAAGACCGGTGCCCCCCGCCAATGTCATCCACGGCGATCAGCCGTGGCCTCATTGAAGCGAAGAACTCGCCCTGTTCCATGCTCTCGAATGCCAAGGAGTCATCCACGGCGATCAGCCGTGGCCTCATTGAAGCAGCCAGAAGATGCACGCGGTGGTGTCGGGCGGATAGTCATCCACGGCGATCAGCCGTGGCCTCATTGAAGCGACTTGGTGGGCTTGGTTGCGGTGTCGGTCATTGGGCGTCATCCACGGCGATCAGCCGTGGCCTCATTGAAGCTTTACTCGTCTTCCGCCCTGACCCCCATGCGTGCCAGTCATCCACGGCGATCAGCCGTGGCCTCATTGAAGCTCGCGCCTGCTGGCGGGCTGCTGTTGAACGAC
>JAPKHL010000077.1 GCA_026646875.1 Rhodocyclaceae bacterium | reverse complement strand
GTGGTTCTGCGCCTGGCCGGTTTGCCGGATCGCACCGTCGGCGAAAAGCTGCTGCGCGAGATCACCGGCCTGCGCTCGGTGCTCGATGTGAAGGGCATCGACGTCAGCACCCTGGAGGTTCGCCTGGCCGGCAGCGCCGGTTCGCCGGCCGATCTGGTCGCCGCCGGCGTGACCCAGCCGATCAATCACAAGCTCGGGCGCAGCTGTCTTTCGGTGAACGGCCAAAACGGGACCGAGGTGATTCTTGCCCTCGACGCGGCCTGCCTGGACTCGGCCGTGCTCGGCAAACTCGACTCCCTGCCCGCCGCCGCTCTCTACGACGCGCCGCCGGTGCGCAGGAACGCCATTGTCAAGAACCCCGAAACACTGAGGAAAATGGCGATCTGACGGGAGCGGCCCGGTCCGGCGCAGGGACGGTGCCAAAAACAAAGGGCGGTGCGCTGGCGCACCGCCCTTGATCGATGTGGCCTGCCGATGGCGGGCGGATCAGAGATGCTCGAATTCGGCGCAGTCGGCGTCTGGGCTGCTTCCCGAGGCGGCAAAACAGATCGTACCGCTACCGCGCAGCACGACCTCTTCGCGGCGCAGGAAGAATTCGGGTTCGCCGGCGATCGTGACGTAGGTGCCGTTGGTGCTCAGGTCGCTGATCACGAACTTGTCGCCGCGCCGCTCGATGCGGGCGTGATGACGCGAGGCCCGGCGGTCACGCACCATGATGTCGCTCGCGACGTCGCGTCCCATGGTCAGCAGCACCTGCTTTCCATCCAGGATCAGCTCCTTGTCGCCATAGCGCACGCACAGGCGGGGCAGGCCGTCGCTGCCGGGACGGATGCTGTCGGCCTTCATGGTCAGCTCGTCCGATTCCTGCCAGATGACCTCGAAGACGTGCAGCCCTTCGGCCTTGCCCTTGACCGAGAATTCCTCGAGATCGCGAGTCGACATCTGGAGGAGACTGCTCAGGGCCGCCTGCGTCTGGCTGCTGGTCAGCACCTGGCCGGCCTTGGCCAGGCCAGCCAAGCGTGCCGCCGTATTGACGCTGTCGCCGAACACGTCGCCGCCTTCCTCGATCACCGGGCCGTGGTGGAAACCCACCCGGATGGCCAACTTCACTCCCGAAACCGGCGGTAGATCGCTGACCCGCTGTTGCATCTCGATGGCGGCCTGGAAGGCATCGTCGGCGGTCGGGAAAATGGCCATCACCTCGTCGCCGATGGTTTTCACGATCCGCCCGCGAAAACCATCGACGCCACGCTCCATCCGCTTGAGGCAACGGTCCACCGCGTGTAGCGCCTCGGTGTCACCGAGTTTCTCGTACAGCCGCGTGCTGCCCGAGACGTCCGCGAACAGGATCGACAGTTCGCTTTCCTTGCCACTCATCGTGAAGTCCCCTGATATTTATTTATGCTTGTTGCGCGCCGCCTCGGCGTGCTGCGCGGCATAGACGGCGTGCGCTGCAGCCTCGGCGTGGCCGACCTCGACCGGATAGCCCATGTCGGCCAGCACCGATCCGAGCGCCGAGAGGCAGAGCATGACGTTCTCCGCCCGGCACGAGTAGCCCATCAGACCGAAGCGCCAGACTTTGCCGGCCAGCGGCCCGAGGCCGGCGCCGATCTCGAGGTTGAAGTCGGCGAGCAGGCGGCGGCGTACGTCTAGATCGTTGATGCCCTCCGGAATGTATACAGCATTCATCTGTGGCAGGCGCGACGCCTCGCGCACCACAAAACGCAGGCCGATGGCTTCCAGGCCGGCCTTCAGTGCTGCGTGGTGGCGCTGATGGCGTGTCCAAGCATTATCGATGCCTTCCTCGCGCAGCAGCAGCAGCGCCTCGTGCAGTGCGTACAAGCCGTTGATCGGTGCGGTGTGATGATAGGTACGCTTGGTGTTGCCCCAGTATTCGAGCACCAGATTGAGATCCATGAACCAGCTTTGCACCTTGTGGCGGCGCGCCTTGATGCGCGCCAAGGCCGCCTCGGAGAAGGTCAGCGGGGTGAGCCCGGGGGTGCAGGAGAGACATTTCTGGCTGCCGGAGTAGACCGCGTCGAGTCCCCACTCGTCCACGCGCAGCTCCGATCCGCCGAGCGAAGTGACCGCATCGACGATCGAGAGGGCGCCGAAGCGGTGGGCGAGGGCGGCCAGCGTGCGGGCATCGGAGGCGCAGCCGGTCGACGTTTCGGCCTGGATGAAGGCCAGGATTCGCGCGTCGGGATGCGCCTTGAAGGCATCCTCGACCTTCTGCGGGTCGACCGGCTCGCCCCAGGCGTCTTCGACGACCACCGGCGTACCGCCGCAGCGTTCGACGTTCTCGATCATCCGCCCGCCGAACACGCCGTTGCGACAGACGATCACCTTGTCGCCGGGTTCGACCAGATTGACGAAGCAGGTTTCCATGCCGACCGATCCCGGACCCGAGCCGGGAAAGGTCAGCGCGTTCTCCGTCCGGTAGGCGTAGCGCAGCAGCGTCTTCAACTCGTCCATCATCTCGACGAAGATCGGATCGAGATAACCGACCACCGGTTGCCCCATGGCTGCGATGGTGCGCGGGTGGATGTCGGAAGGGCCGGGGCCGAGCAGCGTCCGCTGCGGTGGGTGGAACGAATGGATGCGCTTGGCGGGCTGGGCGGTGTTCATATGACGTCGGTCTCCGCGAAGAGGGTGTGGTGGATCATAGCAAATGCCCTTGCGCTTGCCTCAGGCTTCGAGCGGCTGCAGCGGAATCATTTCCGGCAGCGTCAGTTCGACGCCGAACTGCGGCCCGTCGAAGACGGTGTCACCGCCATCCATGCCGCCCAGTTCTGCACCGACCCGCAGACCCTTGAAGTCGAACAGCGCGGTGTCCGCAAGGTGCGAGGGCACCACGTTCTGCAGCGCGGAGAAGACCGCCTCCGTGCGTCCCGGGTAGCGGCGATCCCAGTCGGCCATCATCTCCCGGATCTTCTGGCGTTGCAGATTGCCCTGCGAGCCGCAGAGATTGCAGGGGATGATCGGATATTCCATGCCGCGCGCAAAGCGGGCGATGTCGGCCTCCGAGCAGTAGGCCAGCGGACGGATCACCACGTGCGCGCCGTCGTCGGTGACCAGCTTGGGCGGCATGGCCTTCAGCTTCCCGCCGAAGAAGAGGTTGAGGAAAAGCGTGTGCACCATGTCGTCGCGATGGTGGCCGAGCGCGATCTTGCTGGCGCCAAGCTCCTTGGCCGTGCGGTAGATGATGCCGCGCCGCAGGCGCGAGCACAGCGAGCAGGTGGTCTTGCCCTCGGGAATCTTCTCCTTGACGATCGAATAGGTGTCGGCCTCGACGATGCGGTACTCGATGCCGAGTTTCGCAAAGTAGGCCGGCAGCACCTCCTCGGGAAAACCCGGCTGTTTCTGGTCGAGGTTCATCGCAATCAGGCGAAAGTCGATCGGCGCACGCTCGCGCAGCGCCATCAGGACCGACAGCAGCGTGAAGGAATCCTTGCCGCCGGAAACGCAGACGAGGACGGTGTCGCCGTCCTCGATCATGTTGTAGTCGGCGATCGCCTTGCCGACGTTGCCCTCAAGGCGCTTCTTCAGGCGCTGCAGGGAGTTCGAAATATCCACGGAAAAAATCTCTCGGAAATGGTTGCGGGTTAGAGGTGTGCGGTGCGGCCGCCGTCGACGTTGAGCACCTGCCCGGTCATGTAGCTCGCCTCGGCAAGCAGGAAGCGCACCGCGCTGGCGATGTCCTGCGGGCTGCCCTCGCGCTTGAGCAGGGTGTGCGCAACGATGTCGTGCCGTTCCGGCGAAGCGAACTGGCCGTCTTCCGGCCACAGGATCGGGCCTGGCGCCACCGCGTTGACCCGGACCTCGGGGGCCAGCTCGATCGCCAGCGCGCGCGTCAGGCCGAGCAGCCCGGCCTTGGCCGCGCAGTACAGCGGATAGCCGGCCAGCGGCCGCTCGGCGTGGATGTCGGTGATGTTGACCACCGCGCCACGCGTCGCGCGCAGCAGCGGCGCTGCTGCCTGCGTCAGGAACAGGGGGGCCTTCAGGTTGCTGCCGACGAGATCGTCCCACTGTGCCGGCGTGATCGTCCCGAGCGGCGTCGGGAAGAAGCTTGAGGCGTTGTTCACCAGCGCGTCGAGGCGACCGAAGCGCTCCCGGGTGTCGGCGATCAGACGCGGCAGCTGCTCGATGTCGAGCAGGTCGGCCTGCACGCAGGCGACCGAGCCCGGACGGCGGGCGTCGAGTTCGGCGGCCAGCGCCTCGGCGTCGGCGCGCGCGCTGCGGTAGTGCAGCATGACGCTGGCGCCGGCGGCGTGCAGCGTGCGCGCGATCGCACTGCCGACCCGTCGCGCCGCACCGGTAACCAGAACCGTCCTGCCGTCCACGCCGCCCCCGAACTGAAAACCGGAATTCACAAGAACATGGATTTTAACGGATTTTCAAGGACTCTCACGCCGGGGGCGAGGCGATAATGCCGATCAACCGCCAACTATGTCACATGAATCGACGCTGTTGCGAGATGCGCGGGCAGGGTAAACTGACCCGCTCCGGAATCTTGGCGCCCACCCCGATGAACGACGCTGCCGAACCGCTCGACGCCGATGAACTGATGAACCTCGCCGACCGCATCGCCGGCCTGCCGCCGGATGACGCCGCATGGGTCGAGCGCTTGTGGCAGGAGTGCATCCGTCTGCGCATGCAGGCCGCCGAGCAACTCACCCAGACTCCCCTCGCCATCGATCCGCACGACGAGGTCGAGCCACAGCTCGCGCAGATCGCGCTGGACACCGCGGAATGGCTGAAGACCCTGTGGTCTGTCGGCTACATGGGTGCCGGAAATTTTCCGGCGGTACCGCGCTCGGCGTTTCCGACGATCGAACTCGAGGATGTCCTGAAATCGGCGCTGTTCGCGCGCATCCGGCGCGGACAGCGGCCGCTACCCTTCCCGCCGCCGACCCGCCAGGGATCGCCCTGGCATGAATTGCTCGAGGGGCCTGCGGAGGCGCACGCGGTCGATGCCGAAATCGTTGTCGACGAGCAGGGTCGGGCGCTCGCGGCGCGTATCGAGGGCTGCGCCGACTGGCAGATCGTCGAGGAAGTGGTGCCGGCTCGCGAATACGTACTGCAGCATCAGGGCCAAGGGCCGCTTTTCCGGCTGCACCTGGCGGATTTCTGCGCCGAGCTGTGCCGCGAGGAGGCCCGTTGGACACGGCGCATCGTCCGCCAGGAGCGCGGCGGCCTGCCAAGCTACACCCTGGAATGGCTGCAGGACGATGGCGGCCGGCTGCCGGTGCCGTTGCGCGCGGCCACCTGGGAGCGCGCCGAATCCGAGGCGCTGCACTGGATCGCGCTCAAGCACCCGCGGATGTACGGACAGGTGCGTTTCGAGCGGGTTGGCTGAGCGGCGGATCGTTGCGGGCTTCCGCCGCGCCCGGGGGGCGCGCCGGGACACCTCGTCCGGAGCTTACTGCCAGCGGACGAGGCAGTAGTTCTTCTTGCCGCGCCGCAGCAGGGTGTATTGACCGAACAGGCGCTCGCCGTCGGTGAAGGCGTGTTCGATGCTGTCGGCACGGGCACCGTTGATGCTCACCGCCCCGCTCTGGATGAACGAGCGCGCCTCGCTCTTCGACTTGGCCAGTTGGCCGGCGGTCAGGGCGTCGATCAAGCCGGCCTGCGAGCGCGGCAGCGCCACCGTCGGCATTCCGTCGAGCGCCAGCTGCGCGAAATCCGACTCGGTCAGTTCGGCAACGCTTTCGCTGAACAGGCTGGCGCTGATCCGCCGTGCCGCGACCACCGCGGCTTCACCATGCACCAGTGCCGTCGCCTGCTCGGCGAGGATGCGCTGCGCCTCGGGCTTGCCCGTGCTGGCGCGGTCGGCCGCCTCGATGGCCTCGATCTCGGCGACGTCGAGGAAGGTGAAGTAGCGCAGGAACTTGTATACGTCTGCGTCGGCGGCACCCAGCCAGAACTGGTAGAACTTGTACGGCGAGGTCTTCGTCGGGTCGAGCCAGATCGCGCCACTCTCGGTCTTGCCGAACTTGGTGCCGTCCGACTTGGTGACCAGCGGCAGCGTCAGCCCGTACACCTGCGCGTGATTGAGGCGGCGCGTCAGGTCGATGCCGGCGGTGATGTTGCCCCACTGGTCCGAGCCGCCGATCTGGAGCACGCAGCCGTGGCGGCGGTTGAGCTCGACGAAATCGTAGCCCTGCAACAGGCTGTAGGAAAACTCGGTGTAGGAAATACCGACCTCGTCGCGGTTGATGCGCTGCTGCACCGATTCCTTCTTGATCATCGCGTTGACCGAGAAATGCTTGCCGATGTCGCGCAGGAAATCGAGCACGTTCATCGTTGCGAACCAGTCGTGGTTGTTCACCATGATCGCCGCGTTGTCGCCCTCGAAGGAAAGGAAGGGGGCGAGCTGGCCACGGATCTTGTCCACCCAGCCGGCGATCACCTCCGGGGTGTTCAGCTTGCGTTCGGCCGCCTTGAAGCTCGGGTCACCGATCATTCCCGTGGCACCGCCGACCAGCGCGATCGGCTTGTGGCCGGCCATCTGGAAGCGCTTGAGCAGCAGCACCGGCACCAGATGACCGAGATGCAGGCTATCCGCCGTCGGATCGAAGCCGCAATACAGCGTCACCTGTTCCTTGCCGAGCATCTCGTTGATGGCGTCGGCGTCGGTGCTTTGGGCGATCAGGCCACGGGCCTGCATGTCCGGGATCAGGTTGGACGGATTCATCGGGTTCTCCAGGGTATGGCGCGACGGGGCGATGCGAAAAACCCGGAATCGTACCTGAAAACACGGGGCTTTTCCGGGCGCCTGGCGCGCGGGACTCAGAAAACCGCGGTCCGCCAGGCCGGATCGATCTGCCGGGCGACGAAGGCGGTAGCCCCTGCCACCCCGCGACATCCGGGAATCAGTTGCTCATGCTCGCCGATCCAGGCGGCGCGCGCCATGCCGCAGGCGTAGAGCGGAATGCCGGCGGCGGCGACCTCGCGCAGCCAGGCGCCGACCGATTTTTCGCTGGCCGGCGCGACCCGGGCGGCGTCGGCCACGCCCTCGACCAGCCAGCGTACGGCCGGGCCGGCGAAGTGGATCTCCACCTCGCAGTCGAGAGCGTGCGCCGCCAGCGCATGCACCAGCGGTGTCACCGCCAGCGCCGGATGGTCCGGCGTGGCCGCCCAGACCAGCAGGGCGAGGCGGGCCGGCTCACTCAAAGCGGGCCTCCGGTTCGATAGCCAGCACATGTGCGCGGTAGGCCGCAGCATCGACCAGTCGAGGGCGCTCGCTCGTCCAGGCCGTGGCGTGCACACGTGCCATCCAGCCGTCGCCGTAGGGATCGAGGTTGATCAGTGCCGGCCGCTCCTCGGCGGTTTCGTTGCCGGTGAGCAGGACGAAGGAGAGCGGCGCATGCACCGCGAGCACCGTCTTGCGGCACTCGATGGTGCCGAGGCCCCGATCGATCGCCACCGTGGCGCCTTTCGGCTTGGCGGTGAAGGCGATGATCTCGCCGGCGAGGAAGATTCCGAAGGCGGTCGCGCCGACCAGCAGCACATCGCCGTCCGCCCGCACCCACATGTCGTGGCGCGGGCAGTACAGGCGGTCATCCGGGATGCGTCCGGCGAAGGGTTGGTGGGCCATGGCTCAGACGGCGTGCCGGTGCGGCGGGAGGAATGGCGGAAGAGAGCAGGAGTCGAACCTACCAGGGCACGTCTGACGTGCCCTGCCGGTTTTGAAGACCGGCCGTCCCACCGGGGAACGATCTCTTCCGTGAATTTGGTGCGCATGACGCGCGACGGCGCGGGGGCGGCTCATGCGAACTGCTCCGGGCTGCCACGCAGCACGTGCGTGTCGCGAACGCGGCGAGTGTAGCCGATCCGGTCGAAGAATTCGAGGATGTGGATGGCCACCTTGCGTCCCCCGCCGATGCGGTCGCGCAGCGGGGCCGCACGGGCGGCTCCCGCCTCGGCGTTCAGTGTTGCCACGTGGCGGGCGAGCTCGGCCACCGCGCTGGCGAGGAAAAAATGGTCCTGGGCCACCGGGTAGACCTCGCCGACCCGCGCCACACGACGCAGCAGCTCGCGCACCCGGCCTTCGGCAACGCCGCTGGCGCGCGCGATGTCGCGCACCCGGGGCGGGTTGAAGGGCTCGGCGGCCAGCAGGGGGCGCAGCGTCGCCCACAGGCCGGCGTCGGCGGCGGCCAGCTGCACGCGGTGCGCCGGCAGATGCAGCCAGGCACCGCTCTGTGCCACCTCGCCGGCCGCCAGCAGTTCGCCGAGCAGGGTGTCGAAGGCGGCCCGCGCCAGCGTCGGCAGGGTCAGGCGGCGCAAGCGGTCGCGTTCGACCCCGGGCATTTCCGGCGCACGTTCGTGCTCGGCCGCGAGTGCCGCGCACAGTTGCCCGGCCAGGGTCTGCCAGTGTGTCGCCGCGAACGCCGTGTCGCCGATCACCACCAGATCCAGCTGTCCGGCCAGCGCAGCGAGGCTGGCTGCATCGAGGTTGCGGTTGAGCGCGTAGCGCGCCAGGTCGACGCCGGCGGGCTGGTGTCGCGCGGCATGTCCGAGGGCCACCGCCGGGTCCTCGTTGGCCAGCGCCGCGAGCATCGCGAGGCGCGCCGCGCTGCGTTTGTGGCGCACCGGCGGAAAGATGTCGAGCACGCGGCCGCCGGCCAGCGTGGCGCGCGCACCCGCGTCGCGCAGGATGAAGCGGTCGCCGGCGAGTGCGCCGAGCTCGCGCTCGGGCAGCAGCTGCGCGAGCCCGCGCGTGCCGGGGGCGATCTCGTCGCCGTCGAGCAGGGCGACGCGCGCCAGCACGTCCTCGGCGCCGAGGTGCAGGTGGACGAGCGTCCAGTGCCGCAGCGGCGGCTGTGCCGGCAGCACGCGCAGCTCGGCATCGAAGCGGCGCAGCGGGGCGTGCAGGCGGGGCGCGAGCAGCCACATGCCGCGGGCGACCTCGGCCTTTTCGACGCCGCCCAATGCCAGCGCCACCCGTTCGCCGGCATGGCCCCGGGCCGCCTCGCGGTCCTGTGCGCGCAGGCTGCGCACGCGCACGCTGCGGCCGCCTGGCGAGAGGATCAGCGTATCGCCGGCGCGGACCGCGCCGGCAACCACGGTGCCGGTCGCCACGGTGCCGATGCCGGCCAGGGTGAAGCTGCGGTCGACCGCCAGACGGAAGTCGCTGCCACCGGCGCTTCGCCGGGCGGTGGGGGCCGTGGCCTGCCGTTCGAGATGGGCGCGCAGCGCGGCAATGCCTTCTCCCGTCGGCGCGGCGACCGGAAAGACGGGGCTGCCGGCGAGCCCCGAGCCGGCCAGGAGTGCGGCGATTTCGGTTTGGACGATGGCGAGGCGCGCGCTGTCGACGGTGTCGGCCTTGGTCAGCGCCACCGCGCCCCGTGCGATGCCGAGCAGTTCGAGGATTTCCAGATGCTCGCGCGTCTGCGGCATCGGTCCGTCGTCGGCGGCCACCACGAGCAGCGCGAAATCGATGCCGGTGGCGCCGGCCAGCATGTTGTGGATCAGCTTTTCGTGGCCGGGCACGTCGACGAAGCCCAGCACGGCGGCGTCGCCGCCCGTGCCATCGCCGAGCGGTGCGTAGGCATAACCCAGGTCGAGGGTGATGCCGCGCGCCTTCTCTTCCTTCAGGCGATCGCAATCGACGCCGGTGAGCGCTCGCACCAGCGTCGTCTTGCCATGGTCGATGTGCCCGGCGGTGCCGATGATCACGTAAACATGTCCTCGAACATGCGGCTGGCCCACTGGAAGTCTTCCGTCACCAGGTCGTCGCGACGCAGGTTGTCGTCGATCTGTTCCTGGATGATGGTTCCCTTGTCGTCGAGATGGTAGCGGAAGCGCACTGCGATATCCTCGCGCGGCGAGGCGTTGACCATCATGAAGCACAGGTTATCGGGCAGCGCCGCCCGCGGCGTCTTGCCGGCGACGCGGTCGGCGATGTAGCGCGCGACGATGCGGCCCTGGTAGTTGGCGACGTGTCCGGCCTTGGGATAGAAGTTGAACTGCGGCGAGACGGCGCCGACCGCGTCGCCGATCACGTAGACGTCGCGGTCGTCCCTGAGGTTGAGGAACACCGGGTCGACGTCGGCCCAGCCGGTGGCCTTGCCTTCGGCATTGCGGCCGATGGCGCCGGCCTTCCAGGCCATGTCGCCGGCCTGGTGCGGGGCCATCAGGATGCCGTGGTCGAAGCGGAAATCGCCCGCCTTGGTCCGGATCTTCCGGTTGAAGGGATCGACCTCGGTGATGACGGCATTCGGCACGTAGGTGATCTGATCCTTGTAGAGCGTGGCGAAGGCTTCCTTGAAGCCTTCGGTGATCGGCTTGGGGCTGTCCTTCGGATCGAGGATCGTGATCCGGCCCTTGATTCCGTGGGTCTTGATGTGCCAGGCGATCAGGCAGGCCCGCTCGTAGGGCGAGGGCGGGCAGCGATGGGGCGGCGGCGGCAGCGTCATCACCAGGTCGCCACCCTTGAAGTTGCGGATGCCCTGCTTGAGCGCGTAGTGCTCGGCGTTCGGGATGTAGGCGGCCGGGAAGTGCGCGCGGGCATGTTCGGCCGCCTTGCGGTCGTTGCCGAACCAGGCCTCGTAGTGATAGCGGATGCCGGCACCGATGATCAGGTAGTCGTAGTCGATCCAGCCCTGCGCGGTGATCACGCGCTTGTGCTCGCGCTCGAAGGCGACGACTTCGGTCTGGATGAAGCGGTAGTCGTGCTTCTGCGCGATCGGCAGGTAGCTCCAGGTGAGATAGTCGCTGTCGACCACGTCGATCAGCCACTTGTTGCTCATCGGACAGGAGAAGAACACCGGATTGCGCTCGAGCAGGATGACTTCGAGCGTCGGATCGTTCTTCTTCAGGTGCTTGGCGGCGGTGATGCCGCCCCACCCTCCGCCGCAGACGACGACGCGCTTGCCGCCGGCCCTGGGCAGCAGCGGACCGTTCTGGGTGGTGATCAGGAAGGGCAGCGGCGAGGTCGGCTGGGCGATCGCGCTGGTGGCCGCGCCGGCGCCCAGGGCGCCGGTGGCCGCGATGAACTGGCGGCGGGTGAGCTTCATGGGTTCTCCATCAGGTAAGCCTCCCGGACACGGAGTTGCCCGGGATTAAGGATGATCCCCGCAGGGATCGGGGGTGCCGGCGGGCGGTGCGCAGACCGCCCGGGAGTGCCGGAAACTGGATACGGGCGACGCACGGCATCAGACGCGGAGTGCCACCAGCTGGCCGACGAAGCGGGTTTCGTCGGCCGGGTCGAGGCAGCGCAGATCGAGCCAGTAGGCGTCGTCGGCGATGCGGCCGATCACCGGGACCGGCAGCGCGCGGAAGGCGGCGTCGAGCGCGGCCAGGGCGCGCCCCGGCCGCTTGCCGGCAACGCGCAGGCACAGCGCGCTCGAGGGCAGGCGCTCGACTGGCAGCGCGCCGCTGCCGATCTGACCGTTGCAGGGGGCAATGCCCACCGCGATGCCCGTGCCGAGGGCGGCTTGCACGGCGGGTTGCAGGCGGGCGGCCGCTGCGGCGATCTCGGTGGCCGGGCGGGCCAGCAGGCGCAGCGTCGGCAGGCGCGTGGCCAGCCGGTCGGGGTCGCGATACAGGCGCAGGGTGGCCTCCAGTGCGGCCAGGGTGGTCTTGCCGACGCGCAGGGCGCGCTTGAGCGGGTTCTTCTTGATCCTGGCCACGAGGTCGCGGCGGCCGACGATCAGCCCGGCCTGCGGTCCGCCGAGCAGCTTGTCGCCGGAGAAGGTCACGAGGTCGGCGCCGGCGGCCAGCGAATCCTGTGGCGTGGGTTCCCTGGGCAGCTGCCAGCGCGAGAGGTCGGCAAGGGTGCCGCTGCCCAGGTCGACCAGGAAGGGGAGTCCGTGCTGCCGGGCGATCGCCGCGATTTCCGTCTCCTCGACGGCCTGGGTGAAGCCGACCACGGCGTAGTTCGAGGTATGCACCTTCATCAGCAGCGCCGTCCTCGCCGTGATTGCATCGCCATAGTCGCGTGCGTGCGTGCGGTTGGTGGTGCCGATCTCGACCAGACGTGCCCCGGCGCGACGCATGATGTCGGGAATGCGGAAGGCGCCGCCGATTTCCACCAGCTCGCCGCGCGAGACGATCGCCTCGCGGCCCTTGGCCAGGGTGTCGAGAGCGAGCAGGACGGCGGCGGCATTGTTGTTCACCACCGTGGCGGCGATGTCCGGCGAGCCCTGCCCGACGATCTCGGCGATCAGTGGCGAAACGAGATCGTCGCGGTCGCCACGACCGCCGGAGGCCAGGTCGTATTCGAGGGCGCAAGGCGCGCGCGCGGCGTCGACCATGGCCGCGATCGCCGCTTCGGCCAGTTGCGCCCGACCGAGGTTGGTGTGCAGCACCGTGCCGGTGAGGTTGAACACCGGACGCAGGTTGGCGCGGCCGCTCTCCTCGGCACGGCGGCGGATGGCGGCCAGCAGCGTTTCGCCGCCGGGCGCCGGCAGCCCTCCGCGAATCCCTGCGCGGGTTGCGGCGAGTTCGGCGCGCACGCAGGCGGTGACGTGCGCGCGGCCGTGTGTGTCGATCGCATCCCCCAGCCGTTGCAGCAGCTGGTCGACCGAGGGGAGGCGCAGGGCGGGGGAGGCGTGCGTTTCGTCTGTTCTCATGCGTTCACCCGGACCGGGCAGATGTCGTGCGGAAACCTGTGGCGCAGCCGTTCAGGCCGCGCCGCCGAGGAGGAAGAGATTGGGACCGCTGCGTTCGTAGCCGGCCTCGTCGACCAGCAGATCGAGGGGCAGGGTGGCGAGGTCGTCGGCCACCGGGTCGACCAGCGGATCCTTGTCCTGCAGGCACATTTTCAGATAGCTGTGGCAGTGGTCGCAGGTTTCGGCACGCACGGCGGCGGGGGCGCGAACCGCTTCGCCGGCAAGTTCCTGATAGGCGACGCCCTGGTCGGTGCCGCAACTGGTGCACACCGCGCGCGGGATGTTCCATTCGGTGTTGCACAGCGAGCAGTGCAGGTAGCGGAGGTTGTTCACGGCGTCGCCAAGACGCACGATGCTGCCGACCGGCAGGCTTCCGCAGCACGGACAGACGCCGGGCGGGTCGAGTTTCTGCAGGGTGCTGCCATCCAGGCTGGCAGCCAGGGCGGTCCAGACCACCTGCAGGGCAGCGGCGACAAAGGTCAGGCGGCCGGCATCGGCCGCCTCGGCATCCTCGCGCAGCAGGGCGTCGGCCAGTGCCTCGAGTTCCTCGTCGCTCGCCGCTGCCAGCGATTGCAGGCGCGGGCGGGCGCTTTCCGGGGCGTCGGTCTCGACGGCGGCGAGCAGTTGCCGCAGCACGGCGCGCCAGCTCTCCGGCCGGGCCGTGGCGCTGACGTTGAGCGGGGGCATGCCGTGCGCGCGTGCTTGCGCGAGCGTGTCGGCGTCCGGCAGGGCGGGCGGCGGCAGTGCGCATAGCGCGGCATCCTGCGCGCTGCTCAGGCGGGCGAGGAGGCGCAGCCATTCGCCGAGGCTGTGCCCTTCGGCCAGCCGGGTGAAGCGTTCGGCGCGCTTGCTGAAGATGCTGTCGCGGGT
>JAPKHL010000076.1 GCA_026646875.1 Rhodocyclaceae bacterium | reverse complement strand
GGATCTCGCGCGCGGCCAGCGCCGGCACGAAGCCCTGGAAGAAGTGGCCGATCTTGTCGTAGGGGTTGCGCTGCAGGTCGAGGAGTTCGGCGATCTGGAAGCCGAGCGGGACGCGGGCGTAGGTGTAGGTGCCGCCGAGGATGAGCACGGCGGCGTGCACGAAGATGCCGGCGTAGAGCAGGGTGGTCAGCGGAAAGCGCCGGTAGCTCAGGGCCAGCAGGGGCAGGACGATGATCACCGGCAGCACTTCCATCAGCCAGGTGAAGCGGTCGTAGGGCGCCCGGCCCGAGAGGACCAGCAGGCCGACGGTGACGGCGGCGGCGGCGAGGAGGGCCACGGTGCGGTCCGGGGTGCCGGCAGCGGCGGGGAGGCGGTCGTTTGTCATGCCGCGCATCATGCCGCCGGTGTCGCTGCGGGGCAAGCCACCGGGCGGGGCGGCGTGAATCGGGGTAAACTTGCTGCCTCGCGTTTGCCTGTTCTCACCTTCTCATTTTTTCTCGTCGCGGCAAGCGGGCCGCGCGGCCGGAACCGGTGGCTTGCCCGCGTGGCGGAACGTTCCTCATGCCTCACCGTACCCTCAAAGTCCCCGAGCGCGGGATGCTCGACGCCTACGAGGCGCTGCTCGTCGCGCGCGGCTTCACCGCCGATGCGGCGCAGCGCGCGGCGGCCGAGCGCCTGCAGCGCCTCTATTACGAACTGCTGTCCTTCAAGGTGTCGCGCGGCAGCACGCTGCGCCGCCTGTTCTCGCCGCCACAGCCGCCGCGCGGGGTGTATTTCTGGGGCGGTGTCGGACGCGGCAAGAGCTTCCTGATGGACTGCTTCTTCGATGCGGTGCCTTACCGCCGCAAGCGGCGCATCCACTTCCACGCCTTCATGCACGACGTGCACCGCCAGCTCAACGCGCTGAAGGGCGAGAGCGATCCGCTCGCCCGCGTTGCCGAGCGCATCGCGCAGGAAGTCCGCCTGCTCTGCTTCGACGAATTCCACGTTTCCGACATCGCCGACGCGATGATCCTCGGCCGTCTGCTCGAGGCGCTGTTCGCGCGTGGCGTGGTGTTCGTGATGACCTCCAACTATCCGCCCGCGCGGCTCTACCCGAACGGGCTGCAGCGCGAGAACTTCCTGCCGACCATTGCGCTGCTCGAGCGCGAGCTCGATGTCCTCGAGGTCGAGGCCGGCGTCGATTACCGGCTGCGCACGCTGGAACAGGTCGAGATCTTCCACACGCCGGCCGACGCGGCGGCCGAGGAGAAGATGGCCGGGTATTTCGCGGCGATTGCCGGCGAGACGGGCGAGGCGGGCGGCAGCGTCGAAATCCTCGAACGCGAGATTCCGACGCTGCGTCGCGCCGGCGGCGTGATCTGGTTCGATTTCGCCACGCTGTGCGGCGGCCCGCGCTCGCAGAACGACTACCTCGAACTGGCGCGCGGCTACCACACCGTGCTGCTCTCCGGGATTCCCCGGATGACGGCGGCGCAGTCCTCGGAGGCGCGGCGCTTCACCTGGCTGGTCGACGTTTTCTACGACCACAAGGTCAAGCTGATCGCCACCGCCGCCTGCGCGCCGGAAGGCCTGTATACCGAAGGCACGCAGGCCGGCGAGTTCTTCCGCACGGCGAGCCGGCTGACCGAGATGCGCTCGCGCGAGTACCTCGCGCTGCCGCATCTCGCCTGATCCGCCCGTCGCGATGCGTCGCCTGCCGCTGCTTCTGCTCTGCTGGCTGTGCCTGCCGCTGCAGGCGCAGCAGGCGCTGGAGATCATCCCGTTGCGGCACCGCACCGTCGAGCAGGTGCTGCCGGCCCTGCGTCCCCTGCTGGAACCGGGGGCCGCGCTCTCGGGAATGAACAACCAGCTGTTCCTGCGCGCCTCGCCCGGCAACCGCGAGGAGATCCGCCAGGCGCTGGCGGCCATCGACACGCCGCCGCGCCGGCTGCTGGTCCAGGTCAGCCAGGACCGTACAAGCGACGCCCGGCAGCGTGGCGTCGAGGCCTCGGGCCGCATCGCCCTCGGTGACGATGCGCGCTTCGTGCAGCCGCCGGGGGGATCGCCGGGCAACACGCGCATCGAGATCCGGCGCGGCGGGAGCACGCTCGCGCTGGGCGCCGACGAGCGCCGGGAAACGCGCAGCACGCAGACCGCGCAGTCGGTGCAGGTGGTCGAGGGCGGCCGGGCCTTCCTGCGCGTCGGCGTGTCGCTGCCGCTGCCGCTGCGCCAGGTGGTTGTCGGGCGCAACGGTGTGGTGGTCACGGAGAGCGTCGTTCATTACGACATCGGTCAGGGCTTCCATGCCGAGCCCCGCGTCGCCGGCGAGCGGGTGACGGTGGACATCAGCCCCGCCTTCGATCAGCCGGGTCCCGCCGGTAGCGTCCAGACGCAGCGTCTGACGACCACGGTCAGCGGCCGCCTCGGCGAATGGATCGAGCTTGGCGGCAGCGCGCAGGCGGAGCGCACGGGCGCGCGCGCTGCGTTCGCCGCCGGCGAGGCCGAGCGCCAGGACCGCCGCGGCGTCTGGCTGCGGGTCGACCTGCTGCCCTGAGAGGCGGGGCGGGCCGTGGGCGCTGGATGCGCCCGGTGTATAATCGAACGCTAATAAACGAGGCCGCTCCGGCGGCGCGAAGGAGCGTTCGATGCTGAAATTCCTCTCCCTGCTTTCGAAGCGCCTGATCCTGGCGATCCCGCTGGCGATGCTGGCCGGCCTGGCCGCCGGTCTGACGCTGCCGGTCGCCGGGCTGAAGGCGCTGATCGTGCCGCTGACCTTCCTGATGGTCTATCCGATGATGGTGCCGCTCAAGCTGGCGCGCGTGCTCGAGGGCGGCGACCTGCGGGCGCAGGCGCTGGCGCAGGCGATCAACTTCGCCATCGTGCCCTTCGTCGCCTTCGCGCTCGGGCGGATCTTCTTTCCGGCGCAGCCGTACTACGCGGTCGGCCTGCTGCTCGCGGCGCTGCTGCCGACCAGCGGCATGACCATCTCGTGGACCGGTTTCGCCGGCGGCAACCTGGGCGCGGCGGTGAAGATGACCGTGCTCGGCCTGATCCTCGGCTCGCTGCTCACGCCCTTCTACCTGCAGTGGCTGGCCGGTTCGCGCGTGCCGGTGGATCTTCCGGCGGTGTTCGCGCAGATTGTCCTGATCGTTTTCCTGCCGATGCTCGCCGGTCACCTGACGCAGGCGCACCTGCTCCGGAAATACGGCCAGAAGGCCTTCCAGAGCGAGTGGGCGCCACGCTTTCCGCCGTTCTCCACGCTCGGCGTGCTCGGCATCGTTTTCGTGGCGATGGCGCTCAAGGCCGGGCAGCTGGTCGCGCGGCCGGCGGAACTGCTGCACCTCGCCTGGCCGCTGCTGCTGCTCTACGGTTTCAACTACCTGCTGAGCACCGTCGTCGCCCGGGCCGCGCTGCCGCGCGGCGACGGTATCGCGCTGGTGTACGGCACGGTCATGCGCAACCTGTCGATCGCGCTGGCGCTGGCGATGAATGCCTTCGGCGAGGGCAGCTCCGACGCCGCGCTGGTGATCACCCTGGCCTACATCGTCCAGGTGCAGTCGGCGGCCTGGTACGTCCGGCTGACCGACCGGCTGTTCGGGCCGCGCCCGGCCGCCGCCGGGGCGTAGGCCGGGCCAGCCGGGCGCGGGGCGGCGCGCTCAGCCGCGCGCGGCCCAGGCGATCCAGCGGCCGCAGGCCGCCAGCGCGCCGCGCTCGCGGCCGTGCCACGGTCCTTCCACGCAGAGGCCCTGCACCCGTTCGCCGGCGACGCGGGCGGTGTCCGCCGCATCGCCGGGCAGGCGTGGCCCCTGCCAGCGCTCGCAGGAGCCGCAGCGGCGGGGCGGGATGATCTGGTTGGTCATGTGCTTCACGTTCCCATGTAACGGCCGGCCTTGTGATTGACGCCGACCACGAGGTTGAGCGCCAGGGCGCCGAGGACCGAAAGACCCACGCTGAGCGGGTCGCGGATGAAGATTGCCGCGCCGAGGATGAACACGTCGGCGGTCATCTGCACCGTGCCGGCGCGCCAGCCGCGCGTTTCCTGCAGATGGATGGCGAGCACGCCGAGGCCGCCGAGGCTGGCCTTGTGGCGGATCAGCATGAGCAGGCTGATGCCGGCGAGAAAGCCGCCCATCACGGCGGCGAAGACGCGGTCGACGGCCTGCAGTCCGACCAGCGACGGCAGACCCTCGGTGTAGACCGCCAGCAGGCTGACGGCGACGAAGGTCTTGAGGGTGAAGCGCGGACCGAGGGCACGGTAGGCGAACACGTAGAACGGCAGGTTGACGGCGAAGACCACGACGCCCATCGGCCAGCCGCCAAGGTAGTGGATCAGGAAGGCGAGGCCGACGGTGCCGCCGGTGAGCAGGCCGCCCTCGCGGAACAGCAGGATGGCGAAGGCCATGAACAGCGGCGCCACGAGGATGGCCTGGGCATCCTCGAACAGGGTGTGGCGGCTGGCGTCGTCGTCGTCGGTGGTATCGGTCATGGTGGCGGGCGTGGCTTGGCGCGCGGAGTTTACCGGAGCCGGTGGCGCCGCTGCATTACAATCGCTCCCGCCCCCTGGAAGCGATGACGATGGAAGACCGCCTGACCGAACTCGAAATCAAGATGAGCCTCACCGAAGACCTGGTCGAGACGCTCAACCGCACCGTTTTCCGCCAGCAGGAACAGATCGATCTCCTGCAGGCGCAGCTGCGCGCCCTGCACCGGCAGATCCAGAACGCGGCGGCCGATGCCGGCGGGGCCGAGCCGCTCAGCCTGCGCGACGAGATTCCTCCGCACTACTGAGCCGGCGGGCGCCGCCGGCGTCCCTGACCGGCCGGCGCGGCCGCTGTTTTCGCGGGCGCGCCGCCGCCCTGCGGCCGCTGCCGGTGGAAGACCAGCGGCGCGCTGGCCGGCACGCCCGCGGCGGGTGGGGGCGAGCGCAGGATGTGCTTCTTCATCCGCCCGACCACGTGCATCTCGCACGGCCGGCAGTCGAAGGTCAGCGTGTAGCGTTCGCCGTCCGAGACGAGCGTCATCGGCGCGGCGCGGACCTGTCCCTGCACGCCGGTGACCCCCTTGGCCTGCTTCGGGCAGAGGTTGAAGGAATAGCGCAGGCAGTGCTTGGTGATCATCAGCGGCACCTCGCCGTCCTCCTCGTGCGCCTCGAAGGCGGCCGCCATGGCGCGGACGCCGTGCCGCGCATAGAAGCGGCGGGCCGCGTCGTTGTAGATGTTGGCGAGGAAGGAGAGCGATTCGGCCGGGTAGGGCGCCGGCGGTTCGACCGGCGGCTGGCGCACGGAGCGCGGCCGGGCGGCGGCCCGCGCGGCGTCCAGCCGCTCGACGGCGGCGCGGCGCAGCGCATTGATGGCCGATGCCGGCACGAACCATGGCGCGGTGAGGTCGATGTCGATGCGCCGGGCGGCGTAGATCGTCGTGCCGAGCTTGCCCAGGTGCTCGCGCAGCGTCGCTTCGCTGCGCTCCGCCTGCGCCGCCGGGGTCTTGCCGAGAGCGATGCCGGCTTCGGCGGCGATGCCGTCCTCGTCGGTCAGGCGCAGCGCGAAACCCTCCGCCGTCTCGCTCAGCCGCAGATCCACCGCGATGCGCCGCTCCGACGACTTGCGCGCCAGCGCCTGCTCCCAGGCGTGGTCGCCGTTGCGGTTGAGCGCGGTGCCGGGACGCAGGCCGGGCAGGGCGGCGACGTCGACGTTGGGGACGATCCGCCAGACCTCGCCGCGTCGTTCGGCGGTGTTGACCGGGACGCCGACCGTCTCGCGCTTGTGCAGGTAGTTGAGGCCGTCGCCGTTGGCCAGCGTGTCCGCCGGGTCGGTCGTCGTCATTTCGAACCAGCCGGGGCCGACGCGGGTGACCGTGCCGATCGGCAGTCCGACGAATTTTGGCGAGTCGAAGGCGCCGATGTCCGCCTGGCGGCCCTGGACGAAATAGTCGGTGGCGCCCCGGTGGAAGGTCTTGTCGGGATCGGGCGTGAACAGGAAGGTGGTGCGGCCGCTGGAGGCGCGACGCAGCGCCGGGCGTCCTTCCAGCAGGCGGTCGATCTCCCGCCGGTAGTGCGCGGTGATGTTCTTCACGTAGCCGAGATCCTTGTAGCGCCCCTCGATCTTGAAGGCGTCGACGCCGGCGTCGACCAGCGCCTCCAGGTTGGCGGTCTGGTTGTTGTCCTTCATCGACAGCAGGTGCCTGTCGTAGGCGACGACGCGTCCGGCCTCGTCGAGCAGGGTGTAGGGCAGCCGGCAGTCCTGCGAACAGTCGCCCCGGTTGGCGCTGCGCTCGGTGTGCGCGTGACTGATGTAGCACTGGCCGGAGAAGGCCACGCAGAGCGCGCCGTGGACGAAGAATTCGAGCCGCGTGCCGAACGGCGCGGTGGCGGCGCGCACGGCACGGATCTCGTCGAGGCCCAGCTCGCGTGCCAGCACCATCTGCGAGAAGCCGGCCTGGGCGAGAAAGCGGGCCTTGTCGACGCTGCGGATGTCGCATTGCGTCGAGGCGTGCAGCGCCAGCGGTGGCAGGTCGAGCTCCAGCAGGCCCATGTCCTGCACGATCAGCGCGTCGACACCCGCTTCGTAGGCTGCCCAGGCCTGGGTCCGGGCCGCTTCCAGCTCGCTGTCGTGAAGGATGGTGTTGAGCGCGAGCAGGACGCGGGCGTTGAAGCGGTGCGCGTACGCGGCAAGCCGGGCGATGTCGGCCAGCGGGTTGCCGGCGTTGGCGCGCGCACCGAAGGCCGGGCCGCCGATGTATACGGCGTCGGCGCCGTGGTCGATGGCGGCGATGCCGAAATCGGCGGTTTTGGCGGGGGCGAGCAGTTCGAGGCGCATGCGGGGATTCCGGAGAGAGGGCGCTATTGTACGGGCGGGGCCCCGGGCGGTGCGAGCGCGGGGTCGCCGTTCGATCGGTGCGTGCCCGGCGGGTTCCCGAAAAAAATCGTCCATTTTTGTGTCAACCGCATTTTTCTGCCCGCGTTATTGGACTCATGGGCGGATCGCCGCCATTCTCAACGGAGACCAAAAATGGGTAGTCTGAGCAACGAATCCTTCGACGAGTTCCTGGATTCCCTGAAACAGGCCGGCGTCGCCATCCGCAACGAGCGCGAACTGCGCGAGCGTCTCGCCGAAGCCCAGCGCTGGCGCTTCGCCTTCGCCACCTTGGCGTCCAACGGCCGTCCGCTCGGCATCCGCTTCGAAGACAGCAGCGCCGGTCTCAACGAGGCCGAGATTCACCGCGCTTTCGCCCAGTTCCAGTTTCCCGAGACGCTCGAGGCCGCCTTCGCCGCCAGCCTCAAGGCCGGTCACTGACCGCCGGTCGCCCCGCAAGACCCCTGCAAGACCCGCTTCGCGCGGGTCTTTTTTTGTCCGCGCCGCAGCCGGAGTGCCCTTGCACCGCTTACAACTCCTTACAACCCGTCGCTCGCCGGCAGCCATCCGGCCGCCTTCCCGTGCGTTAATCGGAGTGGCGGCAGCGGGTGGGGATGGTCCCCGCCCGGGCGGGAACGTATCCTTGCCGTGCTTGCCCTGGAGTGCTTCGATGAAACAACGTCCGTCGCCGCTCGCCGGCCTTTCCCTGGTTCTCCTCGCCAGCCTGCTGCTTGGCGGCTGCGCCGTGACGCCGGTGGATCACGATCCCTATTACGAGCGCTACTACGAGCCGGTGCATGTGGCGCCGCCGCCGCCCTATGTCGAGTACATCGGCTCGCCGCCGGTGGCCGGTCACATCTGGATTTCCGGTTACTGGAACTGGGGGGGCGCCCGCTATGTGTGGGTGCCCGGTTACTGGCAGGCTCCGCGTCCCGGACATTACTGGGTGCCGCACCGCTGGGACCAGAACGGGGGGCGCTGGTACCGGCACGGCGGCCACTGGGCGCCCGGCCACGAAGGCGGCGCCCGTCCGGCGCCCCGGCCGCCGCCGCGCGGCGACCATGACGGCTGGCGTCCGGGGCGGGACGATCCCCCCGGCCGCGACAACCGCCCCGGCTACGGCGACCGCCATCCCTGGCAGGAGGGCGGTCCCCCCCGGCAGAAACCGCCGGAGCCGGTGCGTCCGAAAATTCCCGAACCGCCGCGCGGCGGCCCCGGAGCGGGCGGTGGACGTGGCGATGGACAAGGCGACTGGCATGGCAACCCGGGGCGTCCCGAGCGGCAGCGGCTGCCGATCACCGATGGAGTGCAGGCGCCGCCCCGCGACAGCGAGCGTCCGCAACCCTACCGCCGTGGCGAGGAGGCCCCCCGCCGCAACGACATGCTGGAGCGGATCGGCGTGCCGCAGCCGGAGCGCCCGGTTGGAGGCGAGCGCGGCCCGGTGCTGCGCTGACGCGTACGTGGCGCAAGCCGCGACAAAGACCGCGTTGCCGCGCTAGCCGGCGACCGGCGTGCAGAGTTCGACGAGGATGCCGTCCGGACAGCGGACGTAGGAAACGGTCTGTCCCCAGGGACGGGCCGCCGGTGCGGCAAGCTCGCGCGCGCCGGCGGCGATGGCGCGGGCGTGCGCTGCCGCGACGTCGTCGGTGAGCAGTGCGATCTCGAAACCGAGCGGCAGCGGCGAACTGTGCGCGTGGACATGCCCGCCGGGGAAATTCATCTCGCCCAGCGCGTGTGCCGCGAACGACAGCGTTGTTTCCCCGGTGTCGAGTTCGCCGTAGGTGCCGCTCTCGTGCAGGAAACGGCGGCGCAGGCCAAAGGCCCGTTCGAAGAAGGCCAGGGACTGTGCCACGTCGGGCACGTATACGATGGTGTAACCAAGCTTCACGATGCATCCTCCGGGAGGGGCGGCAGCGGTGTGCCGGCTTGCCGCAGGGCACGCTGCCAGCCGCCGGAAAGCACGAAACGCGGAAAGGTCACCCACTGCTCGACGAGCAGGCGGGCGACGGCATTGAGCGGCCCCGAGAACGGTTCGGGGGGCGTTGCCTCCCGCCGGTGTCCCCGCCCCTGCGCGATCAGCGCGGCAAGCATCGCGACCAGCCCCGCCACGGCCCAGGACCACTCCGCGCGGGCCAGGGCGGCCACCAGCAGCAGGTTGCCGGCGAGAAAGACCGGAACGGCACCGATGTGAAGCAGCAGGTTCGCCCGCGAGCGGTGGTAACGGGAATAGCCCGTCCATTGCCAGCGCATCAGCTCGATCGGTGTCATCGTTCGCTCCAGGTTCGCGGGCGGCGGCGCCGCCCCTACAGGTGGGTGAAGAACTCGGGCGGGCTCTGCCAGCGGTCGTGCAGCCCATCGACATAGGTGATCTTCAGGCGGGAAAGTTCCTCGTCCGTCACATCGATCAGGCAGCCGAGGTTCACGCCGTACATCTTGCCGATGGGTGTTTCAGTGCCGATTCCGAAAGGCCTCACGCCGCAATGCCTGCAGAAGTAATGCTCGTTCTTGCGGCTGTTGAACAGATACCGGGTCAGCTCCGATTCTCCGCTCAGCAGGCGGAAGCCGCCTTCGCGAGCGATGGCCGGCCAGAAGCGGGTCCGCCGGCAGATCGAGCAGTTGCAGCGGTAGGTGCTTTCCGTCAGGTCGAGATCGGCCTCGAAACTGACGGCGCCGCAATGGCAACTTCCATGGTAGGTCCTGATCATCGACGTCTCCTCGTTGGCGGTCCTGCCAGGGGGCTCCTTTCTCCATGCGCGGGGGCGTGCGGGAAGGGCTCCGGAAAACGTCATGAATCTACCACTCCCCTCCCTCGGGCCGCCAACAAAAAACCCGCCGGTCGGAACGGGCGGGTTTTCCGGGGCTGGCGGCTCGGCCGGCCGTCAGCGCGTGATCGGCCGGTAGCGGATACGCTTCGGCTTGGCGCCTTCTTCGCCGAGGCGTTTCCTCTTGTCTTCCTCGTATTCCTGGTAGTTGCCGGTGAAGAAGGTCCATTGCGAATCGCCTTCGGCGGCGAGGATGTGCGTGCAGATGCGGTCGAGGAACCAGCGGTCGTGCGAGATGATCAGCGCGCTGCCGGCGAATTCGAGCAGCGCATCCTCCAGCGCGCGCAGGGTTTCGACGTCGAGGTCGTTGGACGGTTCGTCGAGCAGCAGGACGTTGCCGCCGGTCATCAGCGTCTTGGCGAGATGCAGGCGGCCGCGTTCGCCGCCGGAGAGCTTGCCGACGACCTTCTGCTGGTCGGCGCCCTTGAAGTTGAAGCGGCCGATGTAGGCGCGGCTCGGCATTTCGAACTTGCCGATCTGCAGGAGATCGCGGCCTTCCGCCAGTTCGTCGAAGACGGTCTTGTCGGAGGAGAGGTTCTCGCGGCTCTGGTCGACGTAGGCCATCTTCACCGTCTGGCCGATCGTCACCTCGCCCGAATCCGGTTTTTCCTGCCCGGTGATCATGCGGAACAGCGTCGATTTACCGGCGCCGTTGGGACCGATGATGCCGACGATGGCGCCGGGCGGAATGGCGAAGCTGAGGTTGTCGATCAGCAGGCGGTCGCCGAAGGCCTTGGAGACGCCGTTGAACTCGATGACCTTGTCGCCGAGGCGCTCGGCGACCGGGATGAAGATTTCCTGCGTTTCGTTGCGCTTCTGGTATTCGTAGCTCGCCATTTCCTCGTAGCGGGCGATGCGCGCCTTGCTCTTGGCCTGGCGCGCCTTGGGGTTGCTGCGCACCCATTCGAGTTCCTGCTTCATCGCCTTCATGCGGGCGCCTTCCTGCTTGGCTTCCGTCTCCAGGCGGGCTTCCTTCTGCTCCAGCCAGCTCGAATAGTTGCCCTTCCAGGGGATGCCCTCGCCACGGTCGAGTTCGAGGATCCACTCGGCGGCGTTGTCGAGGAAGTAGCGGTCGTGGGTGACGGCCACCACGGTACCGGGGAAGCGGACGAGGAACTGTTCCAGCCATTCGACCGATTCGGCGTCGAGGTGGTTGGTCGGCTCGTCGAGCAGCAGCATGTCCGGCTTTTCGAGCAGCAGCTTGCACAGCGCGACGCGGCGCTTCTCGCCGCCGGAGAGCTTGCCGATCCGGGCGTCCCAGTCGGGCAGGCGCAACGCGTCGGCGGCGATCTCCATCTGGTGCTCGGTGTCGGAACCGGCGGTGGCGATGATCGCTTCCAGCCGCGCCTGTTCCTCGGCGAGCTTGTCGAAGTCGGCGTTCTCGTCGGCGTAGGCGGCGTAGACGGCCTCCAGCTTGGCCTGCGCCTGCATCACCTCGCCGAGCGCGCTTTCCACTTCCTCGCGCACGGTCTTTTCCGCGTCGAGCTGCGGCTCCTGCGGCAGGTAACCGATGCGCAGGTTGGGCTGCCACTGCACCTCGCCCTCGTATTCCTTCTCGACGCCGGCCATGATCCGCAGCACGGTGGATTTGCCGGCGCCGTTCAGGCCGAGCAGGCCGATCTTGGCGCCGGGGAAGAAGGAGAGGGAAATGTCCTTGATGATCTGCCGCTTGGGCGGCACGACCTTGCTCACGCGGAGCATGCTCATTACGTATTGGGCCATGGTGTGTTCCGGTCTGGCGGGTTGGTGCGACGAGGAGGATGGATCGGCGGCTTGTCCGGTTCGCGCCGAACGGGGTTGGCGCGACAAGGACGCAAGTCTACCCGACTGCGCGGGCAACGGGGCGGTGGCTCAACCGTCGACGACGTTGCCCTCGTAGGGTTCGCTGCATACGCGGTTGCGGCCTTCCTGCTTGGCCTGGTAGAGCAGGGCGTCGGCACGGGCGATGAAGCTCTCCTTGCTTTCGCCGGCGCGGTAGGTGGCGACGCCGGCACTGATGGTCAGGGTGACGGGGCTGCCGTCGATTTCCGGGCGGGCCTTTTCGATGCGTGCGCGCAGCGCGTTGGCCACGTCGGCGGCGGCCGGCAGGCGGGTATTCTTGAGGATGACGAGGAATTCCTCGCCTCCCCAGCGGCTGGCGATGTCGGAGTTGCGCACGCCGCCGCGCAGCAGTTCGGCCACCTGCTGCAGCACGCGGTCGCCGGCGAGGTGGCCGCGGCTGTCGTTGAGTTCCTTGAAGCGGTCGATGTCGAGCATGATCGCCGACATCGGCGTGCCCAGACGGGTCGATTCGCGGGTGCCCTGGTCAAGCAGCAGTTCGAGTGCGTGCCGGTTGGCAAGGCCGGTCAGGTTGTCGGTGGTGGCCATTGCCTCCAGGCGGCGCTGGTAGCGGCCGATGGCCAGGTAGACCAGGAGGAGGACCAGCAGCGTGATGCTGGCGCACAGGGCGAGGTTGATGTAGAGCGTCCGCTGCAGTTCGGCGAGTGCGCCGTCTTCCTGCTTGACCACGAAGAGGTGCCAGTTGAGCTCGGGAATGTGGCGCGCGTTGAGGAAGTGGCGATGTCCCTCGCGGAGATATTCGTAGGTGCCCCGGCCGGCGCGCAGGATGGCGTCGGCCTGCTCGCGCAGGCCCTCGATTTCCCGGATGGTGGCGTGCGAGGCCCCCTCGCCGGCGATCCCCTGGCGTCCGGCGACGACGATGCGGCCGCCGGTGTCGACGAAATAGATGCCGCGTCCGTAGCGCTGCTGGTAGTCGTCGATCAGGTTCACCACCGCATCCACGTTGAGGCCGACGCCGGTGGCGCCGATGAAGCGGTGGTCGTAGTCGAAGACGCGGTAGTTGATGAAGATGGTCAGCTTGTCGCGGTTGGCGAGGTCGGGGTCGACGTTGATCTCGTAGGGTTTTTCCATGTCGCGCACGCGGAAGTACCAGACGTCGCGGGCCTCGTCGGGCGAGACCTGCTTGAGCAGGCCGCCGGCCTGGTAGTAGTTGCGCGTGGCCTCGGACACGAAGAAGGCGGTGAAGGTACCGTAGTGCGACATCACTTCCTTCAGGTAGCGGGTCATCTGCCCGATGTCGCGCTCGCCGCCCATCACCCAGTCGCGCAGGAAGGTGTCGCGCGACATCATCGAGGAGATCAGGATCGGCCGGACGAGATCCTTCTGGATTTCGGAATAGACGTTGTCCGAGGTCAGTGGCAGTTCGGTGGCGACGATCGATTCGCGGATCGCCTCGCGCGAGACGAAGTAGCTGACCAGTGTGTTGGCGAGGAAGCCGCAGCTCAGCAGCAGCCAGAGGACGGTGATCAGCTTGGCCTTGTTGCCGAGCAGGCGGGAGGATTTCATGACCGGCGGCGCATCGTCGGAGAGGGGAGCATGCTACCGCAGAATGCCGGCGTGTTCCATTGACGCATCGCTGCGCCGGCGGGATACCCGGGGGTCAGTCTATCTCGAGGGTAAGGATCACCTGGCCCTCGACGACCGCGTCGCCCGCTGCGATGTGCAGGGCAACGACGCGGCCGGCGCTCGGGGTCGGGATGTCGAGCGCCACCTTGCCGGTTTCCAGGACGATCAGCGTGTCGTCGTAATCGACCGTGCTGCCGGGCAGGACCAGTACGTCATCGACGATCACCTCGCCGCCGCCGCAGTTGCCGCAGGAGTCCCAGCATTCGGGAAATTTGGGGATGCGGACTTCGACGATTCTGCTCATGGCTTGCGCGATCCGGTCTACGGGTGAAGGCGGGGGCGGCATGCCCCACGGATGCGCTGCATTGTAGGCGGTCGCCGCCCGATCTTCCTTGATCGGGCGGCTTGCAATTGCGGGAAAAATCCGCTGGGGACGCGCCCGCGTCGCCCTTATTTCTCCACGAACGCCCGTTCGATCACGTAGTCGCCGGCGCTGCCGATGTGCGGCGAGATTTCGAAGCCGCGCCGGTCGAGCAGGGCGCAGCAGTCGCGCAGCATGTGCGGGCTGCCGCAGATCATGGCACGGTCGGTGCGCGGGTCGAGCGGTGGCAGGCCGATGTCGGCGAACAGCTTGCCCGATTCGATCAGGTCGGTCAGCCGTCCCTGGTTGCGGAAGGGCTCGCGGGTGACCGTCGGGTAGTAGATCAGCTTGTCGCGCACCAGGTCTCCGAAGAATTCATGCTCGAAAATGCCGCGTCCGAGGAAGTCCGCGTAGGCGAGCTCGCTCTGCCAGCGCACGCCGTGGATGAGCACCACCTTCTCGAAGCGCTCCCAGGTTTCCGGGTCCTGCAC
>JAPKHL010000075.1 GCA_026646875.1 Rhodocyclaceae bacterium | reverse complement strand
TGGCCGCTGACCAGCGCCACGCCGGCGAGGACCAGCACGGAGCCGGCGATGAAGCCGCGGTCGAGGGTTTCGTCGAGCAGCAGGACGCCGAAGAGCACGCCGAACAGCGGGGTGAGGAAGGAAAAGACGCCGAGCCGGGAGGCGAGGTATTTCCTGAGCAGCCAGAACCACGCGAGGTAGCTGGCGAAGGAGACGATCACGGCGTGGAAGAGCAGGCTGCCGAAGGCGAGCGGGGTCGCGGCGATGTCGGCCTGTCCCGTCAGGAAGGCTGCCGGCGTGAGCAGCACGAAACCGCCGAGCAGCTGGTAGAGCAGCGTCTGCGCGGCGGGCGCGCGCGCCAGGGGTCCGAGGCGCACGGCGACGGTGGTCGCCCCCCAGGCGACGCCGGCCAGCAGCGCGAGGAAGTCGCCCCACAGCGTGACGCCGGCCTCCGGGCCGCCCGGGCCGGCGGCGCGACCGAAAAAGGCGACGACGATGCCGGTGAAGGCGAGGGCGATGCCGGCCCATTGCAGGCGCGCCAGCCGTTCGGCCGGCTGCTTCCAGTGCAGGCCGAGGGCGACGAAGATCGGGGCGGTGTAGAGCAGCACGACCATGTGCGAGGCGCTGGTGTGGCGCAGCCCCTCGCCGACCAGCAGGAATTCGATGGCGAACAGGGTGCCGACGAGCATGCCGGCGCGCCGCTTGTCGCCGGCGAGATCGCAGGTCTCTCCGCGCCAGCGCAGCAGCAGCCAGACGAGGGCGGCGGAGAGGCCGGAGCGCAGGGCGATCTGCATCAGCGGCGCGATGTCCGTGGCGGCGAGCTTGAGCACCACCTGCTGCAGACCCCAGATCAGGCAGAGGAGCGTCATGATCCCCACGGCCCGGCCGTCCAGTGCCTTGCGTTCATCCATCGCCAGCCTCCCTCCGCGCATCGCGAAACAGGGGGCATTATCGGTGCGGCGGTTTCGGGTGATATAGTGAAAAACGGACAACCGCTTGCGTAAACCCGCCATTCGTCCGCCCGCGCGGCGCGGCGCGGCGTCGATCACCGGAGCCGCCATCCCATGCCCAGGGCCGCCAGACATTTCGAGATGCCGCCGTTCAGCGACGCCCTGCCGGCTCCCCTGTGGTTCCGCACCGCCGCCATGCCGGCCGAGGCCACTTACCCGCGGCATCGTCATCCCTGGGGCGAGTTCGTCTATTCCTTCAGCGGTGTCATGGAGGTCAAGCTGGCCGATGTCCACTACCTGGCGCCGCCGCCCTTCGGCATCTGGCTGCCGCCGGAGGTCGAGCATCGCGGGCTGAACCGCCATGAAACCTGCCACTGCTCGCTCTACGTCGCCCGCGAATGCTGCGCCGGGCTGCCGGCGGTCGCGTGCGCGCTGGAGGTCGGCCCGCTCGCGCGGGCGCTGCTCGAACACCTGCGCCGGCAGCCGCCGGCCTTGCCCCGCAGCGCGGCCGAGGAGCGCCTGCTGCAGGTGCTGGTCGACCAGCTGGGCGAGGCGCGGCCGGCCGGCAGTTATTTGCCCAGCTCGGAAGATCCGCTGCTTGCCGGCGTGCTCGATGCCCTGCAGGCCAATCCCGGCGACAACTGCTCGCTCGCCGCGCTGGCCGCCCTCGTCAATACCACCGAGCGCACACTGGCGCGTCGCAGCCGGCGCGATCTCGGGATGCCGCTCGCCGAATGGCGGCAGCGCCTGCGCGTGGTGCGCGCCATGCCGATGCTGGACGCGGGACGGACCGTCGAGGCCATCGCCCTGGATCTCGGCTACGGCAGCGCGTCCGCCTTCATCGCCATGTTCCGCAAGCTGATGGGCACCACGCCCGACGAATTCCGCCGCCGCACGGCGGAGCGCGCGCCCGGCTGAGGCGGGCCGGCGGGCGGCCGGCGTGCCGCTTTCCGGTGTATCCTGCTGCCGCGCGCGAGTGCGCGCAGGGGGTTCGCCGCGCCCGGCCGCGGTCGTTTTTTGCATCAGGCAGGGAGTGTGCGGCATGGAAACGCTGTTTCCGATTGTGGTTTTCCTGATTTTCTTCGTTGGCGCGCTGACGCTGATCACCTGGCACCAGCGCAGCATGTCGGCGCGGCGCACGCTGCCCGCGCGCGACGATTACGTGGCGGCGCACGGTTCGACCGCTTGCCGCCACTGCCAGTCCGCGGCGACGCGCGAATACGGCCTCGAGGACCAGTCCGACGAGCGTCGCGTGGTGGCCTGCACGGCCTGCGGCAAGGATCTCTACCAGTACCGGCGCGATGGCGATGCCTGAATCCGCGACGCCCTTCGCCACGCTCACGCCGGACAGCCTGCTGACGGCGCTGGAGTCGGTCGGCCTGCGGCCGGACGGCCGGCTGCTGGCGCTCAACAGCTACGAGAACCGCGTCTATCAGGTGTTCATGGAGAGCGGGGCGCCGCTGGTCGTCAAGTTCTACCGTGCCGGTCGCTGGAGCGACGCGGCGATCGGGGAGGAGCACGCCTTCGTGCGCGAACTGGTCGAACGCGAGATCCCGGTCGTTGCGCCACTCTCCCTGGACGGGCGGACGCTGCAGCGGCACGGCGATCTGCGCTTCGCGGTGTTTCCCCGGCAGGGCGGGCGGGCGCCGGAATTCGACCGGCTGGAGACGCTGGCCTGGATGGGCCGCTTTCTCGGCCGCCTGCACGCGGTCGGCGCGCTGGGCGCCTTCGCCGCGCGCGAGACGCTCGACGTGCACACCTTCGGCGAGGCGCCGCGCGATTTCCTGCAGGCCGGCGGTTTCCTGCCGCCCGAGCTTGCCGGGGTCTATTTCGGCGTGGTCGAGCAGGCGCTCGACGGCGTGCGCCGGTGCCAGGCGCGGGCGGGGGAGACGCGGCGGCTGCGGCTGCACGGCGACTGTCACGCCGGCAACGTGCTGTGGACCGATGCCGGGCCGCATTTCGTCGATTTCGACGATGCCCGCATGGGGCCGGCGGTGCAGGATCTGTGGATGCTGCTGTCGGGCGGGCGCGACGAGCAGGTGCGCCAGCTTGCCGAGGTGCTGGCCGGCTACGAGGATTTCTGCGAGTTCGATCCGCGCGAGCTTCATCTCGTCGAGGCCCTGCGCACGCTGCGCCTGATCCATTACGCCGGCTGGCTGGCGCGGCGCTGGGACGATCCGGCCTTCCCCGCCGCCTTTCCCTGGTTCAACACGCAGCGCTACTGGCAGGACCGGATCCTGGAGCTGCGCGAGCAGATCGCGCTGATGGACGAGCCGCCGCTATGGGCGGGCTGAGGCGGGGAGCGGCGCGCCGCCGCTGAGCGCGGTGCGCCCCTCGGCGTCGGGCAGGGGGGCCAGCAGCGCGGCGATGTCGGCCTCGCCGAACTTGGCGCTGCCCTGGTGGTCCTCGCTGAGGATGCCGGCGGCCAGTTCGGCCTTTCTTTCCTGCAGGGCGAGGATCTTCTCCTCGATGCTGCCGGCCACCACCAGCTTGTAGACGAATACCGGCTTGTCCTGGCCGATGCGGTGCGCGCGGTCGGTGGCCTGGTTCTCGGCGGCGGGATTCCACCACGGGTCGTAGTGGATGACGGTGTCGGCGGCGGTGAGGTTGAGGCCGACGCCGCCGGCCTTGAGACTGATCAGGAAAATCGGCACCTCGCCGTCCTGGAAGCGGCGGATCGGCGTCTGCCGGTCGAGGGTCTGGCCGTCGAGGCGGACGAAGGCGAGGCGGGCGCGCTGCAGCTCGGTCTCGATCAGGTCGAGCATGCCGGTGAATTGCGAGAAGAGCAGCACGCGCCGGCCTTCGTCGATCATCTCCGGCAGGATGTCCATCAGCAGGTCGAGCTTGGCGCGCTCCTTGACCCGCGCGGCGGCCGGCAGGCGGAGCAGGCGCGGGTCGCAGCACACCTGCCGCAGCTTGAGCAGGGCGTCGAGAATGACGATCTGGCTGCGCGCGAAGCCGTGCGCGGCGATGGCGTCGCGCACCTGGCGGTCCATGGCGCTGCGCACGGTTTCGTAGAGGTCGCGCTGGCCGCTGGCCAGTTCGACGGCGCGCACGATGGTGGTCTTGGGCGGCAGCTCGGTGGCCACGTCCTCCTTGCGGCGACGCAGGATGAAGGGGCGGATGCGGCGCGCGAGCAGGGCCTGGCGCAGGGGATTGCCGTGCTTTTCGATCGGCGTCCGCCAGGCGGCGTTGAACTGCCGCGCGTCGCCGAGAAAGCCGGGCAGCAGGAAGTCGAACTGCGCCCACAGTTCGCCGAGGTGGTTTTCCAGCGGCGTGCCGGTCAGGCACAGGCGGTGCCGGGCGCGCAGCCGGCGGATCACGGCGGCGGCGCGGCTGGCGGCGTTCTTCACCGTCTGCGCCTCGTCGAGGATGAGCAGGTGCCAGTCCTGCGCGGCGAGCGCTTCCTCGTCCCGCCAGAGCAGCGGGTAGGTGGTCAGGCAGACGTCGTGTTCGGGGATCGTCGCGAAGGCCTGCGCGCGTTCCTTGCCGTGCAGGGCCAGCACGCGCAGCGTGGGCGCGAAGCGCTCGGCCTCGCGTTGCCAGTTGAAGACCAGCGAGGTGGGCAGCACGATCAGCGCCGGGCGGTCGAGGCGGCCGGCTTCCTTTTCCAGCAGCAGGTGTGCGAGCGTCTGCGCCGTCTTGCCGAGGCCCATGTCGTCGGCGAGGATGCCGGCGAGACCGTGCCGGCGCAGGTGCTGCAGCCAGTCGAGGCCGTCCTGCTGATAGGCGCGCAGCTGCAGCGTCATGCCCGCCGGCGGGGCCACCCTTTCCGGCTGGCGCAGGTGCGGCTGCATGGCGACGAAGCGGCGCACCGCCTCGAGGCCTTCGCTGCGCCATTCGCCGCCGTCGACGGCGCTGGCGATGCGTTCGGCGTCGAACACCGAGACGCGCAGGCGGCCGTCGGCCGGCAGGCTGTCGAACAGGTCGATCAGGGTGCGCGCCAGCGGCTTGAGGCGCCGCGCGGCGACGGCGAAGCGCTGCTGGCCGCCGTCGCCGAGGACGACGCGCTCCTCGTCGCGGATGCCGGCGAGCAGTGCGCCGTCGAGCCAGCGGGGATCGCGGGCGAAGAGTTCGTGCAGCAGCGGGGCGAGTTCGACCCGCTGTCCGTCAACTTCGATGCCCAGCGAGACGGTGAGCCAGCCGTTGCCGGCTTCCGGTTCCTCGAAGTCGATGTCCCAGTCGCCGGTTTCCAGCAGGTGGTGGCGGTATTCGGGGGGAAATTCGATCTGCCAGCCGGCATCGCGCAGGCGCGGGGCGAGGTCGCTGAAGAAGCGTTCCCATTCTTCCTCGCTGGCCAGACCGAGCAGTCCTTCGGGCATCCGGTCGCCGTGAAAGTAGAGGGCGTGGCGCGGCGGCGCTTCGAAGCCGAGCGCGCGGAGCGTGGCCAGATGCCGCTGTTCCTCGTCCGGACGGCGCAGGACCCGCACCGTTTCGCCGTCGGGCAGGACGGCGAAGGCGGAGGTCTCGCCCGGACGCAGCGCGACCTCGCCGTAGCGGAACTCGGCGAGCGCGTAATCGTAGGCCAGGCGGCCGTAGTCGGCGTCGTAGCCGCGATGCGGCGTCATCCCCCAGAGGGTGACCGTGTGCAGATGCAGCACCGGCTGCGGCGGGACGTCGATCAGGCGCATGCCGCGTTCGCCGTCGGCGGCCGGTGGCGGCAATCCGGGCGCGACTTCGTGCAGGACTTCGGCGACGACGCGCACGTCGATCGGTGTCAGCGCCGGCAGGGTCAGCAGGTGCGCCAGCACGTCGGACGGGGCTTCGCAGGCGGCCACGCCGGCTTCGCCGCGGGCGGTGTCGACGAACCACGGCGGGTCGGTCGGCAGCAGGTGGCTGGCGGCCGGGTCGGTGAGCAGGCGGGCATTGAGCAGCCCGTGCTCGTCGAGTTGCCAGGCAAGCCGCGCCGGCCGGTCGGCGGCCAGCGTCAGCGGCAGGTAGGGGTCGCCGGGCTGCTGGCCGGGCGGGGCGTAGCAGGCGCGTCCGGTGGCGAGCATCCGCGCCAGCAGTTCGGCGCCGGCCGCGCCGTTCAGGGCGAGGTCGCCGCGCAGGCCGCCACGACCGGCGAGGTGCAGCAGGCGGCGAAAGATCTCGAGATCGGCCGCGTCGGCGAACTGCGGCGGCGACACCAGCGCGCGCTCCAGGTTGTTCCAGCCGGCGGTGGCGGCGCTGCGGCGGTGCTGCTCGTCAAGGCGTCCCTTGATGAGGTGCAGGAACAGTCCGCGCCGGCCCTTGCCGGGGGCGAGGATGTAGTAGATGGCCTGGGCGCCGCCGCTCCGCCCGCCGGCGGCGGCCGGCGCCGTCGCCGCCGCTCCGCGCGCGGCGCGCAGGGTGTCGGCCCAGTGTACGACGGCCGGGTTGATGCGCGGCCCCTTGTCGCGCTCGCGCAACGCCAGCAGCATGACGGCGGCGGCGTGCTTGCAGGCGTAGCCGACCGGGCAGCTGCAGTTGGGCTCGATCAGCCAGGGCTTGCCGACCTCGGCGAACATCGGCGCGTTGGCCATGAAGTCGACGCTGACCTCGTAGGGGTCTGGGGCGCTGCCCTGGACCAGTGCGCCGATGTGGCGCGGGCCGATCTGCAGGCGGGCGACGTGGCGCAGGTACTCCTGCGCCTTGCGCAGGGTGGCGCTGCTGAAGAGCTGCCGGACGTCGTTTTCGGTGTAGCTGCGCGTGGGGGAATCGGCAGGCGTCATGGGGTCCGTCGGGACGGGCGCGGCGGGCGCCGCGCCCTCGTTTTCAGTGGTGCGATTTGCCGAGCAGCAGGGTCTGCGTCATGACGCGGTCCACCCACACCATGGCCAGGGCGGAGAACAGGAAGACGACGTGGATCACCACCTGCGAGACGATCGTGTGCTGGCTCAGGTTGGCGGCGTTGATGAAGGTCTTCAGCAGGTGGATCGAGGAGATGCCGATGATCGCCGTCGACAGCTTGATCTTGAGCACGCCGGCATTGACGTGCGAGAGCCATTCCGGCTGGTCGGGGTGGCCCTCGAGATCGAGGCGCGAGACGAAGGTCTCGTAGCCGCCGATGATCACCATGATCAGCAGGTTGGCGATCATCACCACGTCGATCAGACCGAGCACGACGAGCATGATCTCGGTTTCGTTCACGTGCCCGCCGCCGGCGAAGGTGTTGCCGACGAGGTGCGAAAGCTCGACCATGAACAGGTATACGTAGACCGCCTGGGCGACGATCAGGCCGAGATACAGCGGGGCCTGCAGCCAGCGGCTCCAGAAAATGAACATTTCGAGTTTTTGGACGGTCGGTTTCATGGCTGTCCTGCCTGTCGGGAGATGCGGAGGCGCGATTCTAGCACCAAGCCGGGATGCCATTGTTGCAGTGCAGCTTGGCTGCCGGCCGATGCCGCGTTCATCGCCGGTGCGCCGGTTTTCGCGGTTTTTTCGCCGGACCCGCCGTGTGTTCGGCCGTCCGGCTGTGCTACTATTCGCCGTGGCGGGTCTCCCCGCATTGCAGGATGGTGAACCTGGTCAGGTCCGGAAGGAAGCAGCCACAGCCGTTATCTGCAAGTGCCGGGGGTAAGGCTCGCCACCTTCATTTTTGCTTTCCCTTTTTGCTTTTCCTTTTTCCCCTTTCATCGCCGCCGCCGGGCGGAAGGCATGCCGGCCGGGCGTCCGTGGCCTCCCGGGGGCAGCGGCGGCATCTGCTAGAATTTCGCGCATGAGCTACCAAGTCCTGGCGCGTAAGTGGCGCCCGAAAACGTTTGCCAGCCTGGTCGGCCAGGAGCATGTCGTGCGGGCGCTCGGACACGCGCTCGGCGAGCAGCGCCTGCACCACGCCTATCTGTTCACCGGCACCCGCGGCGTCGGCAAGACCACGCTGGCGCGCATCCTGGCCAAGGCCCTCAATTGCGAGACGGGCGTCACCGCGACGCCCTGCGGCGCCTGCGCCGCCTGCACGGAGATCGACGCCGGCCGCTTCGTCGATCTGCTCGAGGTCGACGCGGCGACCAACACCCGTGTCGACGAGATGCGCCAGCTGCTCGAGAACGCCGTCTACGCACCGACGCGCGGCCGCTTCAAGGTCTATGTGATCGACGAAGTGCACATGCTGTCGAATTCGGCCTTCAACGCCATGCTGAAGACGCTGGAGGAGCCGCCGGAGCACGTCAAGTTCATCCTTGCGACGACCGATCCGCAGAAGATTCCGGTCACCGTTCTCTCGCGCTGCCTGCAGTTCAACCTCAAGCAGATGACGCCGCCGTCCATCGCCGGCCATCTGGCGCGCATTCTCGAGGCCGAGGGTGTCGCGGCGGAGGGTGGGGCGCTCAACCTGATCGCCCGCTCGGCCGCCGGCAGCATGCGCGATGCGCTGTCGCTGCTCGATCAGGCGATCGCCCACGGCGCCGGCAGGGTCGAGGAGGCGCAGGTGCGCGACATGCTTGGCACGGTCGATCTCGATTACCTGTTCACGCTGTTCGACGCGTTGCTCGCCGGCAATGCCGCCGGCATGCTGGCGGTGGCGGACGAGATGGCGGGCCGCAGCCTGTCCTTCGACGCGGCCCTGCAGGAAATGGCCAGCCTGCTGACGCGCATCCAGGTCGCCCAGCTGGCGCCACGGGCGATTGCCGACGATCTGCCCGAGCGCGCCCGCCTGCTCGATCTGGCGACGCGCTTCGACGTCGAGTTCGTGCAGCTGGCCTACCAGATTGCCGTGCACGGGCGCAAGGAGCTGCCGCTGGCGCCCGACGAGCTGGCCGGTTTCGTGATGACCCTGCTGCGCCTGCACGCCTTCCGGCCGGCGACCGTCGGCGAGGCCGCCATGCCGGCCGCGCCGGCAGCCGGCGAGCGGCCGACGCGCCAGAGCGCGCCGCTGGCCGATGCGCCGGTGGCCAGCCGCCGCGTCGTTCCGGCCGCATCCGCGGAGCCGCCGCCGGCTCCGGCAGCCCCGGCGGCTTCGCCCGCCGTCGCCGCGAGCGCCGGTGGTCACGATGGTGGCGAGGCCGACTGGCACCGAGTCCTGCAGGCGCTGGGCCTCGGCGGGATGGCGCGCGAACTCGCCCAGCACTGCGAACTGCGCAGCGTCGACGCGGGGCAGGTCGTGCTGCGTCTGTCGCCCACGCACCGCCACCTGCAGATGAAGCCGGCGCAGGACAAGCTGCAGCAGGCGCTGTCGGCCCATTTCGCGCGGCCGCTGCAGCTGCGCATCGAACTGGCGGACGTCGAGGGCACCACGCCGGCGGCGCGGGCCGCCGAGGTGCGCCGCGAGCGTCAGGACCGCGCCGTGGCGGCCATCGAGCAGGATGGTTTCGTGCGCGAGATCATCGAGACCTTCGACGCCACCCTGATTGATACATCCATCAAACCCGTCTAACCAAGCGAGGCAAGCACGATGATGAAAGGCGGAATCGCCGGCCTGATGAAACAGGCCCAGCAGATGCAGGACAACATGAAGAAGGCGCAGGAGCAGCTCGCGCAGGTCGAGGTCGAGGGCCAGTCCGGCGCCGGCATGGTCAAGGTGGTGATGACCTGCGGCCACGACGTGCGCCGCGTCGTCATCGATCCGTCGGTGATGGACGACCGCGAGATGCTGGAAGACCTGGTCGCCGCCGCGGTCAATGCCGCCGTGCGCCGTGCCGAGGAGGTCAGCCGCGAGAAGATGGCCGGTTTCACCTCCGGCCTCAACCTGCCGCCCGGATTCAAGCTGCCGTTCTGATGTCCACGCCGTCCAGCCTCGAATCGTTGATCGAGGCGCTGCGCTGCCTGCCGGGCGTCGGTCCCAAGTCGGCGCAGCGCATGGCCTATCACCTGCTGCAGCGCGAGCGCGAGGGCGCGCGGCGGCTTGCCGATGCCCTGCGGCAGGCGCTGGAGGGGCTGCGCCACTGTCAGCGCTGCAACACGTTCACCGAAGCGGAGATCTGCGAGCGCTGCGCCTCGCCCAGGCGCGACGCCTCGCTGCTGTGCGTGGTCGAGACCCCCGTCGACATGAACATGATGGAGCAGACGCACGCCTATGCCGGCCTGTACTACGTCCTGATGGGCCGCGTTTCGCCGCTCGACGGGATCGGCCCGCGCCAGCTGCAGCTCGAGCGCCTGCTGGCGCGGGCCTGCGATGGCGTGGTGCGCGAGGTGGTGCTGGCGACCAACTACACGAACGAGGGCGAGGCGACGGCGCATTACCTGTCGGAGCTGCTGGGCAGTCGCGGCATCCGCGTTTCGCGCATCGCGCGGGGCGTGCCGGTGGGCGGCGAACTCGAGTACATCGATCCCGGCACCCTGGCGCAGGCGCTGCGCGAGCGGCGCGCGCTCGACGGCTAGCCGCACGGATACAGGCCGGACAGGGGCCGGACAGGGGCCGGACGGGGGCGCCGGAGGCGTCCGGTGTAGTCCTTTTCCGACCCGGTTTCGTCTTTTCCCGATTCTATCGGCGGGCGGCTTGGCGTATAATCTTTCGGTTAAATTTCATCCAACTTTTTTATTTCGTCCTGGGGATCAGCGCTATGAGCAATGAGTGCAAAGTAGACTGCGGCAGGCGGCGGTTGATTGTCGCCACTGCCGCTGTCGGCGGGGCGGGAGCAGTGGGGGCGCTGGTGCCCTTCCTCTCCAGCCTGCTGCCGTCCGAGCGAGCCAAGGCGGCCGGTGCGCCGGTCGAGGTCGACATCAGCAAGCTCGAACCCGGCCAGATGATGACCGTCGAGTGGCGCGGCAAGCCGGTCTGGATCATCAACCGCAACAAGGAGATGCTCGACACCCTGCCGAAGCTCAACGACGCGGTCGCCGATCCCAAGTCCGACAAGAAGATGCAGCCGGAGTACTGCAAGAACGAAACCCGTTCGATCAAGCCCGAAGTGCTCATCGCCGTCGGCATCTGCACGCACCTCGGCTGTTCGCCCACCTCGAAGTTCAAGGCGGGCGCCGAGGAAGGCATGGAGGCCTCCTGGCTGGGCGGCTTCCTGTGCCCCTGCCACGGTTCGACCTTCGATTTCGCCGGCCGCGTCTACAAGAGCAAGCCGGCCCCGGACAACCTCGAAATTCCGCCGCACATGTATCTGACCGATACCCGCATCCTGATCGGCGAAGACAAGAAGGGGGCGTAAGCGATGGCTTCGAACGGCAACTTTGAGAAATACAAATCCGACGGCTCCCTGCAGGGCAACCTGCTCGAGTGGTTCGACGCACGCTTCCCGGCAACGTCGATGTGGCGCGGCCACCTTTCCGAGTACTACGCACCGAAGAACTTCAACTTCTGGTACTTCTTCGGCTCGCTGGCGATGCTGGTCCTGGTCATCCAGATCGTCACCGGCATCTTCCTGGTCATGCACTACAAGCCGGACGCCTCGCTCAATGCGAACGGCATCCCGGTGGCCTTCGCCAGCGTCGAGTACATCATGCGCGACGTGCCGTGGGGCTGGCTGATCCGCTACATGCACTCGACCGGCGCCTCGGCGTTCTTCGTCGTGGTCTACCTGCACATGTTCCGCGGCCTGATCTACGGTTCGTACCGCCAGCCGCGCGAGCTGATCTGGGTGTTCGGCACGCTGATCTTCCTGTGCCTGATGGCCGAGGCCTTCATGGGCTACCTGCTGCCGTGGGGCCAGATGTCGTACTGGGGCGCGCAGGTCATCGTTAACCTGTTCTCCGCCATCCCGCTGATCGGCGAGCCGCTCTCCGTCTGGATCCGCGGCGACTTCGTGATCGGCGACGCGACGCTCAACCGCTTCTTCTCCTTCCACGTGATCGCCGTGCCGCTGGTCCTGCTCGGCCTCGTCGCCGCGCACATCCTCGCGCTGCACGAAGTCGGCTCGAACAACCCCGACGGTGTCGAGATCAAGAAGAAGAAGGACGCCAACGGCATCCCGCTGGACGGCATTCCCTTCCACCCGTACTACTCGGTGAAGGACATCGTCGGCGTCGTCGTCTTCCTGATGGTGTTCTCGATCATCGTCTTCTTCGCACCCGAAGGCGGCGGCTACTTCCTCGAGTACAACAACTTCATCCCGGCCGACCCGCTGGTCACCCCGCCGCACATCGCCCCGGTGTGGTACTTCACCCCGTTCTACTCGATCCTGCGCGCCATGGTCTGGCCGCTGTTCGGGCTCGACGCCAAGTTCTGGGGCGTGGTCGCCATGGGCGCCTCGGTGGTGATCATCGCCTTCCTGCCCTGGCTCGACCGCAGCCCGGTCAAGTCGATCCGCTATCGCGGCCCGATCTTCAAGGGTTTCCTGACCCTCTTCATCATCGCCTTCTTCATCCTCGGCTATCTCGGCACGCAGCCGCCGTCGTTCTGGGGTGAAAAGGTCTCGCAGGTCTGCAGCCTGATCTATTTCGGCTTCTTCCTGACGATGCCGTGGTGGTCGAAGATCGACAAATACCGTCCGGAACCGGACCGTGTGACGATGTAAGGGGATGCATAACATGAAGAAATTTCTCGCTGCATTGCTCTTCGCGCCCGCTCTCGCCTTTGCCGCCGGTGCCTCCGTGCATCTCGACAAGGCTCCGGACGTGCAGGGCGACAAGGCCGCGCTGCAGAACGGCGCCAAGCTCTTCGTCAATTACTGCCTGAGCTGTCACGGCGCGAGCTATGTCCGCTACAACCGCCTGACCGAACTTGGCCTGACCGAACAGCAGATCAAGGAAAACCTGATGTTCACCGCCGAGAAGATCGGCGAGCCGATGCGCATCGCGGCGCGTCACACCGACCAGAAGCAGTGGTTCGGCGCGACGCCGCCCGACCTGTCGCTGGTGGCGCGCTCGCGCGCCTCGCACGCCGGCAGCGGAGCCGACTGGCTGTACACCTACCTGCGTTCGTTCTACCGCGACGACAAGCGTCCGACCGGCTGGAACAACACGGTCTTCGAGAACGTCGGCATGCCGCACGTCTTCTGGCAGCTGCAGGGCGAACAGGTGAAGAACGCCGAGGCGCACAAGCTCGAACTGGCCGTGCCGGGCAAGCTGTCGCCGGCCGAGTATGACAAGCAGGTTGCCGATCTGGTCGGCTTCATGGTCTGGATGGGCGAACCCGGTGCCGGCTTCCGTCAGAAGCTCGGTGTCGGCGTGCTCGCCTTCCTGGTCGTTCTCTTCGGTTTCTCCTACGCGCTGAAAAAGAACTACTGGAAAGACGTCAAGTAAGCGTATCGCCACCGCCTGATTCCAGGCCACGGCATCGCCGGCACGGGCGCGCAAAAGGCGCCCTGCCGTTGCGATGCCGATTCGTTTTTGAGGGTATTGATCATGATGAACCTCTATTCGGGAACCACCTGTCCGTTCAGCCACCGTTGCCGCATCGTGCTCTACGAGAAGGGCATGGATTTCCAGGTGATCGACGTCGATCTCTTCAACAAGCCGGAAGACATCGCCGTCATCAATCCGTACAACCGCGTGCCGGTGCTGGTCGAGCGCGATCTCATCCTGTACGAGCCGAACATCATCAACGAGTACATCGACGAGCGCTTCCCGCACCCGCAGCTGATGCCGGCCGACCCGGTGATGCGCGCGCGCGCCCGCCAGCTGCTGGTGACCATGGAGCGCGAGATCTTCTCGCACATCGAGATCCTGGAAAAGAACCAGAAAACCGCCGACAAGTCCCGTCAGCACATCCGCGAGCAGCTGACCGCGATGGCCCCGGTGTTCGCCAAGCAGAAGCACATGCTCGGCGAGGACTTCTCGATGCTCGACGTCGCCATCGCGCCGCTGCTCTGGCGTCTCGACCACTACGGCGTCGAACTTTCGAAGACCGCCGCGCCGCTGATGAAGTATGCTGAACGCATTTTCAGCCGGCAGGGCTTCATCGACGCGCTGACGCCGTCCGAGAAGGCGATGCGCAAGTAAGCACCGCCGCGCCGGGCGCCGGAATGCTCCGGCCGCCGCCCGGCGGGCTGCCGACGGCGCCCGCCTCGCGACAGCCCGTGGTTGTCCCCGCATTGATTCCCATCGTCCCGGTGCCCGCATGGAACTCCCCCCGACCAAGCCCTATCTCATCCGCGCCATTCACGAATGGTGCTGCGACAACGGCTTCACGCCCTACATCGCGGTGGCCGTCGACGAGCGCACGCGCGTGCCGCGCGAATTCGTCCAGGACGGACAGATCGTCCTGAATGTCGGCTACGA
>JAPKHL010000074.1 GCA_026646875.1 Rhodocyclaceae bacterium | reverse complement strand
GCGGCCTTGACCTCGTGTTTCGGCGAGGCTTCCTCGCGGTCGGCGCCGGCGGCGGCGTCGGCGGGTGCCTTGAAGGTCAGGCGGATGTAGAGATTGTCCTTGTCGTAGGCCGCCTGCACGGCAACCGGGAAATTCATCGTCCGGGGGGCGCCGACCGGTTCGAGTTCCTTGCCGGCGAGCCGCTTCATGTCGAAGTTGAGGCCACCCTTCTCCTCGTGACAGCCGACACAGGTTTCACCCTTGTTGAGGCCGGTGCGTCCGCTGTGGTCGGATTTCTTCATGATCCACTCGATCGGCGTCACGCCGGCGTGGAACACCTGGATATCGCGCTTGGGGATCTTGCTCCAGTCGGGCGCCGCCAGCGCAAGGGGGGCGCCGCAGGCGAGCAGAACCGCGAGTACGGCGGGGGGGAGGTGTCTGTGCTTCATCTCTCGCTCCTAAACGTATTCAGAATGTATCCATGGGCGTCGCACGAACTTGCTGTGAACGCATCCCGGTCGTTCGATCGGAGAAGGCCTCCGCCCTGCCATCGTATGCGTCCGGCGGGGAGGGGTAAAGTCCTTTGCGGGCGAGGGGACAATGAAAAAGGGCGGGGCTTGCGCCCCGCCCATGCATTGGCTTGCCAGCGGTTTATTGCTTGACGGCCTTGATGTCGCCGTCGACGCCCAGGCCCAGTGTGTAGCCAAGGGAAACGTGGTGGAAGCGGCCCCCGGCCTTGTCGGCGTGGATCGCGAAGCCGACCGGGACGGCCTTGCCGGCGGCGACGGAGCCGCTCAGCTTGCGGGTGAAGGTCACGGTGTAGGTGCCGCCCTTGTTCTCGCCGGTCGCCTGCACGCCGGCCGAGCCGCCGTCCATGTTGCGCTTGTCGGTCACGCTGCCGTCAACTGCCTTGGCGCCCTTGGCGCTCTTCCACTGGATCAGTTCGTAGGCGCCGGCTTTCGAGTACTTGGTCTTCTTGTCGTCGGCCCCCGGCATGGTGCGGGCATCGCTGTGGCAGGTCGCCCAGCAGCCGACCTGGGCACCGCTGACCGGCTTCCCCGAGGCGTCAACCGAGACCTTGTCGTCGGCGAACATCATCGCGGCCTTGACCTCGCTGTCCTTGTCGCTGTGATCGGCGCCGCCGGCCGGCGCGGCGAAGGTCAGGCGGACGTACAGATTGCTGGCATCGTAGGCGGCCTGCACGGAGACCGGGAAATTCATCGTCTTGGGCGCGCCGACGGGCTCGAGATCCTTGCTGGCGAGGCGCTTCATGTCGAAGTTGAGGCCGCCTTTCTCCTCGTGACAGCCAACGCAGGTCTCGCCTTTGGCAAGGCCGGTGCGACCGCTGTGGTCCGATTTCTTGAGAACCCATTCGATCGGCGTCACGCCCGGGTGGAATACCTGCACGTCGCGCTTGGGGACCTTGCTCCAGTCCGGGGCGGCGTGCGCGACCTGGGCACCGAGGGCGATCAGGGCGCCAAAAACGGCGAGGGAAACGCTGGCTTTCTTCATGTCACACTCCACTCAGTATTGATACGTTGCGGGGGCGGGCGGTGGGCGCCGGCGCGGTGCCGGGCGGCTCCTCGCCCGCCGGATTCAGGTCCTGTCCGAGGCTTATTCGTCGTCCTCTTCCGGCATGTTCTGCGGCTTGTGATGCGCGATGCCCTTGTGGCAGTCGATGCAGGTCTGCTTGTCGTCCTGGGCGATCTTGTGCATCTTGGCCGCACGCGCCTTCTGCTTTTCGATGTTCATGTAGTCGAAAGAGTGGCAGTTGCGGCATTCGCGCGAGTCGCTGGCCTTCATGCGCGCCCACTCGTTCTGGGCAAGGCGCAGGCGGTTGGCCTCGAACTTCTCGCGGGTGTCGATGGAACCGACGATCTTGCCCCACACTTCCTTGGATGCCTGGATCTTGCGGATCATCTTGTACGTCCAGGCCTTGGGGACGTGGCAGTCGGAGCAGACGGCACGGACGCCGGTGCGGTTGGTGTAGTGGATGGTCTCCTTGTATTCCACGTAAACGTTGTCACGCATTTCGTGGCAGGAGATGCAGAACTGCTCGGTGTTGGTGGCTTCGAGCACGGTGTTGAAGCCGCCCCAGAAGACAACGCCGGCGACGAAGCCGACGACCAGCAGGGTGGCGAGTGAATATTTGGCGCTCGGGCGCCGCAGCCTGGCCCAGAGGCCGGAACCGTTCTCGGACATGGTGCTTTCCCTCTCTTTGTTTTTGGATCGCCGCCGCCCTGCGGATCAACCGGGGCAACGACGCAGGGAAGTCTAGCGGAGGAGGGGACGGCGCCGGTTTGATTTAGGTTAACAATTCCCCAAAAAGGCCAAGGGTTAAAGACCGGGGGATCGGTCAGGGCTGTACGCGGTCGATGGTCAGGCGCAGGTCGCTGCTGCCGGGACTGACCCCGTCGAGCACGCCGAACAGGTCGCCACTCGATGACTGCGCCTGGCCGGCGCGGGCGACGCGGGCCTCGACGCTGACCGTCTTGAACTCCGAGAGCTTGCGTCCGTCTCCCAGCGACATCGAATCGTCGAGACGGAAACGCAGCGGCAGGTCGGCAACGGTTGCACGCACCGCGGCGAGCGGCATGCGCGAGCCTTCTCCGGGGCGGGCGAAGATGAAGACGACATCCTCGGGTTTGACCCGACCGGCCAGTTGCGGGCTCAGGCTCACCACGCCGCTGAGTGCCGGACCGCTGGCCGCAGACGCCTTGCCCTTACCGGCCTGTGCGGCGATCTCGCGTGCCCGTGCGATGGCCTGCTCGATGGTTTGCGCTTCCTCAGAGCCGGGTTCGAGCTGCTTGAGCAGCCGCGTCCAGTGCTCGGCCGCCGCTGCGAAGTCCTGGCGGTCGATGGCAGCGGCGCCTGCCAGCAGCAGGGCCTGGGGTTCGTCGGGATTGAGCTTCAAGGCGCGCGCGATCAGCTCGCCCGGCTTGCCCTGCAGGGTGCCGCCCTGGGCCTGGGCGAGGGCATCGGCGTGGTCGGCCAGCAGGCTGGCGTCCTCGTTGACCAGGGCGCCTGCCTTGCCATAAGCCTCGGCGGCTTCGGCAAAGCGCCCGAGCGCCTTGTACGAGCGGGCGAGCATCACCCAGCCCTTGGCGTCGTCCGGATTCTTCTCCAGCTTGGCGACCAGCGTGCCGAGCATGTCCTCGATTTCCTGGCCGCTGGCCACCGACCGGGTCTGCAGCGGGTCGAGGCCCTGCGGCGTGCCGAGCAGGAGATAGCCGGCGGCCGCCGCGAGCGGCAGGGCCATGACCAGTGCGATGGCAGTCTTGCGGCCGGCAGGCGCGGTGCTGTCGGGGGCCTCGGCAGACGCCGTTTCGTCGAGCAGACGGCGCTGCAGTTCCCGGCGGGCTTGCGCGAAATCCTCCTCGGAGAGGGAGCCCTCGGCGCGCTCCCGCTCCAGCTCGCCGAGCTGGTCGCGGAAGATGGCGAGGTTCGATTCGCGGCGGTCGGCCTCGCTGACCGGCTTGCGCTGGCGCAACAGGGCGGGCAGCAGCAGGGCGAGAGTGGCGGCGAGGAGGAGCGCCGCGAGCGCGGCGAAGGCGGCTAGGGAGGTCATTGTCCGGAGTCTCTGGCGTCGAGCAGGGCGTCGGCGCGTTGTTGTTCGTCGGCGCTCAGCGGCCGGTCGGCGATCGCCTGGTTGCGCCGGCGCAGGTAGCGCACCAGGGCGAACAGTCCGATCGCGAAGAGCAGGGCGGGGCCGAACCACAGCACCAGCGTGGTGCCCTTGAGCGGCGGCCGGTAGCGGACGAAGTCGCCGTAGCGCGCGACCATGAAGTCCATGATCTCGCCGTCGCTCTTGCCGTCCTTGATCATCGTGCGGATCTCGCGGCGCAGGTCCACCGCCAGTTCGGCGTTGGAGCCGGCCAGCGATTCGTTCTGGCAGACCAGGCAGCGCAATTCGCTGGAAATGGCGACGAGGCGTTTCTCGACCAGGGGATCCTCGGCGCGCGGCGCGGCCTCGCCGGCCTGCGCCGGGCTTGCCAGCAGACAGAAGGCCGCCAGCACGGCGGAGAGCCTGTGCCTCATTTCGCGAGCTCCCCGATCAGCGGCAGGATCTTGCCGGAGAAGATGTCCGGCGTGATCGGGCCGGTGTGCTTCATGCGGATGATGCCTGCCTTGTCGATGACGTAGGTTTCCGGCACGCCATAGACGCCGTAGTCGATACCGACGCGACCATCGAGGTCCATCGCCGTCAGCGTGTAGGGATCGCCATGCTGGCGCAGCCAGCCGGCCGCACGTTCGAGCGCCATGCGCCGTTCGCTGGCGGCGTCGACCTTGTCCATGTCGATGCTGCCGTCGCCGCGCAGTTCCTTGTAGTTGAGGCCGACCAGCGGCACGAGATTGCGCTTGGACAGCTCGACCAGGACCGGGTGTTCCTGGCGGCACGACACGCACCACGAAGCCCATACGTTGAGCAGCCATACCTTGCCGTGCATCTCCTGCGGCGAGAAGGTGGTGTCGGGGGCGTCGAGGCGGGCCAGGCTGAAGGCCGGCGCCGGCTTGCCGACGAGCGGGGAGGGGACCTCGCGCGGATTGAGGTTGAGCCCGACGGCGAGCAGCGCGACGAGGGCGATGAAGCCGATCAAGGGCCAGGCGAACTTGTTCATGATTTTCTCTCCAGCTCAGGCGCCTTGCGCCAGCGAGGTGGCCGCCGGCGAGGCGGCGCGCGCGCGTACCCGGTAACGGCGGTCGGACAGGGCGATCAGGCCGCCGATCGACATCAGCACGCAGCCCCCCCAGATCCAGTCGACAAAGGGCTTGTAATAGACGCGCACGGCCCAGGCACCCTCCGGTCTGGCCTTGTCGATCGGCTCGCCGAGCGAGACGTAGACGTCGCGCAGCAGGCCGGTATCGATCGCCGCTTCCGTCATCGGCATCGACGAGGCGAAATAGGCGCGCTTCTCGGGGTGCAGCTTGCGCAGCACGCGGCCGTCGGCGAGCAGGTCGAGATCGCCGCGCAGGGCCGAATAGTTGGGGCCGGGCACCTGCGTGACGCCGTTGAAGCGGAAGGTGTAGCTGCCGACCGAAACGGTGTCGCCCAGATCCATCTTGACGTCCTTTTCCTCCTCATAGCTGCTCACCATGGCGACACCGACCACGAACACCGCGACGCCGACGTGCGCCGTGTGCATGCCGAAGAAGGACGCCGGCTGGGCGAAGGCGGCGGCGAGGAAGGAACGGCTGCCGCGCGTCGCGCGTACCCGCGCGATGAAATTCTGCGTGCCGGCCAGCACGATCCAGGCGGCGAGCAGCAGGCCGAAGGCGGTCAGCGACTTCCATTCGCCGTAGAGCAGCGGCATGGCGACGGCGACCAGCGCCGCACCGGCGAAGGCCCAGCGCAGCAGCCGTGCGACCTCGGCGAGGGAGGACTGCTTCCAGCGCACGAAGGGCGCCACGCCGATCAGGAAGAGGATCGGCACCATCAGCGGCACGAACACCGCGTTGAAATAGGGGGGGCCGACCGACAGCTTGCCGGCGCCGAGCGCGTCGACGGCCAGCGGGTAGAGCGTGCCGAGCAGCACCGAGGAGCAGGCGACGACCAGCAGCACGTTGTTGGTGAGCAGCAGCGATTCGCGCGAGAACAGCCCGAAGCGGTCGCCGAGACCGACCTTCGGCGCGCGCCAGGCGAAGAGCAGCAGCGAGGCGCCGATCACCACGACCAGGAAGGCGAGGATGAAGATGCCGCGCTTGGGATCGGTGGCGAAGGCATGCACCGAAGTCAGCACACCCGAGCGCACCAGGAAGGTACCGAGCAGCGACAGCGAGAAGGCCGAGATGGCGAGCAGCACGGTCCAGTTCTTGAAGCTGCCGCGCTTCTCGGTGACCGCCAGGGAGTGTACCAGCGCCGTGCCGACCAGCCAGGGCATGAACGAGGCGTTCTCCACCGGATCCCAGAACCACCAGCCGCCCCAGCCGAGTTCGTAGTAGGCCCACCACGAGCCGAGCGCGATGCCGAGGGTGAGGAAGATCCACGCGGCGGTGGTCCACGGCCGCGACCAGCGTGCCCAGGCCGCGTCGAGCTGGCCCGAGAGCAGCGCAGCGACGGCGAAGGCGTAGGCCACCGAGAAACCGACATAGCCCATGTACAGCATCGGCGGATGGAAGATCAGGCCGGGATCCTGCAGCAGCGGATTGAGGTCGCGGCCCTCCTGGGCGCCCGGCAGCAGGCGCTCGAAGGGGTTCGAGGTGAACAGGATGAACAGCAGAAAGCCGGCGGTGACCAGGCCGAGCGTGCCGAGCACGCGCGCCACCATGCGCTCGGGCAACTGCCGCGAGAAGACGGCGACGGCCAGCGCCCACAGCACCAGCATCACCACCCACAGCAGCAGCGAGCCCTCGTGCCCGCCCCACACCGCGGCGATGCGGTAGGGCAGCGGCAGCAGGGTGTTCGAGTGCTGCGCCACATAGAGCACGGAAAAGTCGTTCTGCACGAAGGCAGCGGTCAGGCAGCCGTAGGCGACGAGCAGCAGCAGCGCCTGCGCCCAGGCGCCGGGACGGGCCAGTGCGACCCAGGTGGCGCGGCCGGTATGGGCGCCGATCAACGGCAGGGTGCCCTGCACGAGCGCCACGCAGAGCGCGACGATCAGGGCGAATTGTCCGAGTTCGGGAATCATGGGGTGTCCTGTCGCTTACTGCTTGACACTCTTGGCCGCCGCTTCCGCCGCTGCCTTGTTGGCCGCCGCGCGGGCGTGCGCATCGCCGACGGCCTGCGCGGCCTCCGGCGGCATGTAGTTCTCGTCATGCTTGGCGAGCACTTCGCTGGCGGTGAACAGCCCGCCGTCGTCGAGCTTGCCCTGTGCCACCACGCCTTTTCCTTCCTTGAACAGGTCGGGCAGGATGCCCTTGTAGAGGACGGCCATTTCCTTGTCGGTGTCGGTCACCACGAAGCGCATCGTGACGCCGTCCGCCTCGCGCTGCACCGAACCTTCCTTGACCATGCCGCCGATGCGGAAGCTCTTCCCCTTCGGCGCCTCGCCGGCGGCCACCTGGGTCGGCGAGAAGAAGAACACCAGATTGCTCTGGAAGGCATTGAGGACGAGCGCGGCGACCGCGCCGAGAATGGCGAGGCCGCCGACGATCAGGGCAATGCGTTTGTGACGTGCTTTCAATTGCGGCTCCTGCGGGAATCCATCGGGTTGCGTTCCGCCCGTTCGGCGCGGAACTGGCGCTTGAGTCGGGCGATCAGCCCCTTACGACCCCGTGCGATGAGCCAGGGTTCCAGAATCATCAGCAGGGCCATCACGCCGAACGAGCCCCACACGTAGGGACCGTGCGTCCCCATGGCGATGAAATCGGAAAAACTGTTCCAGTACATGCCGCTCACTCCTTGCCGGCCGGTTGCGGATCGAGCAGGGCGCGCACCCATTCGGTGTGCCGCTCGCGTTCGAGCATGATGCTGCGTGCGCGCATCAGCGCCACGGCGATGCTGTACATCCAGCACGCCAGCGCGCACAGCAGCATGCCCCAGAGCATCGTCTGCGCCATGCTCGGTGCTTTGGTCAGGCTGACCGAGGCGCCCTGGTGCAGGGTGTTCCACCACTTCACCGAGAAGTAGATGATCGGGATATTCACCACGCCGACCAGCGCCAGGATGGCGCCGGCCTTGTCGGCACGGCGCGGATCGTCGATCGCCGCCTGCAGCGCGATGAAGCCGATGTAGAGGAAGAGCAGGATCAGTTCCGAGGTCAGGCGCGCGTCCCACACCCACCAGGTGCCCCACATCGGCTTGCCCCACAGCGCGCCGGTCCATAGCGAGAGGAAGGCCATCAGCGCGCCGGTGGGTGCCAGCGCCTGCGCCATCATGCCCGAGAGGCGGGTGTTGAAGGCCAGTCCGAGGCCGGCCCAGAAGGCCATCACCAGGTAGATGAACATCGACATCCATGAGGTCGGCACGTGCAGGAAGATGATGCGATAGCCCTCGCCCTGCTGTGCGTCGATCGGTGCGACGAGGAAGCCGATGTAGAGGCCGGCGATGCCGAACACGGCAGCCAGCGCCCAGAACCATGGAATCAGCTTTCCGGCCAGCGGATAGAAGCTCTGCGGGCTCGCGTACTTGAACCAGTTGATCAGTCGGTTGCTCATGGCTTGCGTTCCTGCGTGTGCCGCTTATTCGAGGGCGATGCGCAGCGCGGCGGCGGTCGCCCACGGTGCGAAGAACAGGCCGCCCAGCGCCAGTGCGCCGAGCAGCGACAGATGGGCCTGCGGCCCCATGCCGGTCACCGTTGCGTCGACCGCCCCGGCGCCGAAGATCAGCACCGGAATGTACAGCGGCAGCACGAGCAGCGAGAGCAGCACGCCGCCGCCGCGCACGCCGAGCGTCAGCGCCGCGCCGATGGCGCCGATGCCGGACAGCGCCGGCGTACCGATCAGCAGGGCGCCGGTCAGCACCCACAGCGCCTCGCTGTCGAGGTCGAACTGCAGGCCGAGCACCGGTGCGAGCAGGGCCAGCGGCAGGCCCGACACCAGCCAGTGCGCCAGCACCTTGCCGAGCACCACCAGTCCGAGCGGCTGCGGCGCCAGCGCCAGCTGCTCGAGAGTGCCGTCGCGGTGATCGTCGGCGAACAGTCGTGGCAGCGAGAGCATCGTCGCCAGCAGCGCCGCCACCCACAGCACGCCGGGCGCCAGCTTGCGCAACAGATCGGGTTCCGGGCCGATGCCGAGCGGAAAGAGGCTGACGACGATGATGAAGAAGAACAGCGCCGAGACGATGTCCGCCTGCCGGCGCATGGCCAGCCTCAGATCGCGGCCGATGACGGCCCGCACCAGCGTCAGCATCGCCTCAGCCCAGCCGCAGTTCGCGCACCGCGCCGGCGCGCACGGCGACGGTCTGGTGCGTGGTCAGGACGGCCAGGCCGCCGCGCTCCAGGTGGGCGCCGATCAGGTCGGCGATCAGGTCGACCGCGGCCGTGTCGAGCGCCACGTAGGGTTCGTCGAGCACCCACAGCGCCCGCTTTTCGTGCACCAGGCGGGCCAGCGCGACGCGCCGCTTCTGTCCCTGCGAGAGATAGCGGCAGGCCAGATCGGCGCGACCGGCCAGGCCGACCCGCTCCAGCGCGTCGAGCGCCGCGTCCTCGTCGAGCGTTTCCTCGGCGAGCCTGGCCGAGGCCAGCAGGTTCTCCAGCGGCGTCAGCTCTTCCTTGATCGCATTGAGGTGGCCGAGATAACACAGTTCGGCGCGGAACTCGTCGCCCAGCCGGCCGATCGGCTCGCCGCGCCAGCGGATCTCGCCGGCGGCCGGCGGCGTCAGTCCGCACAGCATGCGCAGCAGGCTCGTCTTGCCGGTGCCGTTGCGACCCTGCAGGTAGAGCATTTCACCACCGTCGAGCCGGAAACCGACCCCTGCGAACAGGCGGCGATCGCCGCGCACGCATTCCAGATTCGAAGCTTCAAGCATGCAGAGGGGGGGTCCGGGTGGTCATCGGGGCGTATTGTGAAGGCGCAAGTTTAGTCCCGGATTGACCAGAATCAAAATCGATTCAAAGACTTTTCCGTATCGTTCCGGGACTTTTCCGGAGGCGCATCGTGGAGCAGGGCGGCTTGCAACTGACACTACGCTGGGACGGCGCGCGCATCGTCGAGGCGACGGTCGCCTCGACGCGTCCGCAGGCCGCGCGCGTCCTGCACGGTCTCCCGGCGGCGCGGGCGCAGGCCCTGGTGCCGCGCCTGTTCAGCCTGTGTGGCCAGGCTCAGGCCGCCGCCGCGGCGCTGGCGCTGGCGGCCGCACAGGGCCGGCGCCCGGCGCCCGATGCGCTGCTTGCGCCGGGTCGCGCCGTCGCGCTCGAGGCCATCGGCGAACACCTCTGGCGCCTGCTGCTCGACTGGCCGCCGCTGCTCGGCGCGGCCGCTCGCCGCGAGGAATTCGTTGTCTGGCGCAAGCGCCTGCTCGCCGTGGCAACGGTTGAGGACGCGCAGGCGCTGGCCGCTGCGCTCGAGGTCTGGCTGGCCGGCGAGCCGCTGCCCGCCCCGGAGCAGGGTGCGGCCGACAGCGTGGCGCTGCTGCCGCTGCGCGACGCCACGGCCTGGGCGGAGGCGCCGCCGGACGCGGCCTGGGCGGCCCGCCCGGCCCTGGCCGGCGCGCCCGCCGAAACCGGCGCGCTGGCCCGGCATGCCGGCGACCCCGCCGTCGCCGCGCGGCTGGCTGCCGGGCAGCGCGTGGCGGCGAGGCTGGCGGCCCGTCATGCCGATCTCCGCCTGCTGGCCGAGGGCTTGCGCGATCCCGCCCGTCTGGCCGGCTGGCTCGACGCGGCACCCCTGGCCGACGGCGCCGGGCTGGCCCGCGTCGAAACGGCGCGCGGCGTGCTGCTGCATCTGACACAGCTCAAAGACGGCCGGGTGGAGCGGTATGTTATCGTTGCGCCGACCGAATGGAACTTTCACCCGCAGGGAGCGTTCGTCCGCGAAATCGTCGGCTGCCCGGCGGCCAGCCGCGCGCAGGCCGAGGCCGCCGGCCGGCGGCTGGCGCTGGCTCTCGACCCCTGTGTCGCTTACCAAGTGGAACTGACCCATGCATGAAATGTCGCTCGCCGAGGGCGTCCTGCAGATCGTCGAGGACGCGGCCGGCGAACAGGGGTTCGCCCGCGTCCGTACCGTCGTGATCGAGATCGGACAGCTGTCGTCCGTCGAGCCGGAGGCCATGCGCTTCTGTTTCGACGCGGTGACGCGCGGCAGTCTTGCCGAGGGGGCGGTGCTGGAAGTGATCGAGGTGCCCGGCAGCGGGCTGTGCCTGAGCTGCGACCGGACGGTGCCGCTTGCCGCGCTGTACGATCCCTGCCCGCTGTGCGGCGGCTTCCCGGTGCAGCCGACCGGCGGCACCGAGATGCGGGTGAAGGAACTGGAAGTCGATTGAACGGCCTCGGCCGGAAGCACCCAGAACAGAAAAAAGGGAAGGAGACGAGAGCTATGTGTACCACCTGCGGCTGCGCGGCCGGCGAAACGCGCATCGAGGGCGAGACGGACGACGCCACGCACGAACACTGGCACGTGCACGCCGACGGAAGTGCGCATGCCCACCCGCACGCCCATGCCGGCGAGCACGCGCACGGCCATGGCGGCCTGCGCTACGCGCCTGCGCCGCACGCGCACGTCCATCGGCACGCCGACGGCACCGTGCATGCCCACCCGCACGCGCATGACGCAGCCGTGCCGCACGAGGCCGCCGTCGCGCACGAGCATGCCCATCCCCACGCTCACCCGCACGGGGCGGAACACGGACACGGCGAGACCGGCGCGGCGGATGCGCTGCACTACGGACACGGCCCGGCCGGCGCGCACGCTCCGGGAATGACGCAGGCGCGCATGGTGCAGATCGAACGCGACATCCTGGCCAAGAACGATGCCTTCGCCGCGGCCAACCGCAAGCGCCTTGCCGAACAGGGAATCTTCGCGCTGAATCTCGTCTCCAGCCCCGGCTCGGGCAAGACGACGCTGCTCTGCCGGACCATCGACGCCCTGCGGACGCGTTTCCCGATCGCCGTCATCGAGGGCGACCAGCAGACCAGCCACGACGCCGAGCGCATCCGCGCCACCGGCGTGCCGGCGTTGCAGATCAACACCGGCAAGGGCTGCCACCTCGACGCCGCGATGGTCGGGCGGGCACTGCAGAAGCTCGCGCCGGCCGACGAATCGCTGCTCTTCATCGAGAACGTCGGCAACCTCGTCTGCCCGGCCGCCTTCGATCTCGGCGAGGCGCACAAGGTGGCGATCCTCTCGGTCACCGAGGGCGAGGACAAGCCGCTCAAGTACCCGGACATGTTCCGCGCCGCGCAGCTGATGCTGGTCAACAAGGTCGACCTGCTGCCCTACGTTTCCTTCGACCTCGAGCGCGCCGTCGAGCACGCCCGGCGCGTCAACCCCGGCTTGCGGGTGATCTGCGTCTCCGCGACCACCGGCGAGGGCTTCGACGACTGGCTGGCCTGGCTCGAGCACGGTCTCGCCGCGCAGCGCGCGCAGAAACAGGAGACGGTTGCCGGACTGCGGCGGCGCATCGCCGAACTCGAGGAAAAACTCGTCGCCCTGTCGCGCTGAGGTCGCCGTGGACAGCGTCTGTCAACGCATACGCGTGACCGGTGTCGTGCAGGGGGTCGGCTATCGCCCCTTTGTCTGGCGCCTGGCCAGCGAACTGTCGCTTTCCGGTTGGGTGCGCAACGATGCGCGCGGCGTCGAGATCGAGGTCTGCGGCGCCGCCGGACAGGTGCAGCGCCTGATCGAACGGCTGCGTGCCGAGGCGCCGCCGCTGGCGCGCGTCGACGCGGTGACCGCGCATCGCAGCGCGCCCGAGGGCCTCCCGGGGGGCGATTTCGTGATCATGGAAAGCCGCAACGGGCGCGCCGCGACCATCGTCGGGCACGACACCGCCGTCTGCCGCGACTGCCTCGGCGAAATGTTCGATCCGGCCAACCGCCGCTGGCGCCATGCCTTCACCAATTGCACCCACTGCGGACCGCGCTTCACCATCACGCGGGCCATCCCCTACGACCGTGCGCGCACCAGCCTCAAGCCCTTCGCCCTCTGCGGCAAGTGCCAGCGCGAATACGCCGCGCCCGCCGACCGCCGCTTCCATGCCGAGGCCACCTGCTGCCCGAAATGCGGCCCGCGCCTGACGCTGACCGACGGCGCCGGCAAGCCCTTGTCCGGCGATCCGGTGGCCGGCGCCCTGCGCCTGCTGCAGCAGGGGCGCATCGTCGCCATCAAGGGGCTCGGCGGCTTTCACCTGGTCTGCGATGCGCGCAACGGCGCGGCCGTCGCCGCCCTGCGCGAACGCAAGCAGCGCGAGGAAAAACCGTTCGCCGTGATGCTCGCCAACGCCGCTTCCGCAGCCGCCTTCGTGCAGATGAACATCGGCGAGCCGGGGCTGCTCACCCTGCCCGAACGGCCGGCGGTGCTGCTGCGCAAGCGGCACGCCTGCGACGACGCGCTGCCCGGTGTCGCGCCGGGCCTCGCCTGGCTCGGCGTGATGCTGCCCTACACGCCGCTGCAGTACCTGCTCTTCCACGAGGCCGCCGGTCGTCCGGCCGGGCTGGCCTGGCTCGACGCTCCGCAGGCGCTGGCGCTGGTGATGACCAGCGCCAACCCCGGCGGCGAGCCGCTGGTGACCGGCAACGAGGAGGCCCTGCAGCGTCTCGCGGGCATTGCCGACGCCTTTCTCCTGCACGACCGCGAAATCGTCGCGCGCTGCGACGACAGCGTGGTGCGCGCCGCGCCGGGCGGGCCGCAGTTCGTCCGCCGCGCGCGCGGCTACACCCCCCGCGCCGTCCGCCTGCCGCGCTCCGGACCGCCGGTGCTGGCGGTCGGCGGCTGGTTCAAGAACACCGTGTGCGTCACCCGTGGCGACGAGGCCTTCGTCTCCCAGCACGTCGGCGATCTCGACAACGCCGCGGCCTGTGCCTTCTTCGAGGAAACCGTCGCGCACCTGCTGCGGCTGCTCGACGTCGAGCCGGAGCTGGTGGCGCACGACCTGCACCCCGATTTCCATTCGACGCGCTTCGCCGCCGCCTTCGCGCGGCAGGGCGCGCTGCCGCTGCTCGGGGTGCAGCACCATCAGGCGCACGCCGCCGCGGTGCTCGCCGAGCATGGCGTCGCCGGCGAGGCCTGGGCCCTGACGCTCGACGGCGTCGGTCTCGGTGCCGATGGCGGCGCCTGGGGGGGCGAATTGCTGCAGCTTGCCGGCACCCGCTGCGAACGCTACGGCCATCTCGCTCCGCTCGCCCTGCCGGGAGGCGACCGTGCCGCGCGCGAACCGTGGCGGATGGCCGCCGCCGTGCTGCACCGGCTCGGGCGCGGCGACGAGATTGCACGCCGCTTCCCGGCGCAGGCCGGCGCGCCGGCGGTGGCGCAGATGCTCGCACAGCGCCTCAACTGTCCGGAAACCTCCAGCCTCGGCCGCGTCTTCGACGCCGCGGCCGGCCTGCTCGGAATCCGGCCGGTGATGGCCTTCGAGGGGCAGGCGGCGATGTTGCTCGAAGGCCTGGCCGAGCAGTACGGCGACGCGTTGCCGCTCGATCACGCCTGGCGGATCGAGGAGGGTTGCCTCGACCTGCT
>JAPKHL010000073.1 GCA_026646875.1 Rhodocyclaceae bacterium | reverse complement strand
GCGATTGCCTTCCGGCTGATTCTGGCTGGCCTTCCACTTGCCCTCGAGCGCGGTGACCGTCAGTTCGATGCCGACGACGGCGGCGAGCATCGCCTCGATGTACTCCGCCGGGGCATCGCCGATGGCCCACGGGTCGGCGAGGGGGGCTTCCTGCTGTCCGGTCAGCGCGGCGAGCTGCGCACGCAGCCAGTCGGTGTCGTGGACGATGCGCAGCGGACCGCGGGCGTGGACGACGGCGTAGTTCCAGGTCGGCACGACCTTGCCGTGCTCCCGCTTGGCCGGGTACCACGCGGGGGTGATGTAGGCATCCGGACCGTGGAAGATGGCGAGTGCCTCGCTGCCCGCACGCAGGGTCTTCCACATCGGATTGGCGCGGGCGACGTGGCCGCGCAGCACGGGTGTCCCGCCGCCCGTCGTGTCGAGCAGCAGCGGGATGTGGTCGGCGTTCGGGCCGTGTTCGCCCAGCGTCACCAGCGTCGCCAGCGGGCGGGCACGCAGCAGGGCGTGCAGCGTGGCGGTGTCCGTCTGCGCGAAGTGGGCGGGGCAGTACATTTCAGAAGCCGCGGAAGTCGGTGAATTCGCCGACCGGTGCGCGCTCGGTGCGCAGCCGGTTTTCCGGGGCGTCCGGGTCGGCGTGGCCGAGCGCCATGCCGCAGACGACCAGTTCGTTCGGCGGGATGCCGAGCGTTTCGCGGATGGTGGCGTGGTAGTCGGCGAAGGCGGCCTGCGCGCAGGTGTCGAGTCCTCGCGCGCGGGCCGCGGTCATCAGGTTGCCGAGGAACATCCCGTAGTCGAGGAACATGCCGCGTCCCAGGCTGCGGTCCATCGTGAAGATGAGGCCGACCGGTGCATCGAAGAACAGGTAGTTGCGCCCGGTCTGTTCCTTCATCCGGGCCTTGTCATCCTTGCCGATGCCGAGCAGGCCGTAGAGGTCGAGACCGATCCTGCGCCGGCGCGAGAGCCAGGGCTCGGCCCATGCGGTGGGGTAGTAGTCGAATTCGCGGCCGTCCTGCCGGCCGTCGCGGTGACGGGCGAGGATGGCCGACGAGAGGGCGGCCTTGGCTTCGCCGGCGAGGGCATAGACCTTCCACGGTTGCACGTTGGTGCCCGAGGGCGCGCGGGCCGCGAGGGCGAGCAGTTCCTCGACGACGCTGCGCGGAACCGGCGTGGGCAGGAAGCGGCGGATCGAGCGGCGCGAGGCGATGGCCCGGTCAACGCTGGCGATCGCGGCGCGGTCGGCGTCGGGCGCGTTCATTGCAGGATCTCTCCGAGGGCGGCGAGCAGGGTGGCGCACTGCGCGTCGGTGCCGACGGTGATGCGCAGGAACTGATCGATCCGCGGCAGGCGGAAATGGCGAACGATGATGCCGCGCTCGCGCAGGGCGGCAGCGAGCGTCGCCGCATCGCGCGCCGGATGGCGGGCGAAGATGAAGTTGGCGGCCGAGGGGAGGACCTCGAGACCGAGCGCGGCAAGGCCGGCGGTCAGCGTGTCCCGGCTGCGCATCACGGCCTGGCGCGTGGCGTCGAAATGCGCGCCGTCGGCCATCGCGGCGACCGCGCCGGCGATGGCCAGGCGGTCGAGCGGGTAGGAGTTGAAACTGTTCTTCACCCGCTCGAGTGCCTCGATCAGCGCCGCGTCGCCGATCGCGTAGCCGACGCGCAGGCCGGCCAGCGAGCGCGATTTGGAGAGGGTGTGCACGACCAGCAGGTTGGGATGGCGAGCGACCAGCGCGACGGCCGAGTCGCCACCGAAGTCGATGTAGGCCTCGTCGATCACCACCACGGCTTCGGGCTTTCCGGCGAGCAGGCGCTCGATCTCGGCGAGCGGCAGCAGGCAGCCGGTCGGCGCATTGGGATTGGGGAAGATCACCGCGCCGCAGTCCTGCGCGAGGTAGTCGTCGACGCGGATGGCGAAGCGCTCATCGAGCGGCACGGTCCGGTGGGCGACGCCGTAGAGGCCGCAATACACCGGATAGAAGCTGTAGGTGATGTCCGGGAAGAGCAGCGGCGCGTCGTGCTTGAGCAGGGCCATGAAGGCGTGCGCCAGCACTTCGTCCGAACCGTTGCCGACGAACACCTGGCGCGGCGTGATGCCGTGCGCCGCGTAGCGGGCGGCCACCGCTTCCTTCAGGCGCTCGCCGCTGGGGTCCGGATAGAGGCGCAGCGTTTCGCCGGACTCGCCCAGTTCGTCGCGGATCGCGGCGACGGCGCGCGGCGAGGGCGGGTAGGGGTTCTCGTTGGTGTTCAGCTTGACGAGGTTGGGCAGTCTGGGCTGCTCGCCCGGAACGTAGGGCGTCAGGGTGTGGACGAGGGAACTCCAGTATCGGCTCATCGGGGACTCGGTATCGGATGCGTGCAAGGGGTGCGGGGGAAGGTCGAAATGGTATCATGCGGGCCAGTCCGGACGGTCCGCGCGCCAGCGGCCGGGCGGTCTTCCCTCCGATCCGAACAATTGCGATGGTGCCTTCAATGCGGCAAGCCGAGATTTCCAGAAACACGCTCGAAACCCAGGTCACGGTGCGCCTGAACCTCGATGGCAGCGGCCAGGGCCGCTTCGCCACCGGCGTCCCCTTTCTCGACCACATGCTCGATCAGATCGCCCGGCACGGGCTGATCGATCTCGACATCGAGGCCAAGGGCGACCTGCACATCGATGCGCACCACACCGTCGAGGATATCGGCATCACCTTCGGGCAGGCCCTGGCCCGGGCGCTCGGCGACAAGAAGGGCCTGCGCCGCTACGGACACGCCTACGTGCCGCTCGACGAAGCCCTGTCGCGTGTGGTGGTCGACCTCTCCGGCCGTCCGGGGCTGACCTTCGACGTCCCCTTCACACGCGCGATGATCGGCGCCTTCGACGTCGATCTGGTGCGCGAATTCTTCCAGGGGCTGGTCAATCACGCGCTGCTCACCGTGCACATCGACAACCTGCGTGGCGACAACGCGCATCACCAGGCCGAGACGGTGTTCAAGGCCTTCGGCCGCGCGCTGCGCATGGCCGCCGAGGCCGATCCGCGCGCCGCCGGTAGCATCCAGTCGACCAAGGGAGTGCTCTGATGGCCGCCGGCACGATCGCTGTCGTTGACTACGGCATGGGCAACCTGCGCTCGGTCTGGCAGGCGCTCGTGCATGTCGCCGGCGGCCGCGAGGTGGCGGTGACCGCCGATCCGGCCGTGGTGGCCGGCGCCGAGCGGGTGGTCTTCCCCGGCCAGGGCGCGATGCCCGACTGCATGCGCGAGCTCGACGCGCGCGGCCTGCGTCCGGCCGTGCTCGCCGCCGCGCGCGAGAAACCCTTCCTCGGCATCTGCATCGGCGAGCAGATGCTCTTCGAACACAGCGCCGAGGGCGACGTGGCGGGGCTGGGCGTGTTCGCCGGCGAGGTCCGCCGTTTTCCCGCCGAGCGCATGGTCGACGCCACCGGCCGCCGGCTGAAGGTGCCGCACATGGGCTGGAACGAGGTCCGCCAGGCGCGGCCGCATGCCCTCTGGCAGGGCATCCCCGACGGCGCCCGTTTCTACTTCGTGCACAGTTACTACGTCGATCCGGCCGACCGCGCCTGCGTCGCCGGCACCACCGAGTACGGCATCCCCTTTACCAGTGCGGTGGCGCGGGATAATATCTTCGCCATCCAATGTCACCCGGAGAAGAGCGCCCAGGCGGGCCTCGCCCTGCTGGAGAACTTCATCCGCTGGAAGCCCTGACCGGTTCCCCGCGCTGTTCCCGAACCGCCCGTTCCTGGCTTTTCCGTTCCTCCATCCCGTTTTCTTTCGCCCTTTTTTCGTTCCCCCATGCTGATCATTCCCGCGATTGACCTGAAGGACGGCCAGTGTGTCCGTCTCAAGCAGGGTCTCATGGAAGACGCGACCGTCTTTTCCAACTCGCCCGGCGAGCAGGCGCGCCACTGGCTCGAACAGGGCGCACGCCGCCTGCACGTGGTCGACCTGAACGGCGCCTTCGCCGGCAAGCCGAAGAACGAGAGCGCCATCAAGGAGATCGTCAAGGCCGTCGGCGACGACATCCCGGTGCAGCTCGGCGGCGGCATCCGCGACCTCGACACCATCGAGCGCTGTCTGGACGACGGCATCAGCTACGTGATCATCGGCACGGCCGCGGTGAAGAATCCAGGCTTCCTGCACGACGCCTGCGGCGCCTTCCCCGGCCACATCATCGTCGGCCTCGACGCGAAGGACGGCAAGGTCGCCGTCGACGGCTGGTCGAAGCTGACCGGCCACGACGTCATCGATCTGGCGAAGAAATACGAGGACTACGGCGTCGAGGGCATCATCTACACCGACATCGGCCGCGACGGCATGCTCAGCGGCATCAACATCGAGGCCACGGTGAAGCTTGCCCAGGCGCTGCGCATCCCGGTAATCGCCAGCGGCGGCCTGTCGAACATCGAGGACATCCGCAAGCTCTGCGCGGTCGAGAGCGAAGGTGTCGCGGGAACCATCGCCGGCCGCGCGATCTACGACGGCTCGCTCGACTTCGCCGTAGCGCAGGCGGAAGCCGACCGTATCGGCGGTCTCTGATCACTGAAGAAAGCGCGGTCATCCTTGGGTCTCGCCAAACGCATCATCCCCTGCCTCGACGTGACTGCCGGTCGCGTCGTCAAGGGCACCAACTTCGTCGATCTGCGCGATGCCGGCGATCCGGTCGAGATCGCCCGCCGCTATGACGAGCAGGGCGCCGACGAGGTGACCTTCCTCGACATCACGGCCTCCAGCGATCAGCGCGACATCATCCTGCACATCGTCGAGGCCTGCGCCGCGCAGGTCTTCATCCCGCTCACCGTTGGCGGCGGCGTGCGCACGGTGGCCGATGTGCGCCGTCTGCTCAATGCCGGTGCCGACAAGGTCAGCATGAACACCGCTGCCGTGCAGAATCCCGATCTCGTCGCCGAGGCCTCGGCCAAGGTCGGCAACCAGTGCATCGTCGTCGCCATCGATGCCAAGCAGACCGCGCCCGGCCAGTGGCAGGTATTCACCCACGGCGGCCGCAACAACACCGGCCTCGATGCGATCGACTGGGCGCGCCGCGTGCAGGCGCTCGGCGCCGGCGAGATCCTGCTGACCAGCATGGACCGCGACGGCACCAAGAACGGTTTCGATCTCGCTCTGACGCGCGCCGTTGCCGATGCCGTCGATATTCCGGTGATCGCCAGCGGTGGCGTCGGCAACCTGCGGCACCTGGCAGACGGCGTCAGCGAGGGGCACGCCGACGCGGTGCTCGCCGCCAGCATCTTCCACTTCGGCGAATACACCGTGCGCGAGGCCAAGGAATACATGCGCGAGCGCGGCATCGAGGTCCGCCTGTGAGCGATCTCGATACCCGCCAGCCCTGGCTCGACGCCCTGCGCTGGGACGCCGACGGGATGATTCCCGCCATCGCCCAGGATGCCGCGAGCGGCCGTGTGGTGATGTTCGCGTGGATGAACCGTGCCTCGCTCGAGGAAACGGTGCGCAGCGGCAACGCGGTATACTGGTCGCGTTCGCGTCAGCGCCTGTGGCGCAAGGGCGAGGAGTCCGGCCACGTGCAGCGGGTCCTCGCCATCCGCACCGACTGCGACGGCGACGTATTGCTGCTCTCGATCGAACAGGCGGGCGGCATCGCCTGCCATACCGGCCGGGAAAGCTGCTTCTTCCACCAACTGGACGGCCGGCAATGGGTCGCGGTCGATCCCGTGCTGAAGGATCCCAAGGACATCTACGCAAAATGAGCACACACGACATCCTGCACCGGCTTTCCGACACGCTGGCGTCGCGTCGCCATGCCGACCCCGAGACCTCCTATACCGCCCAGCTCTTCGCCAAGGGGCAGGACGCAATCCTCAAGAAGATCGGCGAGGAAACCGCCGAACTGATCATGGCGGCCAAGGACGGCAAGCGCCTGAACATCGTCTGGGAGTCGACCGACGTGATCTACCACATCCTCGTGCTGCTTGCCTTCCACGGCATGGGCATCGAGGACGTCTCGCAGGAGATGCGTCGGCGCGAGGGCATTTCCGGCATCGACGAGAAAAAGTCGCGGGGCGCCGCGAAATGAGCGATTGCCTGTTCTGCCGCATCGTGCGCGGCGAGATTCCCTCGCGCAAAGCTTACGAGGACGACCTCGTCTACGCCTTCCACGACATCAATCCGGCCCGTCCGGTTCACGTGCTCGTGGTGCCCAAGCGGCATATCGGCTCGCTCGCCGAGGTTGGCGAGGCCGACGCTCCGGTGCTCGGCCGCATGCTCGAGGTGGCCAGCCGCATCGCCACCGAACAGGGCAGCCCCGACGGCTTCCGCGTGATCATCAACACCGGCCGCATCGGCCAGCAGGAAGTCGGACACCTGCACGCGCACATCGTCGGCGGGCCGGAACCGGTCGGACCGATGCTCAAACGGATTTAAGGAGATACGACATCATGGGTTCTTTCAGCATCTGGCACTGGTTGATCGTTCTGGTCATCGTCCTGCTCGTGTTCGGCACCAAGAAACTGCGCAACATCGGCTCCGACCTCGGCGGTGCGGTGAAAGGCTTCAAGGACGGCATGAAGGACGGCACCGCCGAGGGCAAGCCGGCCGAGACACCGCCGCAGCAGGTCAGCGGCGGCCAGACCATCGAAGGCGAGATCCGGGAAAAGACGAAATCGTGAGATTCGCGACGGCCGGCGCGGCAGCGATCGGCGACCCGGGCCGGCGTGTCTTCCGGCCCGCGTTTTCCCGCGCCGACCGGCTCCGCGCCGCCGCGCGCCTCCCCGGCCCAACCCTCCCTGACTGATTCCGCGCGATGTTCGATATCGGCTTTTCCGAGATGATGGTGATTGCCGTCGTGGCGCTGATCGTCATCGGCCCCGAGCGCCTGCCCAAGGTGGCCCGTACCGCCGGCCTGCTGCTCGGGCGCCTGCAGCGCTACGTGAACGACGTGAAGTCCGACATCAACCGCGAAATGCAGCTCGAGGAGCTGAAGAAGCTGCAGGCGCAGGTGCAGGACTCGGCGCGCAGCATCGAGAGCGATGTCCGGCGCGAACTGCAGGCTACCGAGAGTGCCCTCAACCAGGCCGCTCAGGGCGCCGCCGAGACTGCCTCGACGCTGACCGCGCCGCTCGCCGAGGCGGCCGCACCGGTGGCGGAAACCGCCGGTGAAGCGATGGCTTCCGTGACGGCCGCCGCCGCACCGGCCGCCCCCGCGCCGCAGGCCCCCGAAAAGAGCTGACGCCCGCATGAGCACCTCCCCCCCGGAAGATTCCTTCCTGTCGCACCTCTTCGAACTGCGCGACCGCCTCATCCGGGCGATCCTCGCGGTGTTCGTCGTCTTCGTCTGCCTGTTCCCGTGGGCCAAGGAGCTGTACACCCTGCTCGCGCAGCCGCTGCTCGCCACCCTGCCGCAGGGCGGGCAGATGATCGCCACTGACGTGGTCGGCGTCTTCCTGGTGCCGATGAAGGTGGCGCTGATGGTCGCCTTCCTGATCACGCTGCCCTACGTGCTCTACCAGGCCTGGGCCTTCGTCGCGCCGGGCCTCTACGCGCACGAGAAGCGCCTGGCGCTGCCGCTGGTCGCCGCCAGCGTGCTGCTCTTCTTCATCGGCATGGCCTTCGCCTACTTTCTGGTCTTCCCCACAGTGTTCGGCTTCATGTCCAAGGTCGCCCCCGAGGGCGTCGCCTGGATGACCGACATCGAGAAGTACCTTTCCTTCGTGCTCGGCACCTTCGTCGCCTTCGGCGTCACCTTCGAGGTGCCGGTGGTGGTCGTGGTGCTGGTGCGGGTCGGCATCGTGGAACTGGAAAAGCTGCGCGAATGGCGCTCCTACGTGATCGTCGGCGCCTTCGTGGTGGCCGCGATCTTCACGCCGCCCGACGTCATCTCGCAGCTGATGATGGCCATTCCCCTCTGCCTGCTTTACGAGCTCGGCCTCTTCATGGCCCGCTTCGTAGGCCGGCGTCCGCCCGCGGAAACCCCCGCCGGGGTGCCGGCGCAAGCCGCGCCCGCGCCCGAAGCCGCGCCTGCCGCCGCCGCCGAATCCTGGCAACCGGCCAGCGACGACGAGATGGCGCAGGTCGTCGCCGATCTCAACCGCCGCAAGCCTGACTGAGCCCCGGCCGGCGCCAGCGGCATCTTTCCGCCCCTTCCGACAACGCCGCCGCGCTTTCCGGCGGCGTTTGTTTTTTCTTGATACGGATCAAATTTCCGCCTTAATACTTGAGTAAAATGCTCAACTTAATTGTTGAGTAATTTGCTCGGATATTGAGGACGGAGCCGCCATGTTTTTCCCCCGACTGAAAGCCACCCTGGTGCAGGCCGAAACCGACAACGCCCGCCTGCAGCGCGAGAATGCCGATCTGCAGGCGCGCATCGCGCTGCTCGAGGCGGAGCGCGCCAGCCTGCAGGACGAAGCCGCCACCCTGCGCAGCGAGCGCAACACGCTGAACGGCGTGTTCACCAGCCTCGGCACCTTCGGCGACTCGCTCGGCGGCGTTCGCCAGTCCTTCCTCGGACTGGCCGGAACGCTCAACCGCGAGAAGGCCTCCGCGCTCGAGGCCGCCGCGCAGTCCGACAGCAACCGCGCCGCCTTCGCGCAGATCGCCGGCAACCTGCGCGCGATGTTCGACCGCATGCGCGAGGCCTCGCAGAACGTCGAAGGGCTCAACCAGCGCGCCTCCGAGATCGGCGGCATCGTTCGCCTGATCAAGGAGATCGCCGACCAGACCAACCTGCTCGCGCTCAACGCCGCCATCGAGGCGGCACGGGCCGGCGAGGCCGGGCGCGGCTTCGCGGTGGTCGCCGACGAGGTGCGCAAGCTGGCCGAGCGGACCGCCAAGGCCACCACCGAGATTTCCGGCCTGGTCGGCGGCATCCAGTCGGAAACCCGTGCCGCCAAGGCGGTGATGGAGGTCGGCGCCGAGGATGCCGCGCGCTACTCGGCCGAAAGCGAGGCCGCGATGCACAGCATGCAGCGTCTCTTCGACCTCTCGCGCGGGATGGAGGGCGCCGTCACCTCGGCGGCGCTGCTGGCCAACGTCGAACTGGCCAACATCGAGGAGCTGACGCTCAAGCTCGAGGTGTACAAGGTGTTCCTCGGCATCTCGCAGCTGCGCCCGGACGACCTGCCGGACGAAATGCACTGCCGCCTCGGCCAGTGGTACTACGACGGCGAAGGGCGCGAGCGCTTCGCCGGCCTGCCCGGCTACGCCGAACTGGAAACCCCGCACCGCGCCGTGCATGTGCACGCCCGCCAGGCCGTCGAGCGCTACTACGCCGGCCGCTTCGGCGAGGCGCTGGCCGAACTGCAGGCCATGGAGCGCGCCAACCTGACGGTGATGGGCGGCATGAGCCGGATGCTGGCCACGGCGGTGACGCCATGAACGCTCCGGGCGGCGGCATTGCCCGCGAGATGCGGATCGATGCCGCCGAGATCGCCGAGCGCAAGGCCTTTCTCGACCTCGGCGAGGACGACGCAGCCCGCCTGCGCGCCGTGCACGCCGCGCTCGGCGACGGCCCGCACGGCTTCGCCGACGGCTTCTACACCCGCCTGCGCGACTACCCGCCGCTGGCCGCGCTGCTGCGCGACGAGGCCACCCGGACGCGCCTGCAGGCCGCCCACGAGCGCTACTTCCGCGAACTCACCGCGGGCCCCTGCGACGCGGCCTACGTCGCCCGCCGGCTGGAGGTCGGCGTCACGCACGCGCGCATCGGGCTGGCGCCCAAATGGTATGTCGGCGCCTTCCGCGCCTATCTCTCGGGGATGCTCGACGCCGTCTGGACACACAGCGGCGGCCGCCGCGACGTGTTCATCCCGGCCTTCGACGCACTGCTCAAGATGGCGCTCTTCGACCTCGGCCTGACGCTCGACACCTACATCCATGCCGACAAGCGCCGCATCGCCCTGCGCGACCGCGCCATCGAATCGAGCGTCAACGGCATCTTCATCGCCGATGCCGGGCAGCCCGATTACCCGCTGATCTACGTCAACCCCGCCTTCGAGCGCGTGCTCGGCGCCGGCGCCGGCTGCGTCGTCGGTCAGCCCTGCATCTGCCGCGACGCCGTGGACGACGGCTACGCCGAGATCCGCCACGCCATCGCGCGCGGCAGCGAGGGTAATACCGTGCTGCGCCTGCGCCGTGCCGACGGCGAACGGCGCTGGGTCGAGCTCTTCCTCGCCCCGGTGCGCAGCGAGGCCGGCCACGTCACCCACTTCGTCGGCGTGCTCAACGACGTGACCAGCCGCAAGGACGCCGAGGAACGGCTCAACCATCTGGCCAACCACGACCCGCTCACCGGCCTGCCCAACCGCACCCTGCTGCACGACCGTCTGGCGCACGCCATCGCGCGCCGCCGCGAGGGCGGGGTGGCGGTGCTCTTCCTCGACCTCGACCGCTTCAAGCTGATCAACGACAGCTACGGGCACGACGTCGGCGACGAACTGCTGCGCGCGGTGGCCCGCCGGCTCACCGAGGGCCTGCGCGGCGAGGACACCGTGGCGCGCCTGGGCGGCGACGAATTCGTCGTGCTGCTGGAAGGGCTGCCCGACGTCAATGCCGTGGCGACCGTCGCCGCCAAGCTCGCCGAGCGGCTGTCCGCGCCGCTCGAGATCGGCGGCCGCGCGCTGCCGCTGGCGGCGAGCATCGGCATCGCCCTCCACCCGCGCGACGGCCGCGACGCGCAGACCCTGCTGAAGAACGCCGACACCGCGATGTACCGCGCCAAGGAAGGCGGACGCGGCGGCTTCTGCTTCTTCGCCGCCGGGATGAACGCACACGCGCTGCGGCGGCTGACGCTGGAAAACGAACTGCGACGCGCGCTCGATCAGGGCGAGCTGGAAATCTTCTACCAGCCGCAGGCGCGTATCGCCGACGGCCGGCTGTGCGGCGCCGAGGCGCTGGTGCGCTGGCGGCATCCGGAAAAGGGGCTGGTCCCGCCGGCCGAGTTCATCCCGGTGGCCGAGGAAACCGGGCTGATCGTCGCCCTTGGCGAGCAGGTCCTGCGCGGCGCCTGCCGGCAGCTGGCCGACTGGCGGCGGCGCGGGCTGGCGGCGCCGAGGGTGGCGGTCAACCTGTCGCCGCGCCAGTTCCGCCAGGCCGACCTGGTCGAGCGGATCGCCGCCATCCTCGCCGAGACCGGCGCCGACCCCGCCGGCCTCGAACTCGAGATCACCGAAAGCGCCGCGATGCACAATCCCGACGAGGCCGTGGCCGCGTTGCGCCGTCTGCGTGCGATGGGCGTCTCGCTGGCGATCGACGATTTCGGTACCGGCTACTCCTCGCTCTCGCACCTCAAGCGCTTTCCCATCGACACGCTGAAGATCGACCGCTCCTTCGTGCAGGGCATCCCCGGCGACGGCGACGACACCGCCATCGTCCGCGCCATCGTCGCCATGGCCGGCGGCCTGCGCCTGGCGGTGCTGGCCGAAGGCGTGGAAAGCGAGGCGCAGCGCGCCTTCCTCGAGACGCTCGGCTGCGCCAGCGCGCAGGGCTGGCTGTACGGCCGCCCGCAACCGGCGGCGGCCTTCGAGCGCAACTACCTCAGGGCGCGGGCGGCCTGAGCGGCCCGGGCGCGGTGGCCGCCTGGCACACCGGCTCGCCATCGACGAACAGCCACAGGCTGCCGGGCGGCAGCGTGGTCCACGTCTCGTTGTCGGTCAGCGGCTCGGTGGCCACCACCGCCACCCGGTCGTCGGGCCGCGTCAGCGTGCTGAAATCCACGCTGACGTCCTGGTCCTTCAGATGCGCCTGCGCGAAGGGCGCCTGGCGCACGATGCAGGCCAGCCGCGTCGAACAGTGCGCGATCAGCCAGTCGCCGTTGGACAGGAGATAGTTGAACTCGCCGTGCCCGGCCAGCGCCAGGGTGAGCGTGCGCAGCGCGTCGAACAGCGCGTCCGCCGCCGGCGCCGTCGTGCCGAAACGCTGGCGCAGCGACTGCAGCAGCCAGCAGAAGGCATGCTCGCTATCGGTGTTGCCGACCGGCAGGAAGCTGCCGTCGAGCGCCGGCGAAAAGCCGGTGAGATTGCCGTTGTGCGCGAAGATCCAGTAACGCCCCCACAGCTCGCGGCGGAAGGGATGCGTGTTCTCCAGCCCGACGACGCCCTGCGTCGCCTTGCGGATGTGCGCGATGACGTTCTTGGAATGGATCGGATAGCTGCGCACCAGCTCGGCGATCGGCGAGCGGCTCGACGGCTGCGGATCGAGGAAAAGGCGCACCCCGCGCCCCTCGAAGAAGGCGATGCCCCAGCCGTCGGCATGCACGTCGGTGGCCCCGCCGCGCTGCTGGAAGCCGGTGAAGGAAAAGCAGATGTCGGTCGGCACGTTGCAGTTCATGCCCAGCAATTGACACAAGTCACGGCTCCTTGTCGACGGACGGCATGGCGCCCATGCCGCAGGCAGGACGGCCCGGCCCGCGTACCCGCGCGGCGCCGGCCGGCCCCGGGTCCATGGTAGGCGAGGACGCGCCCGGGGTCGACAGGCACCGGGTGCGCAGCGCATTGGCACATTCCGCTCCGCCGGTTGTACGATGCCCCTTTTATCCGGAGCGCAGCGTGTTCTACGGCGTAACCGATCTGCCCACCTTCGTGCTGGGAACGATCTTCATCGTCCTCCTGCCGGGCCCCAACTCCCTCTACGTGATGACCGTCGCCTCCCGCTTCGGCATCCTCGCCGGCTATCGCGGCGCCGCCGGAATCTTCACCGGCGACCTGATCCTGATGACCCTGGCCGCCACCGGTGTCGCCTCGCTGCTGCAGGCCAACCCGCTCTTCTTCGTGGCGCTGAAGTACGCCGGCGCCCTCTATCTGGCCTATCTCGGATTCGGCCTGCTGCGCGCCGCCGTCGTCCGCTGGCGCGGCAGGGAAAGCGCGGCCGGCGAGGGCCGCGCCGAAGACGCCGCCCGGCCGCTCGCGGCCGGACCGGGACGCCCCTTCCGCGTCGCCCTGCTGATCAGCCTGATGAATCCCAAGGCCATCCTCTTCTTCGTCTCCTTCTTCATCCAGTTCGTCTCCCCGGACTACGCCCACCCCGCACTCTCCTTCGTCATCCTGGGAACAGTGGTGCAGATCTGCAGCATGCTCTACCTCTCCGCGCTGATCTTCGGCGGCAGCTTCCTGGCCGAAACCTTCCGCCGCCGGCGCCGTCTCTCCGCCGCCGCCACCGGCGGCGTGGGCGGGCTGTTCATCGGCTTCGGCGCGAGGCTCGCGGGGGCGGGGCTGAATTGAGGGCGGGGCGGGGGGAGGGTGCGCGTTCCTGCGCACCGGGAGGGGCAAGCCGGCCTTGCTGCCGCCGGCGCTGAAGCGTCCGCGTCATTCGCGCCGCTGGGGCGGGCGCTTGCCGATCCTGACGCTGGTGTCGACCGGGGTTTTTTCGCGGCGCAGCCGGAAGGCGACGGTTTCGCCGGGCTTCAGGGCGGCGATCAGGTCGAGCATCACCGCCGGGTCCTTCACCGGCTTGCCGTCGACGGCAAGCAGGATGTCGCCGGGGCGGATGCCGGCGGTGTCGGCCGGACTGCCGCGCATCACGCCGGCGATCAGCGCGCCGTCGGTGTCCGGCAGACCGAACGATTCGGCGAGTTCCGGGGTGATCTCCTGCGCTTCCACGCCGATCCAGCCGCGCGTCACCGTGCCGGTCTGGATGATCTGTTCCATCACGTTCCTGGCCGTCGAGACCGGGATGGCGAAGCCGATGCCGAGCGAGCCGCCGGAGCGCGAGTAGATTGCGGTGTTGATGCCGATCAGGTTGCCCTGGCTGTCGATCAGCGCGCCGCCCGAGTTGCCCGGGTTGATCGCCGCGTCGGTCTGGATGAAGTTCTCGAAGGTGTTGATGCCGAGGTGCGAGCGGCCGAGCGCCGAGACGATGCCCATCGTCACCGTCTGGCCGACGCCGAAGGGATTGCCGATGGCCAGCGTCACGTCGCCCACGCCGACGGCGTCCATCTGTCCGAAGGTGATCGACGGCAGCTTGAGCTCCTCGCCGCGCGGGGCCTGCACCTGCAGCACCGCGAGATCGGATTCCGGGTCGCTGCCGACCACGCGGGCACGCAGGCTGCGGCCGTCGTTGAGGACGATGACGCCCGAGCCGAGGCCGGAGTTGCGCTGGGTGTCGCCTTCCGGGCGGTCGCCGAAGAAGTGGCGGAAGATCGGGTCGTCGAGCAGCGGGTGACGCGGCGTGCGCACGCGCTGCGAGGTGAAGATGTGCACCACCGAGGGCAGGGCCTTGCGCGCGGCCTCGCGGTAGGAGGCGGCGGCCGGCAGCGGCTCGCCGTCGCCGTTGGTCTGCTGCAGGGCGACCACACTCGGGCCGTCGCCGCGCTTGCCCAGCCATTCCGGTTTCAGCGTGCTCACCACGAAGAACACGGCGAGACTAACGGTCACCGTTTGTGCAAAAATCAGCCAGAGCCTGCGCATAGGGAACGGAATCGAAGGTATGAAACGTGAGGAATTGGCGCGCCATCTCGACGGATTGCTCGAGGTCGCGAAGTTCAAGGATTATTGCCCAAACGGCCTGCAAGTGGAAGGACGGCCGGAGATCCGCCGCCTCGTCGCCGGCGTCACCGCCAGCCAGGCGCTGCTCGACGCGGCCGTTGCGTGCGATGCTGATGGCATTCTGGTGCACCACGGCTGGTTCTGGCGCGGCGAGGACGGTCGCGTCACCGGCATCCGCAAGACCCGCCTGCAGACCCTGCTGCGCCACGACATCAACCTTCTGGCCTACCACCTGCCGCTCGACGCACACCCGACCCTGGGCAACAACGCGCAGCTGGCCGACCGCTTTGGCTGGCTGCCCGAGGGGCGCTTCGGCGAGCAGGAGATCGGCTGGTTCGGCCGCCTGCCGGCGCCGCAGCCCTTCGCTGCGGTGTGCACCGCAGTCGGCGCCGCGCTCGGCCGCGTGCCGCTGGCGGTTGGCGACGGGCAGCGGCGGATCAGCCGCGTGGCTTGGTGCTCGGGCGGTGCGCAGGGTTATTTCGAACAGGCCATCGCGCTCGGCGCCGACCTCTACCTCTCCGGCGAGATTTCCGAGCAGACCGTGCACCTTTCCCGCGAATCCGGCGTTGCCTACCTCGCCGCCGGGCACCACGCCACCGAGCGTTACGGCGTGCAGGCGCTGGCCGCGCATCTTGCGGAGCACTGCGGCCTGGCGTGCGAATTCGTCGATATCGACAACCCGGTCTGAGCGGCGCGGCGCGGCCCGTGCCGCGCGGCGACCGGGCGGACCGGCAATTTCCGAGGAGCTTCGTTGATGAACTACGTCTTTCCGCCTGCCCCGCAGGTCAGCGTCCCGGTCGCCGGCAGCGACGCGCGCTTTCCCGTCCGCCGCGTCTATTGCGTCGGCCGCAACTATGCCGACCATGCCGCCGAGATGGGGGCGCACGACCAGGCGAGCGGACGCGAGCCGCCCTTCTTCTTCAGCAAGCCGGCCGACGCGCTGGTGCCGGGCGGCGGCGATGTGGCCTATCCGCCGGCCACCGGGAACCTGCAGCACGAGGTCGAACTGGTCGTCGCGCTCGGGCAGGGCGGCGCCGACATTCCGCTCGAGCGCGCGCTCGACTGCGTGTTCGGCTACGCCGTCGGCTTCGACCTGACGCGCCGCGACCTGCAGGGTCGCGCCAAGGAGAAGGGCCACCCCTGGGACATGGGCAAGGGTTTCGACCAGAGCGCGCCGATCGGCCCCATCGTCCCCGTCGCGCAGTGCGGCCATCCCGTGCAGGGCGCCCTCTGGCTGCGGGTCAATGGCGCGCTGCGCCAGAACGGCGATCTGGCCCGGATGTCGTGGAAGGTTGCCGAGGTGATCGCCAACCTCTCGCGCTTCGTCGCGCTGGCCCCCGGCGACCTGATCTTCACCGGCACGCCGGCCGGCGTGTCCACGGTGGGGCGCGGCGACGTGCTCGAGGGCGGCGTGGATGCGCTCGGGGAGTTCGGCCGTTTGCGGGCACGGCTGTACTGAGCGCCGGCGGGTATGCCAAAAGTAGTACCATGGCGCACCTGACCGTCGAGCATTGAATCCGGGTGAATCTCAAGACCAAGTCCTCCCTCGCCATCGCCGCCCTTCTCGTGGCGGTGTTTGGCGCTGGCGCAGCGATCCAGGACTACCTGGTGCGCACGGCGCTCAAGCAGACCATCGTCGACCAGCAGTTCGCCCTGGTCTCGCGCGTGGCGGACGAGATCGACAACCGCCTGCGCGTGCAGTTCGACGCGCTGCGCCGCGTCGCCGCCGGCATCGATGCGGCCATGCTTGCCGATCCGGCCCGCCTGCAGGACTACATCGCCGACAAGCCGGGCATCCTCGCGGTGTTCGACGACATGGTGGTGTGCAGCGCCGAACTGCGCGTGCTGGCCGACTTTCCCGTCCTGCCGAATCGGCGGGGAACCGACGTGTCCAGCTTCGTGCACCTGCGCGATGTGGTCGAGAACGGGCGCGAGACGGTTTCCGAGCCCTTCATCGGCAAGGTCAGCGGCCGTCCGACGCTGACCCAGTCGGTGCCCGTCTTCGACCATGACGGGCATCTGGTCGCCGTCCTCTCCGGGCAGATGAGCCTGCTCGATCCCGGTTTCCTCGGCGCCCTGTCGCGGCGGCGGATCGGCAAGGACGGCCACTTCGTCCTGACCACCCGCGACCGCACCACGCTGGTCAGCCGCTTTCCCGAACGCCTGCTGCAGCCGAACGCCGCGCCCGGCGCCAACCCGCTCTACGACCGCGCGCTGGCCGGCTGGGAGGGCTCGGGCGACGGGCGCACCAGCTACGGCGTGGACACCCTGATGAGCTTCCGCTCCCTGCGCACCACCGACTGGGTGATCGGCGCGATTCTGCCGCAGGAGGAAGCCTACGCGCCGATCCACGCTTCCCGCCGGGTGGCACTGGTGCTCACCTTCGGCGCCTCGCTGCTGGTCGGCCTGCTGGTGTGGCTGATGATGCGCAGCCTGCTGCGGCCGCTGCTGCGCCTGCGCGAGAACGTGCGCCGCCTGCGCGACGATCCGGCCCTGGTCGCCAGCATGCCGGCCGGCAGCGACGAGATCGGCGAGGTCGCGACGGATTTCTACCGCCTCGCCGGCGACCTGGCGCAGGCCCGGCAGGAAAGCGAGACGCGCGCCGAGGAACTGCGCTCCATCCTCGATGCCAGTCCGCTGACCATCGGCCTGGTCCGCAACCGCTGCCTGATCAGCGTTAACCGCAGTTTCGAGCGGATGTTCGGCTACCCGGTCGAGTCCGTTCTCGGCAAATCGGTCGAGCCGTACTATCTCAGCCCGCAGGCCTTCGAGGAATTCGGCCAGCGGCTCTACCCGGCCATCGCCGACGGCAGCGTGGCGATGTTCGAGCAGCAGTTCCGCGATGCCGGCGGCCGCGTCTTCTGGACCCGCTTCTACGGCCGCATGCTCGATCCGCAGCGGCCGGACAAGGGCACCGTGGTGATCATCGAGGACATCAGCGAGCGCAAGGCCGCCGAGGCCGCGCGCGAGGAGAGCGAGGAGCGCCACCGGCAGATGTTCCTCGGCAACGCCTCGATGATGCTGCTCATCGATCCGGAGAGCGGCACGGTGGTCGACGCCAACCCGGCCGCCTGCGCCTTCTACGGCTATCCCATCGAGTCCTTCCGCGGCCGTTCCCTGCGCGACATCACCACCCTGCCGGAGCACGAGCACCGGCGGGTGATCCAGGGCGTGCTGCGCAACGGCGGCGGCCATGCCATCTTCCGCCACCGTCTGGCCAGCGGCGAGATCCGTCACGTCGAGGTGCACGCCAGCCCGCTGCGGGTCGGCGGCAGCACGCTGATCTACTCCATCGTGCATGACGTGACGCAGCGTCAGCGCGCCGAGGAGCAGCTGCGCCTCTCGGCCAAGGTGATCGAGAGCAGCGGCGAGGGCATCTTCGTCACCGACCGCGATACCCGCATCGTCTCGATCAACCCCGCCTTCACCCGGATCACCGGCTATGCCCCCGAAGAGGTGCTCGGCCGCACGCCGGACCTCTTCCGCTCCGGCCGGCACGACGCCGAGTTCTACCGCGCCATGTGGGAAAGCATCCGCACGCAGGGCAGCTGGCAGGGCGAAATCTGGAACCGCGACAAGAACGGCCGGGTTTTCCCCGAATGGTTGTCGGTGAGCGTGGTGCGCGACGCGCACGGCGAGGTCGATCACTACGTCGGCCTGTTCACCGACATTTCCGAGCGCAAGCGCGCCGAGGAGCGCATCCGCCACATGGCCGAGCACGACGCGCTGACCGGTCTGCCCAACCGCGTCCTGCTCGGCGACCGCCTGTCGCAGGCAATCGCCGCCGCGCAGCGGGAGCGGCGCGTGATGGCGCTGATCTTCCTCGATCTCGACCGCTTCAAGAACATCAACGATTCGCTTGGCCACCAGATCGGCGACCGCCTGCTGCAGGCCGTCGCCGGGCGCATCGTCGGCACGCTGCGCGGCAGCGACACGGTCAGCCGGCCCGGTGGCGACGAATTCATCCTGCTGCTGCCCGAGATCGCCCACCCCGATGCCGCCGCGCGCATTGCCGAAAAGCTGATCGAGGCCCTGGCCCGTCCCTGCGTGATCGACGGCCACGAACTGGCGGTCACCGCCAGCCTCGGCATCAGCATCTACCCGGAGGACGGCGAGGACGCCGATACCCTGATCCGCAACGCCGACACGGCGATGTATCACAGCAAGGAAAGCGGTCGCAACGTCTACCACTTCTTCCGGCCGGAGATGAACGCCCGCGTCTTCGAGCGGATGTCGCTCGAGCACAGCCTGCGCCGCGCCCTCGAGCGCAGCGAGTTCCGCCTGCACTACCAGCCGCAGATCGACATCGCCACACGTCGCCTGATCGGCATGGAAGCCCTGGTGCGCTGGCAGAGCCCGGAGCTCGGACTGGTCTCGCCGGCCCGCTTCATTCCGGTCGCCGAGGACAGCGGCCTGATCCTGCCGCTCGGCGCCTGGGTGCTCGGCGAGGCCTGCCGGCAGGCGCGCGCCTGGCAGGTGGCGGGGCTGCCGGCCCTGCCGGTGGCGGTCAACATCTCGGCGCTGCAGTTCCGCCAGCCCAACTTCGTCGGCGTTGTCGAACAGGTCCTGGCGCAGAGCGGCCTCGCTCCGGAGTGTCTCGAGCTGGAACTGACCGAGAGCATCATGATGCACGCCGCCGAACGCAACATCGAAGTGCTCGACACCCTGCGCCGGATGGGCGTCAAGGTGGCGATCGACGATTTCGGCACCGGCTACTCCTCGCTTGCCTACCTCAAGCGCCTGCCGATCGACAAGCTGAAGATCGACCAGGCCTTCGTGCGCGACATCGCCACCGACGCCGACGACGCGGCGATCATCTCCGCCATCATCGGCCTGGCGCACAACCTCAAGCTGCGGGTGATCGCCGAGGGCGTGGAGAGCGAGGCGCAGCTCGAATTCCTGCGTCACGGCGGCTGCCAGGAAGTGCAGGGCTATCTCTTCTCGCCGCCGCTGCCGGCCGACGGCTTCGAGGCCTACTGGCGGCAGCGGTCCGGCTGAGCGTTCAGCGCGGACGCGCGGCGACGATCGCCTCGGGAATCCGCGAGAGCGGCAGGACGACGCGCGCGCCGCCGAGCTGGATGGCCACCTTGGGCATCCCGAAGACCACGCAGGAGGCCTCGTCCTGCGCCACGGTGTGCGCGCCGGCATCGAACAGCTCGCGCATGCCGCGCGCGCCGTCGTCGCCCATGCCGGTCATGATGATGCCGATGGCGTTGGGACCGGCGCACTGCGCCACCGAGCGGAACAGCACATCGACCGAGGGGCGGTGGCGGTTCACCGGCGGTCCGTCGATCACCTCCACGCAGTACTGGCCGCCGCTGCGCGCCAGCAGCATGTGCTTGCCGCCCGGCGCGATGAGGGCCAGGCCGGCGCGCACGCGGTCGCCGTTGCGCGCCTCGCGCACCTCGATCCGGCAGTGCGCGTTCAGGCGCTCGGCGAAGGTCGCGGTGAATTTCTCCGGCATGTGCTGCACCACCACGATGCCCGGCACGTCGGCCGGCAGCGCCTTGAGCACCGATTCGAGGGCCTGCGTGCCGCCGGTCGAGGTGCCGATGGCGATCACCGTCTCGCCCGCGCGCAGCGGCACGGCCTTCCCGCTGCGCGGCGGCAGGATGATGTCGGCGGTATGTTTCGGCTGCAGATCCATCGGGGGAAAGGGGGCGGGAAAGCGGGGTCGGAGAAACGGGGTCGGGGCGGGGAAGGCGGGCCGGCCGTCACGGCCGGCCCCGGCCCGATGATAACGCAATGTGCCCGCGCGTCCGGCGTCCGCGCGGCCGGGCCGCGCCGGGCGCGCTCAGCGCGGGCGCTTGTCGATCACCCGCCGCGCCTTGCCGACCGAGCGCTCGATACCGCCGATCTCGGCGATGCGCACGCTGGTGGAAATGCCGATGTAGGACTTGATGTGGTGCTGCAGGTCGCGAGCCACGAACTCCTTCTCGGCCGCCGTGGCGTACTGGAACTCCGGCTTCAGCTCGACGTTCACCGCCACCGCGTCGAGATGGCCGTCGCGCCACACGTCGATCAGGTAGTGCGCCGACAGCTTCGGCTGCTTGAGGATCAGCTCCTCGATCTGCGACGGGAAGACATTCACCCCGCGGATGATCAGCATGTCGTCGGAACGGCCGGTGATCTTGCCCATCCGCCGCATCGAGCGCGAGGTGGGCGGCAGCAGGCGGGTGAGGTCGCGCGTGCGGTAGCGGATCACCGGCAGCGCCTCCTTGGTCAGCGAGGTGAACACCAGCTCGCCCTGGCTGCCGTCCGGCAGCACCTCCCCGGTGTTCGGGTCGATGATCTCCGGATAGAAGTGGTCCTCCCAGAGCACCGGACCGTCCTTGCTCTCGATGCACTCGCTGGCCACCCCCGGGCCGATCACCTCGGACAGTCCGTAGATGTCGATGGCGTCGATGCCGAAGGTGCTCTCGATCTCCTGGCGCATCTGGTCGGTCCACGGCTCCGCGCCGAACAGGCCGATGCGCAGGCTGGTCGACTTCGGGTCGATGCCCTGGCGCTTGAACTCGTCGGCGATGTTGAGGATGTACGACGGCGTCACCATGATGATGTCCGGCCGGAAATCCATGATCAGCTGGACCTGCTTCTCGGTCTGTCCGCCGGACATCGGAATCACCGTGCAGCCCAGCCGCTCGGCGCCGTAGTGCGCCCCCAGGCCGCCGGTGAACAGGCCGTAGCCGTAGCCCACGTGCGCCACGTCGCCCGGCCGGCCGCCGCCGGCATGGATCGAGCGCGCCATCACCGTCGCCCACATGTCGATGTCGCGCTGCGTGTAGCCGACCACCGTCGGCTTGCCGGTGGTGCCCGACGAGGCATGCACGCGCACCACCTTTTCGCGCGGCACCGCGAACATCCCGAAGGGATAGTTGTCGCGCAGGTCCTGCTTGGTGGTGAAGGGAAACTTCGCCAGATCCTCGAGTGAAGCGAAATCCTCCGGCCGCACCCCGTGCGCGTCGAACTTCTGCCGATAGTGCGGCACGTTCTCGTAGGCGTGCCGCAGCGACCAGCGCAGGCGCTCGGTCTGCAGCGCGGCGATCTCGTCGCGGCTGGCGGTTTCAATCGCTTCGAACGCACGGCTTTGCGGCTTGCTGCTCATCTGTCCTGTCTCCCTGCCTGTCGTTGTCGGGTTGCAAAAGGGCAAACCCTAAGGGCGAAAGGGGGTTTCTGTCCATGATCGGCGTCAAAAGACCGCCGGAAAGCGCGGGTGCTCCGCCGGTCCGCGCGGCGGCACTCAATGACGCTCGGTCCGCGATGGCCCGGCAGGCGCCCCGGAAAGCGGTTAACCTGTGCGGTTTTCCCCGGAAGCCGCCCCCATGCTCGCCCGCCAGACCCGCCTGATCCTCGCCCACGCCGCGCCGATGCTCGTCGCCCAGCTGGCGTCGATGGGCATGATGGTCATCGATA
>JAPKHL010000072.1 GCA_026646875.1 Rhodocyclaceae bacterium | reverse complement strand
GGTTTGCCGGGGCTTTGATAGAATCACGCCTTTACCCACCCGCGCCGCGCCTGCCCATGCCCCGCAAGATCCTCGTCACGTCCGCCCTGCCCTACGCCAACGGCGCCATCCACCTCGGCCACCTCGTCGAGTACATCCAGACCGATATCTGGGTGCGCTTCCAGAAGATGCGCCCCGCGACGGAGGTCGGCGAGTGCTGGTACGTCTGCGCCGACGACACGCACGGCACGCCGATCATGCTGCGCGCCGAGAAGGAGGGAATCACGCCGGAGGCGCTGATCGAGCGCGTGCATGGCGAGCATTCGCGCGATTTCGCCGGCTTCCACATCGGCTTCGACAACTACCACACCACGCACTCGCCCGAGACCCGCGCCTGCGCCGAGGACATCTACGGCCGGCTGAAGGCGGCCGGGCTGATCGAGGTGCGCACCATCGAGCAGTACTACGACCCGGTGAAGCAGATGTTCCTGCCGGACCGCTTCATCAAGGGCGAATGTCCGAAATGTGGCGCGGCGGATCAGTACGGCGACAACTGCGAATCCTGCGGCGCGGCATACACGCCGAACGAGCTGAAGAACCCGTATTCGGCCGTCTCCGGCGCCAAGCCGGAACTGCGCAATTCCGACCACTATTTCTTCCGGCTCTCCGACCCGAAGTGCCAGGCCTTCCTGCGCCGGTGGACACGCGAGCCGGGCGTGCACGGAAATACGCTGCAACCCGAAGCCGCGAACAAGATGCAGGAGTGGCTGGGCGAGGAAGGCGAGAACAAGCTGACCGACTGGGACATCTCGCGCGACGCCCCCTACTTCGGCTTCGAGATTCCGGATGCACCGGGCAAATACTTCTACGTCTGGCTGGATGCGCCGATCGGCTACATGGGTTCCTTCCGCAACCTCTGCGAGAAGCGCGGCCTGGACTTCGACGAATGGTTCAAGCCGGATTCGACGACCGAGCTGTACCACTTCATCGGCAAGGACATCCTGTATTTCCACGCACTCTTCTGGCCGGCCGAGCTCGAGCACGCCGGCTACCGCACGCCGACCCGCGTCTTCGCGCACGGTTTCCTGACGGTGGACGGCGCCAAGATGTCCAAGTCGCGCGGCACCTTCATCACCGCCGAGTCCTACCTGCGGCAGGGACTCAATCCCGAGTGGCTGCGCTACTACTTCGCAGCCAAGCTGACCGACACGATGGAGGATCTCGACCTCAACCTCGACGACTTCATCGCCCGCGTCAATTCGGACCTCGTCGGCAAGTACGTGAACATCGCCAGCCGTTCGGCCGGCTTCATCACCAAGCGCTTCAACGGCCAGCTGACTGCCTGCGACGACACGCTGCCGGCCCTGCGCGCCATCGCCGAGCGCCGCGCGACGATCGCCGGGCTGTACGAAGCGCGCGAATTCGGCAAGGCCGTGCGCGAGATCATGGCCCTGACCGACCTGGCCAACCAGTACGTGGATAGTGTCAAACCCTGGGAGCTGGCCAAGCAGGAAGGCCGCGAGGCCGAGTTGCACGCCGCCTGCACCAACGCGCTCAACCTCTTCCGGCAGCTCACCATCCTGCTCAAGCCGGTGCTCCCGGCCCTCGCCGACCAGGTCGCGGCCTTCCTCAACGTCGCTCCCTTCGTCTGGGCGGATGGCGCCGATCTCCTCGCCGCCGGCCACGCCATCCGGCCCTACGCGCACCTGATGACGCGCGTCGACAAGAAGCAGATCGATGCACTGGTCGAGGCCAACCGCGCCTCGCTGGCTCCCGCGGCCACGACCGCCCCGGCGCCGCAGCGGCATGCCGAGCACCAGGAGAAGGCGGCCGCCGCCAGCGCGCAGGCGGCGATGGGTGATGCCCCGCACATCGCCATCGACGATTTCATGAAGATCGACCTGCGCATCGCGAGGATCGCCGAGGCGGCGCACGTCGAGGGCGCCGACAAGCTGGTCCGCCTGCGGCTCGACCTCGGCCCGCTCGGCACGCGCCAGGTCTTCGCCGGCATCAAGGCGGCCTACGATCCGGCACGGCTGGTCGGCCGCCTGACCGTGATGGTCGCCAACCTGGCGCCGCGCAAGATGAAGTTCGGCATGAGCGAAGGCATGGTGCTCGCTGCATCCGACCCCGACGGCCAGACGCCCGGCATCTTCCTGCTCGCCCCCGACGCCGGCGCCCAGCCCGGCATGCGCGTCAAGTAGGCCCGCCATGCGCAAGGTCGAACGCCCGCGCCTGACGCTGAAGATCGTCTATTACGCCCTCTTCGACGTCGCCGGCATGCTCCTCTTCGCCAGCGGCCTGATGTGGCTGCTGCGCGAGGAGTCGCTGTTCTCCCGGAGTTTCCCGGCGAGCACCGCCGAGGCCGCCGTGGCGACCGTCGGCGGCATCGCGCTGATGCTCTGGGCCGCCGCGCGGATCCTGCGTGAACTGATCCGCCAGCCGGCCCCGGGCAGCCGCCCGCCCGATCCCCCCTGAACCGCCCCCTGCCGGGAGTCCCCATGAGCATCCACGAAAAGCCGATCGCCGACCGCATCGCCTGGCTCTTCGAACGGGCCCGGGAACACTCGGCGCAGTTCTGCAGTCCGGAAAACTGGCTGGCGCGGGAGCGCTACCTCGCGCGCCACCCGACCGCCATCGCCGTCATGAAGTGCATGGACGGGCGCATCAACCTGCCGGTCGCCACCAACACCCCGCTCGGCATCATCCAGCCCTTCCGCAACCTCGGCGGCATGTTCGACCTCGGCTGGCCGCACCTCGGCGAGGTGCTCGCCGCCTACGTCCAGCGCTGCGTGCGCGACGGCCGGCAGGTGCTGCTCTTCATCACCTACCACTTCTCGCGCGGCGATGCCGGACGCGGCTGCGCCGGCTTCGCCTACGACACGCAGGCAGCGATCGCCCACACCCGACGCATCCGGCAGCAGGTGGAAGCGGTCTTCGGGCGCGCCCACGGCACGGTCTATCCGCTGGTCTGCGGCTTCGAGACCGACGAGGACGCTCTGCGCCTGCATGGCGAGGGCGATGCCCTGCTCGACCTGGCCGAACTCGGGCCGGCCGACGCTACGACCCTGGCGCACCGCCTCGCCGGCCTCCTGCCGGACATGCCGGAACGCATGCGCGACGACCTGCTGCCGCTGCTCGCCGGCAACCTCGCGCACATCGCCGAGATCCGCCAGACCCACCGCGAGGCAGCCATCGAGCACCGCGAATGGATGATCTGCCTCGGCCGCGGCTTCGACTTCCTGCACATGCCCAATCTCGCCCTGATCGTCGGCCCCTACAGCCCGGAGCTGGCCGAACCGGTGGCCACCGCCGCCGGCATCATCGCCGCCAACATGCGCCGCCGGCGCATTCCCGACGACGGCTTCCTGCTGCTCGCCTCGGTGCCCTACGAAGAGCCCGGCGTGGACCGCGCCCGCGCCGAGCTGAAATCGCGCTTCCTCGCGGAATTCGCCGGCACGGTGATCGCCCGCGCCGAGCCCGGGCTCGCCGGCCGCATGCATGTGCGCACCGCAGTGCTCGACTGGACCTCGCGCCGTCTGGAGGTGATCGGTCCGGGCTGAGACAGCGGCCCACCGGCCGGCTGTAAGCTTTGCGTCAGACTGGCGCACTAGCGTAGGGCGCTTCTCCCCTCTGCGACGAGCATCCGCCGATGTGCCCTGCCAGACCTGCCGCCGCCCGCCGACCGCGCGCGGCATGCGCCCGATGAGCGCATTCCGCCCCCGGCTGCTCGACTGCCTGCCGGGCTACGGCCGGGCGCAATTCGGCAAGGATCTGTCCGCCGGCATCACCGTCGGCGTGCTGGCGCTGCCCCTGGCCATGGCCTTCGCGATCGCCTCGGGGATGAGCCCGACCGCCGGTATCTGGACGGCGATCGTCGCCGGCTTCCTGATCTCCGCCTTCGGCGGCTCGCGCGTGCAGATCGGCGGGCCCACCGGCGCCTTCATCCCGATCGTCTACGGCATCGTCGCCGTGCATGGCGTGCAGAACCTGCTGGTGGCCACCATGCTCGCCGGCCTGATGCTGCTCGCCATGGGCTTCGCCCGCCTCGGGCAGCTGATCCGCTTCATCCCGGTATCGGTGGTGACCGGCTTCACCAACGGCATTGCCGTCGTCATTTTCATGAGCCAGATCAAGGACTTCCTCGGTCTCCAGGTGAGCGAGGTCCCGGCCGAGTTCTTCGCCAAGATGCGCGTGCTCGCCGCGCACGCGCACACCGTGCACCTGCCGACCCTGTTCTTCGCCAGCGCCTCGCTTGCCTTCCTGCTGTTCTGGAACAAGGTCCTCAACCAGCGCAAGGAACCGCTCAGCGCGGTGCCCGGACCGCTCGCCCTGCTGGTCTTCGCCACCCTGCTGCAGGCCCTCTTCAACTTTCCGGTGGAAACCATCGGCAGCCGCTTCGGCGGCATCCCGCAGGGCTTGCCGGAGATCGGCCTGCCGGCCTTCTCGCTGGAAACGCTGCGCCACCTGATCGCCCCGGCGCTCACCATCGCCCTGCTCGGCGCCATCGAATCGCTGCTCTCGGCGCGCGTCTCGGACGGCAGCATCGACGACCGGCACGACCCCAACCAGGAGTTGATCGCGCAGGGCCTCGGCAACCTGGTGGCGCCGCTGTTCGGCGGCTTCGCCGCCACCGGAGCGATCGCCCGCACAGCGACCAACGTGCGCACCGGCGGCCGCACGCCGGTCGCCGGCATGACGCACGCGCTGGTGCTGCTCGCCGTCGTTCTCGTCGCCGCGCCGGCAGCGCGCTTCATCCCGTTGCCGGCGCTCTCGGCGATCCTCATGCTGGTGGCGATCAACATGGGCGAGTGGCACGCCTTCCGCACGCTGCGCCGCTTCTCGCTGAACTACCGCGCAGTGCTGCTCGCCACCTTCCTGTTCACGGTGATTTTCGATCTCACCCTGGCGGTGGAGATCGGCCTGGTGCTGGCCAGCCTGTTCTTCATCTACCGCGTTTCCGACCTGACCCGCGTCGAGCGCCTGCCGCTCGACGAACTGCAGTTCCTGCCGGCATTCCAGAAGGCCGACGGAACGATGCGCGTGGCCGCCTACAAGATGTTCGGCTCGCTCTTCTTCGGTACCGTGCACAAGATCGAGGCCCTGGGCGAGCCGGAACAGCGTCACCCGGAAATCCTCATCCTCGACATGCAGCACGTGATCAACATGGACACCACCGGACTGGAGGCCATGGAAAGCCTGCAGAAGACCCTGGCGCGCCAGGGCAGCCAGTTGCTCCTGTGCAGCCTGAACGCACAGCCCGGCTCGCTGATCGACCGCTCAGGCTTCCGCCAGGTGATCGGCGAGGACAACGTCTGCGGCGATCTCTACAGCGCGCTGGCGCGGGCCAAGGCACTCCTGCCCCGGCCAGACATCGCCGAGGTCTGAGATGTTCTGCCGATTGCACCGCCTGCTGCGCATCCACGGTCGCGTGCAGGGCGTCGGCTTCCGCCGTGCGCTGTGCCGCGAGGCGGAGGCGCTCGGACTGGCTGGCTGGGTGCGCAATCGCGTCGACGGCAGCGTCGAGGCCCTGCTCTGCGGTCCGGCCGATGCCGTCGAGGCTCTCACCGGCTGGGCCCGGCGGGGTCCGCCGGCGGCCCGTGTCGACCGCCTCGAGATCAGCGCCGCCAACGAGGCGGCGCCGGCCGGCCCCTTCGAACAGCGCCCGACGGTGTAAGCGGCGGCTAGCGCAGATTGCGCGCCGAGAGCAGGATCACCTTGCCGCCGAGGAAGTTCACGCTGACGCCGTGCTGCGCGTCGCCCCACTCGCAGCTGCGCACACCGAGCGTCTCGTCGCAGCGCGCGGGCTCGCCGATGATCGCCCGCACCTCATCGTAGGACTGGCCGAGCTTGAGCCGGTTGTAATTCTCCAGGCTGAGCGGATTGCCGCAGGCGGCCAGCAGGAGCGCGGCCAGGGCGGCCAGGCTGAGGGTTCGAAACGGCATCGCGGTCTCCGTCGGGGGGGTGAGTCTGGGAGTCAGGTGTATTCGATTGCCACGTTGCCGCTGCCCAGCCAGTCGCCAAGGGCGTCGAGCAGCTCGTCCTCGAGGCGGACGCGGGCCGCATCGCCGAGGGTCAGCTCGCACTGCGCCTCCGCGTTGCGGTAGGACAGGCGCACCGGGCAGTTGCCTGGCGCGTACGGCGCCAGCAGGGCGCGCAGGCGCTGCACGGCGCCCGGCGCCTGCGCACCGCTGGCCTGGCCGTTGAGCGAGAGGCGCAGCTGGCGGGCAAAACGGCCGCGCGCCTCGGGCAGCGTCAGCAGGCGGTCGGCAACCACGCGCACCTTGCCCTCGCCGGCGAAGTCGTCGCGCTGCACCTTGCCTTCGACGATCAGCACCTCGTCCTCGCGGATCTTGCCGCGCTCGGCATCGAATACCTCGTTGAAAACCGAGATCTCAAGCGTGGCGTTGCCGTCATCGAGCTGGACGAAGGCCATCTTGCCGCGCGAGGTCATCTTGCTGCGCACCCCGATCACTAGGCCGGCGATCAGTTGTGGCTCCTTCTGCGGCTCCAGCCGGTCGAGCGGACGGCGCACGAAGCGCGACACTTCGGGGCGGACGGCGTGGAAGGGATGTCCGGAAAAGAAGAAACCGAGCGCGAGCTTCTCTTCACCGAGGCGCTGCTTCTCGCTCCAGCGCGGTACCTCGACGTAGCGCGGTCCGTGCGTGGCATCCGCCGTCCCGTCGCTGCCGAACATGTCGAACAGGCTGACCTGCATGGCGTCGCGCTCGGCCTGCTCGGCCGCCTCCATGGCCACGCCGACGCTGGCCATCAGGCGCGCGCGATGGTCGTCGAGCGCATCGAAGGCGCCGGCGCGGATCAGGGCCTCGATGGTGCGGCGGTTGACCATGCGCTTGTCGACGCGCCGGCAGAAGTCGAAGAGGTCCCGGAACGGCCCGCCCTCCTCGCGCGCCTTGAGAATCACGCCCACCGCCTGCTCGCCGGTGCCCTTCACCGCGCCGAGACCGTAACGGATGGTGGCACGGTCGACCGGAGCGAAGCGGTACTCGGAGGCATTGACGTCCGGGCCGAGGATCGTCAGCTTGTTGGCCACCGCGTCGTCGTGGAAGATCTTCACCGAATCGGTGTTGTCCATGTCCGACGACAGCGTGGCGGCCATGAAGGCCGCGCAGTGGTGCGCCTTGAGCCAGGCGGTGTGATAGGTGACGACGGCGTAGGCGGCGGTGTGCGACTTGTTGAAGCCGTACTCCGCGAACTTGGTCATCAGATCGAAGAGCTGTTCGGCAAGCGCCGGATCGTAGCCCTTCTTCCTTGCCCCGTCGGCGATGGTCTCGCGGTGCTTGGCCATCTCCTCGGGTTTCTTCTTGCCCATCGCCCGGCGCAGCATGTCGGCGCCGCCCAGCGTGTAGCCGCCGATGATCTGCGAGATCTGCATCACCTGTTCCTGATACACGATCACGCCGTAGGTCGGCTCCAGGCAGCCCTTGAGGTCGGGGTGGAAGTAGTCGATCTCCTGCTGCCCCTTCTTGCGCAGGATGAAGTCGTCGACCATGCCCGAGCCGAGCGGACCCGGACGGTACAGGGCGAGCACGGCGATGATGTCCTCGAAGCGGTCGGGGGCCAGCTTCTTGAGGAGCTTCTTCATGCCCTCCGATTCCACCTGGAAGATCGCCGTGGTGTTGGCGTCCTTGAGGATCTGGTAGGCGGCCGGATCGTCGAAGGTCAGCGCATCGAGATCGGGGCGCGTTCCGCTCAGCCGTTCGACGTAATCGACGGCGAGCTTGATGATGGTCAGGTTGCGCAGGCCGAGGAAGTCGAACTTGACGAGACCGACCTTCTCGACGTCGTCCTTGTCGTACTGCGAGACCACCGAGCCGCCGCCGTCGGCCGAGTAGAGCGGACAGAAGTCGGTCAGCTTGCCGGGCGCGATCAGCACGCCGCCGGCATGCATGCCGACGTTGCGCGTCAGATCCTCGAGGCGGCCGGCCAGGTCGAACAGCTCGCGCACCTCCTCCTCGTCGCCGATCCGCGCCTTGAGCTGCGGTTCGGCCTCGATCGCCTTGGCCAGCGAGAGCGGCTTGTTCTGCTCGACCGGAATCAGCTTGGAGAGCTGGTCGCAGAAGTTGTACGGCAGATCGAGCACGCGGCCAACGTCGCGGATCACGGCCTTCGACGACATGGTGCCGAAGGTGGCGATCTGCGAAACGGCGTCCTTGCCGTACTTCTCGCGCACGTATTCGATCACCCGCCAGCGGTTGTCCTGGCAGAAGTCGATGTCGAAGTCGGGCATCGACACCCGTTCCGGGTTGAGGAAGCGCTCGAACAGCAGTGCGTAGCGCAGCGGATCGAGATCGGTGATGCCGAGCGAGTAGGCGACCAGCGAACCGGCCCCCGAACCCCGTCCCGGACCGACCGGGACGCCGTTGTTCTTGGCCCAGTTGATGAAGTCGGCCACGATCAGGAAGTAGCCCGGGAAACCCATCTGGATGATGGTTTCGGTCTCGGTGCGCAGGCGCGCCTCGTAGACCGGGCGTTGCGCCGCGCGCGCCACCGCATCGGGGAAGAGCTGCGCCAGCCGCCGCTCCAGTCCGGCCTCCGCCTGCTGCCGCAGGAAGTCGTCGAGGGTCATGCCGGCCGGCGTCGGGAAGACCGGCAGGTAGTTCTTGCCCAGTGTGATCGAGAGATTGCAGCGGCGGGCGATTTCCACCGAGTTCTCCAGCGCCTCGGGCAGGTCGGCGAACAGCGCCGCCATTTCGTCCGGCGACTTGAAGTACTGCGCCTCGGTATGCAGGCGGGGGCGGCGGGCGTCGCCGAGCATGTAGCCCTCGGCGATGCAGACGCGCGCCTCGTGCGCCTTGAAGTCGTCCGCCTCGAGGAACTGCACCGGGTGGGTGGCGACCAGCGGCAGGTCGAGCGAGGCGGCCAGATCGGCGGTGGCGGCGACCAGCGGCTCCTGCTGCGGCTGGCCATAGCGCTGCACCTCGAGATAGAAGGCCTCGGGAAAAAGCCCGGCCCAGGCTTGCGCGCGCGCCGAAGCCTGCTCGCGGTTGCCCTGCAGCAGGGCTTCGCCGACGTCGCCGCCGGCCGCGCCGGAGAGGGCGATCAGCCCGTCCGTGCCGACCTCGGCGAGCATGCCGCGCGTGACCTCGGCACGACCGCGCACGCGCGGGGCGAGGTAGGCGCGGGTGAGGATCTCGCACAACTGCAGGTAGCCGGCGTGCGAGCGGCAGAGCAGCAGCAGCCGGTACGGGCGGTCCGGGTCGGCCTCGTTGGCGACGAAGACGTCGCTGCCGAGCACCGGCTTGATGCCGCGCCCGCGGGCCGCCGTGTAGAACTTGACCAGCCCGAAGAGGTTGGCCAGGTCGGTCAGCGCCAGCGCCGGCATGCCCAGCGCGGCGGCGCGGTTCACCGCGTCGTCGATGCGGACGATGCCGTCGGTGACGGAATACTCGCTGTGCAGGCGAAGGTGGACGAAGCGCGGATCGGACATCGCGCCATTTTAACCGAGCCGCCGCGCCGGGCGGCGTCGGGCCTCACCCGGCCAGCGCGCGCTCGATCAGCGCCTTGATCGTGGACGGCTCGAAGGGCTTGTCGCAGATTGCCGAAACGCCGGCCTGCTCGACGGCGGCCAGGCGGTTCATGTTCTGCTCGCTGGTCACCATCAGGATCGGCACCGAGCTCTGCCAGCTCTGCTTGCGGATGTGCTCGACCAACTCCTTGCCGTCCATCTCGGGCATGTTGTAGTCGGTGATGACCAGATCGACGAGGTTGTCGCTGAGCATCGCCACGGCCTGGCGGCCGTTCTCCGCCTCGATGAAATGCTCGATGCCGAGGTTCTCCAGCACGCGGCGGATGAAGCGGCGGGAATTGCCGCTGTCGTCGACGATCATCACCCGCAGCGCCTCGAGCTCTTCGCCGCCCGGCAGGTCGAGGGATTGCGCCGGCTGCAGGTATTCGAGCGTGGCCGTCATGGCGCGGTCGAGCTGGGCATGCGTGAAGGGTTTCGGCAGGATCGCGCAGGCCCCCGACTGGCGGATGCCCTCCAGCCGCTGCGGCGAGGTTTCGCTCGAAATGAGGATGAAGGCGATGTCGCCAAGGCGGTCGTCGGCGCGCATGGCGTGGACCAGATCGGTCCCCGACATGTCGGGCAGGTAGAAGGCGCTGAGCACCAGCGCCGGCGGCGCCTCGCACATCATGGCGAGAGCGGCGTCGCCGCGCTCGGCATGGCGGATGCGCGTGACCCCGACCGAGTGCAGCGCATCGCCGATCACCCGCTGTTGCATGTGCGAGGGTTCGACCACCAGCACGTCGATATCGAAACTCGAGAAACCCATGCTGCGCACTCCGCAAAGACCCGATGCGGACAACTATACTCCGGGTGCGCGCGGCGCCGGTAGCCGCCTCCGCCCGGCCCTCCGCTCAATCCGCCTCGGCCCAGTCGACGATCGGCTGCCACTGCGCCCGGTCCTGCTCGCTGCGCGCCGGCGGCAGGTCGAACAGCGTCAACCCGTTGGCGGCGGCCTGGACGTAGAGCTGCGTATCGCGCAGGTAGGCCAGCACCGGCAGGTCGTAGGAGGCCAGGAAGCGTTCAAGCTCGCGCGCTGCCCGCGTGCGCACATCGACACGCATGCCGACGACGGCGACGAAGGCCTGCGCCTTGCGAACGGCCTTCTCTTCGAGCAGCGCCTCGAGGAAGTGCCGGGTGGCGAGGATGTCGAACAGCGAGGGCTGTACCGGCACAATCACCCGATTGACCAGCTTGAGCACCCGCTCCAGCGCCTTCCCGTGCAGGCCGGCCGGCGTGTCGAGGACGACGCGGCGGGTGCCCTTGGGCGGACGCGCCGCTTTCTCGCGGCCATCCTCGCGCGCGATTTCCCAGCAGTCGATGCGCGGCAGAACCGGCGGCCGCAGGCGCAGCCACTCGCGCGAGGACTGCTGCCGGTCGATGTCGCCGAGCATCACGCGCTCGCCCTGCTGCGCGAAATAGCCGGCAAGATTGGTGGCCAGCGTGGATTTGCCCGAGCCGCCCTTGGGGTTGGCAACGAGAAAGGATTTCATGCGTGCGGCTCCGGCGGATGCGTTTCGGCGAGGTGGCGCAAGCTGCGTCGCACCAGGTTGATGTGCTCGCGCAGCGTGTATTGCAGGTCGGTGAAGGCCAGCGGAACGTGGCGGGTGTTGGCGTCCTCCTCGATGCGGTCGAGGCGGGCCAGATAATCCGCGTGACGCGCCGGCTCGTATTGGCGGCGCAGATCGTTCTCGAGGAACTTGAGGTCGCCGTAGCAGCGGAAGATGCGCGAGCGCACCCGCCAGGAATACAGCGCCGGAGCGATGCGCAGCAGCGGCAGCAGCAGGGCGAACACCGGCAGCAGCAGGACGAACAGCCGCTCGACCAGCACAGCCAGCCAGAACGGCAGGTAACGCTGCAGGAAGGGCGGGCCGGACTGGTAGTGACGGCGGGCATCCTCGGCCAGCGGGAAGCCCTGGTCGCGATAGGCGGGAAAGTCGCCGATGCGCTGGAAGAAGCCGCTGCCGCCGTGCACCTCGCCCATCGCCTGCAGCAGCAGGCTGGCCAGCGCCGGATGCAGGTCGTTGCGCACGATGACGTTGGCGGTGGGGGCGAGGAGGACGGTGTCCTCCGGCGGGAAATCGCGCACCAGGTCAACGGCGCCCTGCGGCAGGACGATGCGCGAGAGGAAGGGGAAGCGCCGCGTGTAGGCATCGGCCTGGCTGAAGCTCATCAGGCGGACGCCGGGCGAGCGCAGCAGGACCTGCACGACCGGAGCCTCCGGTGCGGCGATCACGAAGGCCGCGTCGATCCGCCCCTGCTGCAGTTCCTCGGCGGCGTTGAGCCCGCCGAGCGGTATCAGGGCAGCGCTGGCGGCGTCGATCTCGTTGGCCTCCAGGAGTTGCAGCGCCAGCCCGCGCAGGCCGCTGCCCTCGGCACCGATGGCGATGCGCCGGCCGGCAAGCTGATGCAGGCGGTCGAGCGGCGTCTCGCCACGGTAGAACACCCACACCGGTTCGAAGTAGACGCTGCCGAGCGAGCGCAGCCCGCTCTCCTCGCCGACCGAGCCGCTGACCGAATCGGCACCCGCGGGCAGTACGCCGCCCTGGACGAAGGCAACATCCGCCTCGCCGGCGGCCAGACGCGCGAGATTCTCGTAGGAACCGGCCGAGGTCAGCACCGCCAGCGTCACCGCGTTGCGCGCCAGGATCTCGCGGTAGCGTCCGGCAAAGGCGTAGTAGGCGCCGCTCTCGCCGCCGGTGGCGATGCTCAGGCGGGACGGCGGCGCCGGCCGCACGAACTGGTAGGCGACGACGAAGCCGAGGGCGGTGAGCAGGACGATCGGCCAGGCCGTGGCCAACAGATCGCGCAGGGACAGGAGGCGGGCGCGCAGGTAGGCCATCACGGCAGCAGGATCGTCGAACCGGTGGTGCGGCGCGCCTCGAGATCGCGGTGTGCCCGGGCGACGTCGGCCAGCGCGTAGCGCTGCCCCACCGCGATGCGAACGCGCCCCGAACCGACCATCCCGAACAGCTCGCCGCCGAGCGCCTCGAGTTCCTCGCGCCGGGCGGTGTAATGCGCAAGCGTCGGCCGGGTGAGGAAGAGCGAGCCCTTCTGCGAAAGCTGCAGGAGATCGACGGGAGGCACCGGCCCGGAAGCGTTGCCGAAGCTGACCAGCATGCCCCGCACGCGCAGGCTGTCGAGCGAACCGGCGAAGGTGTCGCGGCCGACACCGTCGTAGACCACCGCGACCCCTTCACCATCGGTGAGCTCGCGCACACGCGCCGGCACATCCTCCTGCCCGTAGCGGATCACGTGATCGCAGCCATGCGCGCGGGCCAGCGCCGCCTTGGCCTCGGTCGAGACGGTGCCGATCACCGTAGCACCGAGGGCTTTGGCCCACTGGCAGGCGATCAGTCCGACGCCGCCGGCCGCGGCGTGGATAAGCACGCGGTCGCCCGGCTGCACGGGGTAGGTCCGGCGCAGCAGGTAGGCGCTGGTCAATCCCTGCAGCATCATCCCCGCCGCAGTTTCGAAATCGATGCCGTCGGGCAGGCGCAGCAGGCGGTCGGCCGGCAGGCAGCGCACGTCGCAGTAGGCGCCGACCGGTCCGCCGGCATAGGCGACGCGGTCGCCGGGCGCGCACAGGGTCACGCCGGCGCCGACCGCCTCGACGATGCCGGCGCCTTCGAGGCCGAGGCCGCTCGGCAGGGGCAGCGGGTACAGTCCGGTGCGATGGTAGGTGTCGATGTAGTTGAGACCGACCGCGTGGTGGCGGATGCGCACCTCACCGGGAGCGGGGTCGCCGGGCTCGGCTGGCTCGCAACACATCACCTCGGGGCCCCCGGTCCGATGGATGCGGATGGCGTATGTCGTGCGCTGTTCCATGCCTGTCTCCTTCCGGGGTCACGGCCCCGCTGCGTTTGGCGATTCGCCCGGGCCGGACCGGCCGGCCGGGCGCCTGTTTTCCGGGCAGCAGCAAAAAACCCTGCCGCTGCATCGGCTTGCGCCGTTTCCCGCAGGCCCGCCCACAGGCTTATCCACAGATCCGGTGGACAAGCCCGGGCCGCCTCAGGCCGGCGTCAGCTTCGCATACTCGAGCGCCAGCCACTTCATCCCGGCCGCGCCGAAATTCACCTGGACGCGGGCATCGCTGCCCCGCCCCTCGGCGGCGACGATCACGCCGAGACCAAAGCGGGCATGCTCGACGCTCTGTCCGACCCGCAAGCCATTCGCTTCGGCGGGGGCCGCCGGGACTCCGCTTGCGGGTCGTGTCGCCGGAGCGGCGTGGGCTGGGGCGCGGTTGATCCGGCGCAGCAATTCCTCCGGAATCTCCTCGAGGAAGGCGGAGGGCACGCAGTAGCGGGTCTGCCCGTGCAGCATGCGTGTCTGCGCGCAGGACAGGTAGAGCCGGCGACGGGCGCGGGTGACCGCGACGTACATCAGGCGCCGCTCCTCTTCCAGCCCGTCGCGTTCCTGCGCAGCATTCTCATGCGGGAACAGTCCCTGTTCGAGGCCGCTGATGAAAACCACATCGAATTCCAACCCCTTGGCGGCATGCACGGTCATCAGCTGCACCGCTGCCTCGCCCTCGCCCGACTGGTGCTCGCCGGCTTCCAGCGAGGCATGTGCGAGGAAGGCGGCGAGCGCGCTGCCCTCGGCTTCGCCGCCGTTGGCGGCGAGATCGATGCGTTCTTCCTGCAGGAAGTTGCCGGCAGCGTTGATCAGTTCGTCGAGGTTCTCCAGGCGTTCCTGCCCCTCCTTTTCGCCAAGGTAGTGCTGGCGCAGCCCGCTGCGTTCGAGCACATGCTCGATGAGCTCCGGCAGCGGCAGTCCGG
>JAPKHL010000071.1 GCA_026646875.1 Rhodocyclaceae bacterium | reverse complement strand
GCAACGCCAACCCGGACATGGTCAAGGTGATCAAGCCCTACACCAACGACCAGCTGGTCGCCATCTCCGCCTATCAGGCCAGCCTCAAGATGCCCGGATCGATGTGCGCCGCCAAGCCGGCCAAGGGCGGCAAGAAGTAATACCCCGCAGTATCCGGCAGTTTCTGCCGGCCCGATGGAAGGCCTGCACCCGCGCGGGGCAGGCCTTCTGCCCCTGTGCTGAATCAGTAATTGATCATATGCTGTAGGCGCAGCCCGGAACGATGCCGCCCCACGGGCGCCACGATCGCGGATCGGGGAGTGCAGGCTCCATGACCGTTCCGCCCCGATCGCCGGTCGCGCAATCACTCGCCGACAAGACAGAGGAACCGAAAGATGTCCGCACAAGCCAGCAAACAGAACCTGATCGTCGCCGCGCTCACCGCGGTTGCCGCCGTGCTGATGATCGCCGCGTACTTCGCGCCGATCTGGTGGGTTTCGCTGACCGCGCCGAACTACCCGCAAGATGCCTTCCCCGATGGCATCCGCATCCATTTCCATTTCGACGGCGTCTATAACGGCTGCAAGGCGGCCGGCAAGGGCACCCGGATGGCCAACGAGATCATTCAGAAGGATCTCTCGCACGAGGACGAGCGCTGGAATCCCGTGCTCGATGCCGCCAAGAATGTGGACAAGGGGGCCGAAGGCCTCGACTGCGTCCACGAAATGAACACCATCAACCACTACGTCGGGATGTTCCCGATCGCCACCGGCGCGCCGGTGGAGAAGCCGCTGGCCAAGTTTTTCTTCGGCTTCTTCACGGTCATGCTGCTCGGCTTCATGGTCGCAAAGCGCAAGCTGCGCCTGCTTGTCCTCTCCGTCGGCTTCGCCGCCGTCGCCGCCTGGATGCTGGTTGACCAGTATGTGATGGGTGCGCTGGAAACGCACATCGCCCACTACGTGAAGGAAGCCGGCACTTTCTTCAAGGAACCCGACCGCATCAAGGTCTGGGGGGATACCGTGCGCAACGTCAGCAATCTCGTGATCTTCGGCCTGATCGGCGTGATGGTGCTGGTGATCGCCGGCGTCGCCAAGATCCGCCAGTTCTCGCTGCTGCTCGCGCTGGTTCCCGCCGGCCTGCCGATCTTCTTCGTCATCACCTATTCGGGCTGGCTGTGGTTCTTCGGACACAACCTGCATCCGTGGGGCGCCTTTACCGTCAAGCCCTTCATGCCGACGGTCTTCGGCGAGGGCAAGGTGGCGCAGTTCAGCACCTATTCCTACCCCTACTGGGGCTACGGTCTGCTGGTGGCGATGGCGCTCTGCCTGATCCTCGCCCTGCTCATCCGGCGCAAGCAGATGCGCGAAGGCTCGGCGGAGTAAGGCCATGCTGCGGCATTCGCTGGCACTCGGGCTGGCCCTGGTGGTGATGCCCACCTTCGGCAACGTCGAGGACGCGCTGACCGTCCTGCAGCGCGAAGGCATCGTCGGCGGCAAGAGCGCCGAGGAACCGGCGGCGGGCAAGGGCGTGCCGGGCATGGAGGCACCCGGTTGGGGCAGCATCGACGAGAAGGCCGAGATTCCCGTGCGGCCGCGCGTGGCCGGTCTGCCCTTCCTGCAGACGCTGATCAACGAGGCGCCAGAGGGATCGGTACTGAAGATTCCGGCAGGGCGCTATTCGGGACCGGTGGTGGTCAACAAGCGACTGACCATCGAGGGTGAGGGCAAGGTGAGTGTGGATGGCGGCGGCCGTGGCACGGTGTTCGTGCTCGAAACCAGCGATGCCGTCCTGCGCGGCGTGCACCTCACCAATTCGGGCGATTCGCACGACTCCGACGACGCCTGTCTCAACGTGCGCGGCGACCGTAACACGGTCGAGGACCTGCGCATCGACAACTGCCTGTTCGGGATCGATCTCAAGAAATCGAACGAGAACGTCGTGCGCCGCAACGACATCCGCTCCAAGGTGGCCGACCTTGGCGTGCGCGGCGACGGACTGCGCCTGTGGTACAGCAACAAGAACCGCATCGAGGAAAACCTCATCGAGGACTCGCGCGACATGGTTGCCTGGTACTCCAACGAGAACCAGTTCCTGCGCAACGTCGGCCGGCGCAGCCGCTACTCGATCCATTTCATGTTCGCCGCGAACAATATCGTCGAGGGCAACCGCTTCTACGACAACGCTGTCGGCGTCTATGTGATGTACTCGGGGGGCGGTGCGATTCGCAACAACGTCTTCTCGCATGCCACCGGCGCCACTGGCATGGCGGTCGGCTTCAAGGAGGCCTCCGACGTGGTCGTCGAAGGCAACGAGATCATCTACTGCGCGGTCGGCATCGGCCTCGACATGTCGCCCTTCGAACCGGACAGCACGATCACCATCCGCAACAACCGCATCGCCTACAACGGCATCGGCCTGAGCTTCCTCTCCGACCGAGTGGGCACCACGGTCGAGGGGAATGTCTTCGAGGGCAACCTCAGCCAGGTCGCCATGGGCGACAGCGGCAGCGCGGCGCGCAACCACTGGCACGGCAACTACTGGGACGATTACCAGGGCTTCGACCGCAATGGCGACAACGTCGGCGACCGTCCGCACGAGCTCTATGCCTACGCCGACCAGGTCTGGATGGAAATTCCCTACGCGCGTTTCTTCCGCAACGCGCCGGCGATGGAAACCCTCGATTTCCTCGAGCGCCTGGCCCCCTTTTCGACGCCGGTGCTGCTGCTCCGCGACGAGAAGCCGATATTCAGGAAACGCCAGGCCGCGGATCAACACGCGAGCAAGTGAGCAGGATCATGAGCGACGAACAGAACCCCCCGACACCGCAGAAACGCGGCCCGGTCCCCGTCCGCAAGCAGGCCACGCGCCGACGTTTCATCCGTTCCGTGGCGTTGGGCAGCGCGGTGGTTGGCCTGTCGTTCCTCGGTTTCGTCCCGGTCGGCAATGCCTACAAGCCGCGCCTGCGGCCGCCCGGCGCCCTCGAGGAGAAGGATTTCCTTGCCTCATGCATCAAATGCGGCCAGTGCGTGCAGGTCTGTCCGGTGCAGGCGATCAAGCTTGGCGACATCGACGAGGGCTACGGTATCGGCGTGCCCTTCATCGACGCCCGCAACCAGGCCTGCGATTTCTCCTGCGATGCCGTGCAGTGCATCCTGGCCTGTCCGACCGGCGCGTTGACCTACCGCAAGCCGGATTTCGCCGAAACGCGCGCGGGCATGCAGATGTCCCGTGCACCGGTTCTGAAGGCCAAGGAGAAGGATCCGGAGCCGACGCTCAACCTCAAGGAGCGCATCGGTGTCGCCAGGCTCGACCGTCCGGAGCTGTGTCTTGCGGTGCAGGGCAAGGGGTTCAAGGGACAGGCGCGCGGTCCTGCCTTCACCGGCCTGCTGCGCTACATGGAGGTTGACCGCTGGAAGCCGATTCCGGTGCGCGATCATCCCTATGAGCGCGAGGTCTGCGACCTCTGCGTCACTGAATGTCCGATCAAGGACGCCATCGCGATGGTCGGTTTCGTCGCCGAGGACGGCAGCCGCCGCTTCAAGCCGGTGGTCCTCGAGCAGTGCGTCGGCTGCGGCGTCTGCGAGATGGTCTGCCCGACCGAACCGGCCGCCATCGTCATCGATCAACGCAAGGAATGGAGCGCATGATGGGGGCCTTCGACCGCATCAAGGTGATGCTCGGCGCCGAGCCGGAGAAAGCCACCGTCTTCACCCCCGAGGCGAAGGAGCTGCACGAGCTCAAGCGCATGAACAAGGCCGATTTCCAGGCCATGAAGCAGCACGCCCGCGAGCACCAGCTGGTCAATCACAAATGGCGCAACCGGCGCTGGGCGGTGCTGCTGTTCACCAACCTGCTGTTCACCTTCTCCTTCTGGCTCGACATCCAGATGCTCGAAGGGGCGCTGACCGCCTCGCGCTTCGTCGGCTTCCACCTGATCGACCTGAATTCCGCGCTGCAGGTGATGCTGGCGCACAAGCACATCATCGTTAACCTGTTCATCGGCACCGCCACCGTGTTCTTCCTGTGGGCGGCGCTCGGCGGGCGCTCCTTCTGCTCCTGGGTGTGCCCCTACCACCTGGTCGCCGAATGGTTCGAATGGCTGCACCTCAAGCTGGTCGACCGGAAGCTGGTCACCGACCACGAATTCCATCGCGGCACGCGCACGGTGTTCTGGGTGCTCTTCTCGCTGATGGCCCTGCTCAGCGGTTATACCGTCTTCGAAACGCTCTCGCCCACCGGCATCCTCTCGCGTGCGCTGATCTACGGACCGTCGCTGGCGCTCGGCTGGGTGTTGCTGCTGCTCGTCTTCGAGGTCGTCTACTCGCGTCGCGCCTGGTGCCGCTACGTCTGCCCGATCGGCCTGACCTATGGTATGGTTGGCGCCGTTTCGCCGCTGCGCGTCGAATACCGCCTGGAAAACTGCTTCCACGAGGGCGATTGCCGCAAGGTCTGTCTGGTTCCGCACGTGCTCGACGTGGTGATCAAGGGACGCGCCCCCGACAAGCACGTGCCGATCGGCCCGGACTGCACCCGCTGCGGTCTCTGCATCGACGTCTGCCCGAGCGGCGCGCTGCGCTATGACATCAAGGGTCTGGGCAAGCTGCTCTGACCACGCACACGGGTTCTCCGAATGATCCGCTTTGAAAACGTAAGCAAGCTGTTCAAGCGCCACCGGGTGCTCGACGGCGTCGGCCTCGACATCGCGCTGGGCGAGCGCATCGCCCTGATCGGTTCGAACGGTGCCGGCAAGACCACGCTGATCCGCTGCCTGCTCGGCGAATACACCCACGACGGCAAGGTCACCATCGATGGCCGCAGCCCCCGCAGCGAGCGTACCGCCGTGCTTGGCAAGGTCGGCTTCGTGCCCCAGCTGCCGCCACCGCTGAAGATGCCGGTCGGCCAGTTGGTCAATTTCGCCGCAGCCGTCTGCCATTCCGATCCGCGCCGCATCCACGACATCGCGGCCCGCCTCGGCCTGCGCATGGAGGACATCCTCGCGCGTCCGTTCAACCGCCTGTCCGGCGGCATGAAGCAGAAGCTGCTGATCGCCATCGCGCTCGGCCGCGACACGCAGGTGCTGGTGATGGACGAGCCGGCCGCCAACCTCGATCCGGAAGCCCGCCATATCTTCTTCGGGCTGCTGGCCGAGCGTCTCGAGAACACCACGATGATCATCTCCAGCCACCGTCTCGACGAGGTGGCCTCGCTGGTCAATCGTGTCGTCGAGATGGATCTGGGCAAGATCGTGCTTGACGACCGGGTTGCCGAGGAGTCCAAGCTCTCGTCGATGTTCGAGGTGCATCTGACGCTGGCTCGCGCCGACGCCGCGATCGCCCGCACGCTGGCCGAGTGGCAGTTCGCCGAGCGGCACGACGGCGTCGAGTGGCACGGCATGGTGGCCGGCCCCGACCGCCTGCGCTTCCTGGGGATCGTTTCGCGCTACGTCGGCCTGCTGGCCCGCATCGAGATGGCCGAGGTCGATCCCGGCATCGTCCTGCAGTAGGAGGCGGCGTGAAGCGACGCGATTTTCTCGGCGCCTTGCCGGCCGCCACGGCCGGCCCCTACCTGGGCAGCCTCTTGGGCGGCGGTCTCGCGGGTCTCGGACTGACGCTGGGCGGTTGCAGCGGCGAGCCAACCAGCGGCCCGGTGGAGATCAAGTGGGACCGCGAGACCTGTCCGCGCTGCCGCATGGTGATCAGCGACAAGCGCTTCGCCGCGCAGCTGCGGGATCCCAACCGCAAGGTCTGGAAGTTCGACGACATTGGCTGCCTGGTTTTCTGGCTGGCGCACCAGCAGTTCAACGAGGCGTCCACGAACACCGAATACTGGGTGGCCGACTACCGCAGCGGCAGCTGGCTCGACGCCCGCAAGGCGCACTACCTGCACGGCAAGAAGAGCCCGATGGGCTACCACTACGCAGCGCTGGCCGAACCGGAAGCCGGTGTGGTGGATTATCCGGAAATGAAGAAACGCATCATTGCCCTCGGCAAGTGACCCCGACATGAACACACTTCTCCTGACCGCCAAGCTGGACATCGTCGAATCGTTGCGTGCCCGCTGGTTCCTGATCTACAGCCTGGTGTTCGGCGGCATCGTCGCGCTGCTCTTCGCCTTCGGCCTGACCGAATCGCGCGTGCTCGGCTTCATCGGCCTGTCGCGCCTGCTGGTCACCTACATCCAGCTGACCATGGCCATCCTGCCCGTCTTCGTGCTGATCACCACCGTGCGCTCGGTGGCCGGCGACCGCGAGGCTGGCGTCTTCGAGTACCTGCTCTCGCTGCCGGTGTCGCTGTCCGCCTGGTTCTGGGGCAAGATCATCGGCCGCTACGTCACCATCTTCCTGCCGGTCTTCGTGGCCATGCTCGGTGCCGTGCTCTGGGCGCTCGTCAAGGACGTCGAGGTGCCCTGGGGAATGTTCGGTTACTACACCGCGCTGCTCGCCGTGATGGGCTGGTGCTTCCTCGGCATCGGCATGTTCATCTCGACGCTGGCGCGCAGCACCGATGTGGCGCAGGGCGCGGCCTTCATGGTCTGGCTGACGCTGCTGCTCTTCCTCGACCTGATCCTGCTCGGCATCCTCATCCAGGGACGCGTGATGCCCGAGGTCGCGGTCACCATCGCCCTGGCCAATCCGCTGCAGGTCTTCCGCACCGCCGCGCTGGCCATGTTCGACCCGCAGCTGATCGTGCTCGGTCCCTCGGCCTACGTGATCCTCGATCTCTTCGGCGCGACCGGCTACCGGCTCTACGCGCTGGCGTACCCGCTGCTGCTCGGCACGCTGTGTGCGCTCGGCGGTTTCCTGGTCTTCCGCCGCAGCGATCTGCCGTGAGGAGCGCCGGCATGAAGCGATGGTTCGCGGGCCTGCTGCTGGCTGCCGCCGTGGCCGGTGCGCAGGCCGACGAGATGCCCTCCAGCGCACCGTTTTACGCCCAGACGATGGCGGGCGCCGATGGCAGGCCGCTGGCGCTCGAAACGTTGCGCGGGAAGCCGCTGGTGGTCAATTTCTGGGCGCGCTGGTGCGGTCCCTGCCGCAAGGAGATTCCCGATCTCGCCGAGATGCACGCCCGCTACAAGGCCAAGGGGCTCGTCATCGTCGGCGTCGCCGTCGAGGACGATGGCAGCCGCGAAGCGGTGCTCGAGTTCGCCCGCGCCTATGAAATGAACTACACGCTGCTGATCGGCGGCGTGCAGAAGAGCATCGAGCTGATGCAGGCCGTCGGCAATCCGAAATCGGGTCTGCCCTTCACGCTGGTGATCGATCGCAGCGGCAAGGTGGTGGCCAGGAAGCTCGGCGCCATGAGCAAGGCGGAGATGGAGGCGGCGATCCGGTCGATCCTTTGACCTGGGCCAAAGTTTTAGCACGCTGAACGGCGCATGCTACGGTCTGCGCCGTTTGTCTTGGTGACAGCGGCATCACCTTCCGAGAGAGCGAACAGAGAACCGACCATGCGCAAAATCCTCGCCCTGCTGTCCGTCGTCCTTCTTTCCGCCTGCGCCACCACGCCGCCGCCGCGCGGGACCGGCGACCTCGGTCTGGTCATCGAGCGCGCCAGCGGCCACGTGACGCTGGTCGACACCACCCGCCGCGCACCCTATGCCCGCATCGAGGGCTTGGGCGACCTTTCGCATGCGTCCGCCGTCTATTCGCGCGACGGCCGCTACGCCTACATCTTCGGGCGAGACGGGGGGCTGACCAAGATCGACCTGCTCGAGGCGCGCATCGTCAAGCGTGTCATCCAGTCCGGCAATGCCATCGGCGGTTCGATCTCGCAGGACGGCCGCATCGTCGTCGCGCAGAACTACACGCCGGGCGGCATCAAGGCCTTCGATGCCGAAACGCTCGAGCTGCTCTCCGAGGTTCCGGCCGAGTACGCGCCGGGCAAGTTCTCCAAGGTCGTCGGTCTCGCCGACCTGTCCGGCAACCGTTTCGGCTATGCCCTGTTCGAGGGCGGCGAGATCTGGGTCAGCGACTTCAGCGACCCGCGCAAGCCGGTGACCCAGCGCTTCCCGGCCGGCCGCCAGCCCTATGACGGCCTGGTCACCCCGGATGGCCGCTACTACATGGCCGGCCTCTTCGGCGAGGACGGCATTGCCCTGCTCGATACCTGGCAGCCGGAACTCGGAGCCCGCAAGATCCTCGAGAACTACGGGCGCGGCGAGGAAAAATTGCCGGTGTTCAAGATGCCGCACCTGCGCGGCTGGGCGGTGGCGCAGGGCAATGCCTACCTGCCGGCGATCGGCCGTCACGAGGTGCTGGTGGTGAGCACGCAGGACTGGAAGGAGGTGCGCCGCATCCCGGTCAAGGGTCAGCCGGTCTTCGTGATGGCGCGTCCGGATGGCCGCCAGGTGTGGGTCAACTATGCCTTCCCGGACAACGCCTGGGTCGAGGTGATCGACACGCTGAGCGGCAAGGTGGTGCAGACGCTGCAGCCGGGCAAGGCCATCCTGCACATGGAGTTCACGCCGCGCGGCGAGCATGTCTGGCTCTCGGCGCGCGACGATAATACCGTCGCCATCTACGATACGGCCCGTTTCACCCGCATCGGCGAGTTCGCGGCACAGGCCCCGAGCGGCATTTTCTTCACCAGCCGCGCCTTCCGCACCGGATTCTGAACACCATGAGCAGCGATACCCTTGCCGGCGGCCTCGATTTCCGCCTGCTCAACGACTTCCAGCGCAATTTCCCCCTGTGCCCGGCGCCCTTCGCCGAACTGGCGGCCCGCCTGGGCGTGGGGGAGGGCGCGGTGCTGCGCAGCCTCGAGCAGCTGCGCCGCGAGGGCAAGATCTCGCGTGTCGGCGCCGTCTTCGCGCCCAAGCGCATCGGCGCCAGCACGCTGGCGGCGATGGCGGTGCCGCCGGACCGCCTCGGCGCGGTCGCCGAGGCGGTCAACCGGTTTCCCGAGGTGAACCACAACTACGAACGCGAGCATCGCTACAACCTCTGGTTCGTGGTCACCGCGGGGTCCGAAGGGCGGCTGCAGGCCGCGCTCGGCGCCATCGAGCAGGCCGCCGGTTACCCGATCCTGCGCCTGCCGCTGCTGCGCGAGTTCCACATCGACCTGGGGTTCGACCTCGACGGCGCCGGCAAGTCCGTGCCCGTGCCGGCGCCGCGCGCCGTTCCGTTCAGCGCGCCGACGCCGCTCGGCGAGCTGGAGCGCCGCCTGGTCATGGCCCTGCAGGAAGGGCTGCCGCTCTTCATCCGTCCCTTCCAGGTGCTCGCCAGCCGGGTCGGTTGCGAGGAAAGTGAAGTGCTCGAGCGCATCCGCTGCTGGTGCGAGGCGGGGGTGATCAAGCGCTTCGGCGTCGTCGTCCGCCACCACGAGCTGGGGTATACCGCCAACGCCATGCTCGTGCAGGACATTCCCGAGGCGCGCATCGAGGCCGTCGGCGAGGCGCTTGCCCGCGAGCCCGGCGTCACGCTCTGCTACCAGCGTCCCCGGGTGCTGCCGGACTGGCCCTACAATCTGTTCTGCATGATTCACGGGCAGGCGCGCGCCGAGGTGGAGGCGCACATCGCTGCGCTGCGCGCCCGGCTCGACCTGGCTGGCTGCGCGCACGACGTGCTCTTCTCGCTGACCCGCTTCAAGCAGACCGGAGCGCGCTATGCGTGAGCCGGCGCGCAGCGGACCGGTGGCGCTCGACGCCATCGACCGCGCCATCGTGGATCGCCTGCAGGGCGATTTTCCGCTCTGCGAACGCCCGTATCTCGCCGCAGCGACGGCGCTCGGCATCGCCGAGGACGATCTGCTCGCCCGCCTGCAGCGCCTGCTCGATGCCCGCGTGCTGACGCGCTTCGGTCCGATGTTCCAGATCGAGCGGATGGGGGGCGCCTTCGTGCTCGCCGCCATGCAGGTGCCCGAGGACGATTGGGCGCGCGTGCTGGAAATCGTCAATGGCTTTCCCGAAGTGGCCCACAACTACCGGCGCACGCACGCCCTCAACATGTGGTTCGTGCTGGCCACCGAAACCCCTGCGGGAATCGCCGACACGGTGGCGCGCATCGAGGCGGCCAGCGGCCTGCCGGTTTATCCCTTCCCGAAGCTGCGCGAGTATTTCGTTGAAATGAAACTGGAGGTGCGCGCATGAGCGGGATGTCGAATCCATCCGTCGATGACCTCGACCGGCGTCTCGTGCTGGCCACGCAGGGCGGCCTGCCTCTGGTGCCGCGTCCCTATCATGCCCTCGCCGGGCAGTTGGGCGTGTCGCCCGAGGAGGTCATGGCGCGCCTGTCCGCGATGCTCGAGCGTGGCGTGATCCGCCGCATCGGCGCCGTGCCCAACCACTACGCCATCGGCTACACGGCGAACGGAATGAGCGTGTGGGACGTGCCGGACGAGCGTATCGACGAGCTTGGCGCGCGCATCGGCGCGCTGGCCTTCGTCACCCACTGCTATCACCGTCCGCGTCGACTGCCGGCCTGGCCCTACAATCTTTTCGCCATGGTGCACGGCACCTCGCGCGAGGAGGTGCTGGCCCAGGTCGGCGAGATCGCGGCGCTGCTCGGCGACGCCTGTCGCGCGCACGACGTGCTGTTCTCGACCGCGATCCTGAAGAAGACCGGACTGCGCATCGGCGCCTGAACGCCGGCGGGCCCGGAGTCTGGCAGGCTGCTCGTGGCCTACATGCCGAGCGAGTCGAGCAGATCGTCGTGTTCGCTGTTCTTCAGCGCCGGCGCAGCCGGGGCGGGGGCTTTGGCGCCGCCGTTGACCTGCGCGATCAGCGCGTCGGGGTCGGGAGCCTCGTTCGGTTCGAAGTCGTAGAGCTTGATGAACTCGGTTCGGTCGATCGCCATCTCGAGGTAGAAGATGTTGTTGCGCCCGGTGTGGAAGGTGACGCGGCGTGCTTCCGGCTGATCCAGGTTGGCATCCACGCTGAGCATCACCTGCTTGTTGAGCGCCAGCATCTTGGGCTGGTTCTGCGTGATGTGCGTCTGCAACTCGCGCGCCACCTTGCCGGTGAAGTCGCCGACGATCTGGTTCATCAGCTCGCCCATCACGTTGCTCACCTCGTCCGAGGTGTGCGAACTCGCCAGGTCGCTCTTCGCCATGCCCATGTTCAGCAGGTAGTTTTCGTACAGCTCCATCGCCGCCGAAGCGGAGAAGTTGATCACCACCAGCCCGGAGAAGCCGCCGTCGAAGAGGACGAAGCAGCCGATGTCGGGCTTCAGGCAGGTGCGGGTGATCCGCTGCACCATGCCGGAATAGTGGATCTGCACCATGCCGGAATAGTGGATCTGGCTGGCCGTGGCGATGGTCAGCACCCGGCTGACCGAATTGCACAGGCTGATCAGGATGTCTTCGGTGCCGAAGGCGGCGGGGGGAGCCTGCAGGGGCATGACGTACGGTCGTCCGGAGAATGAGGGTGGCGTATGTATATCACAACCGCTCCCGCAATGCAGTCACCGCGTCCTGCCGCCGTAAACGGCGAAGGGCACCCCGCAGGGGTGCCCTTCGCTCGGTCGCGGGAAGAATCAGCCGGCGAAATTCTGCTCGGCAAAGCTCCAGTTGACCAGATGGTTCAGGAAGGTTTCGACGAACTTCGGACGCAGGTTGCGGTAGTCGATGTAGTAGGCGTGCTCCCAGACATCGATGCAGAGCAGGGCCTTGTCGCCGGTGGTCAGCGGGGTGCCGGCGGCGCCCATGTTGACGATGTCGACGCTGCCGTCGGCCTTTCTGACCAGCCAGGTCCAGCCCGAGCCGAAGTTGCCCACGGCGGAGGCCTGGAAGGCCTTCTTGAACTCGTCGAGCGAGCCCCACTTGGCGTCGATCGCTGCCGCCAGGGCGCCGCCGGGTGCGCCGCCGCCATTGGGCTTCATGCAGTTCCAGAAGAAGCTGTGGTTCCAGACCTGCGCGGCATTGTTGTAGATGCCGCCGGCCGGCGCCTTGCGGACGATGGCCTCGAGATCGAGCGCCTCGTACTCGGTGCCCTTGATCAGGTTGTTCAGGTTGGTGACGTAGGCCTGATGATGCTTGGCGTAGTGGTATTCGAAGGTTTCCTTGCTCATGTGCGGCGCGAGGGCGTCCATGGCATAGGGCAGTTGCGGAAGGCAGTGTTCCATCTTCTTCTCCGTGTGAGTCGGGGTGTTTTCGGGAGGGATGCGCGGCGCGCGGTTTTTTTCTGTCGCCGGAAAATTCTATGCGTCGCCGCCCTCGCGGGCAAACGGCAACGCTGCCGGCGGCATGCCGGCGTCCCGGTCGAGCGCCGTGACCGTCGCTTCGGCACGGCCACGGTGGAAATGGACAGCGATCCGCGCCGATGGTTCCAGCATTGCGCTGTCGCTCACGATCCTGCCGGCGTCGTCGCGCACCACGGAGAAACCGCGTGCCAGCACGTTCTCCGGGTTGAGGTGTGCAAGGCTGCTGGCGAGCCGCTCGAGATCGGCATGGCGTGCCTGCTGCCGCCGCTGCCAGGCACCGTGCAGGCGGGGCGCGAGGGCTTCCAGGCGCCGCGCCGGCCGGCTGCCGTCCGGGCGCGCCAGGGCGAAGCGCCGAGCCAGTCCGGCGAGGCGTTCGCGGCCACGGGCGGCCGATTGCGCGAGCGTCGCGTCGAGCCGCCGCTGCAGGTTGCGCAGCGCTTCGGCCTGTCGTGCGAGACGCTCGGCGGGATGCTGCAGGCGCGGGCTCAAGCCGTCGAGACGCTGCGCCCGCTGCTCGATGGCGCGCAACATCTGGCGGGAGAGGGCCGCCCGCAGGCCGCCCAGGCGTTCCCGCAGGGCGGCGCGGGCCGGTGCGGCAAGTTCGGCTGCGGCGGTCGGCGTCGGGGCGCGGTGGTCGGCGGCAAAATCGGCGATCGTGAAATCGGTTTCGTGCCCGATGCCGGTAATCACCGGCAGGGTCGAGGCGCGCAGGGCGCGAGCGACGATTTCCTCGTTGAAGGCCCAGAGATCCTCGATGCTGCCACCGCCACGGCAGAGGATCAGCAGGTCGGTGGCGTCGGCCCGCGCGCGCGCCGAGGCAAGCTGAAGCGCTGCGGCGATCTGTGCCCCCGCGCCGTCGCCCTGGACCGGCGTCGGATAGAGCACGATGTCGACGTGCGGGGCACGCCGGCGCAGGGTCGCCAGCACGTCGCGCAGGGCGGCGGCCTGCGGCGAGGTGACGATGCCGATCCGGCGCACGAAGGTCGGCAGGGGGCGTTTGCCGGCCGCGGCGAAGAGTCCCTCGCGCTCGAGCTTTTCCTTGAGTTGCAGGAAACGCTCGTAAAGATTGCCGATGCCGGCCTGGCGCGCGGCTTCGACATTCAGCTGGAAATCGCCGCGTGCCTCGTAGAGCGTGACCAGCACCCGGGCTTCGATGTGCTGGCCGTTCTCGAGCCGCCAGCCGAGCAACTGTGCGCGGTTGCGGAACATCACGCAGCGCACCTGTGCGCCGGCATCCTTGAGCGAGAAATAGAGATGGCCGGACGCGGCCCGGGTCAGGTTGGAGACCTCGCCGGCGACCCAGCAGAGCGGAAAGGACGCCTCGAGCCGCTCGCGCGCCAGCCGGTTGAGCAGGGTGACGGTGAGGACCGGCGCCGGCGTGGCGGCCGGAAGAAGGTCGGCGGTGTGCATGGGGCGATTCTACCGCCGGATGGAATCATGCACATCGGCCGAGGTTTTCCGGGAGGTTTGTCAGGGAACTCCTTGTTCTCACAAGGGGTTTTTCAAGACGTTGAATAATAAGGGAAAAATCATCGGTTCGTTTTTTTGGCAAAGTGTGAAAAGTCCTTTCGGAAAGGGCACTTAGCGATCATCCCCTAAGGTAATCCACAAAGTTTTCCACAGAATTTGTGGATAAGCGCTGCCTATGACCAAGGTGCGGGGCTTGCTGCGATGCCCCGCGCAGGCTAAAGTTCCCGCCGTCAAAAACCCGAGGGAGTAAGCGTGTTCGCCATCATTCAGGCCGCCGGTTGGCCCATCTGGCCCTTGCTGCTGGCATCGATCGTTGCCGTGGCCCTGATCATCGAGCGCCTGGTTGCGCTGCGCCGGAGCAAGATCCTGCCCGACGGACTGCTGCAGCGCGTGATCGCCGAGTACCGGCAGAACGGCTGCAGCGAGGCGATGCTGGCCGGCATCGAGTCGCAGTCTCCCCTGGGGCGCATCCTCGGCGCCGGCCTGCGCAATGTCGGCAGTTCCCGCGAGATCATGAAGGAGGCGATCGAGGAGACCGGTCGTGCCGTTTCGCACGATCTCGGCCGCTACCTGACGACGCTCGGCACCATCGCTTCGATCAGCCCGCTGATGGGCCTGTTCGGCACCGTCGTCGGGATGATCGAGATCTTCGGCTCGCAGTCGCCGACCGGCGCCAATCCGATGCAGCTGGCGCACGGTATCTCGATCGCCCTCTACAACACCGGCTTCGGCCTGCTGATCGCCATTCCCGGCATGATCTTCTGGCGGCATTTCCGCGCGCTCGTCGATGGTTTCGTGATCGACATGGAGCAGCAGGCGGTGCGTCTGGTCGAAGTCCTGCACGGCGATCGTCGCGGCTGAGGGACCGGCGATGAATTTCCAGGGCGGCCGTAGCCGCGACGAACCCGAAATCAACCTGATCCCGCTGATCGACGTGCTGCTGGTGATCATCATCTTCCTGATGCTGACCACTACCTACGCCAAGTTTTCCGGACTCGAGATCAACCTGCCCACGGCCGATGCCAGCAAGCAGGCGGAGCAACCGAACGAAATCAACGTGGCGGTGACCGCCGCCGGGCAGGTTCTGGTCAACAAGGCGCCGCTCGCCAGCACCGATGTGCCTTCGATCAGCGAGGCCCTGCGCCGCGCCGCCGGCGGCAACAAGGAGCCGGTGATCGTGATCAACGCCGATGCCAAGGCGACGCACCAGAGCGTCGTCGATATCATGCAGGCGGCCCAGCTCGCGGGTTATCCGCAGATCTCCTTCGCCACCCAGTCGCCGCGTTGACCGCCGGCCAATGAGCGTTCCCGGGAAGGTGCCGGAGAATCTGGCGCAACGGCTGCCGCGCCAGTGGTTCCAGCGCCGGCTGCTGCCCGCGCTGTGGCCGCTGCTGCCGGTTTCCTGGCTCTTCCGCCTGCTCTCCGGGCTCCGCCGGAGTTTTTTTCGCGCCGGACTTCTCGCGTCGACGCGTCTGCCGGTGCCGGTGGTCGTGGTCGGCAATCTCACCGTCGGCGGCGCCGGCAAGACACCGTTGACACTCTGGCTGGCGGCCGCCTTGCGCACGCGCGGATGGCGGCCCGGCATCGTCAGCCGGGGTCACGGCACGGATGGTCGCGAGGTGCGTCCGGTACACGCCCACGACCGGGCCGACGCGGTCGGCGACGAGCCGCTGCTGCTGGCGCGCCGCAGCGGCGTGCCGGTGTTCATCGGTCGTCATCGCGCACGCGCAGCGCAGGCCCTGCTGGCCATGCATCCCGAGTGCAACGTGATCCTCTGCGACGATGGCCTGCAGCATTATCCGCTGCGACGCGACGCGGAGATCGTGGTCTTCGATGGCCGGGGCGCCGGCAACGGCCGCCTGTTGCCGGCGGGGCCCCTGCGTGAACCGCTCGGCCGGCTCGCCACCGCGCACGCGCTGGTCTGGAACGGGCCGCCCGACGCGCGCGTGCAGGCGAGCGCCGGCCTCTTGCCGCAATTTGCGATGCACCTGGCTCCGGGCGCCTTCCGTTCTCTGCACGATCCGCAGCGGCAGTGTCTTCCGGCCGCCCTGCGCGGACGCCGCCTGCATGCCCTGGCAGGGATCGGCGATCCGGCCCGCTTTTTCGCCCAGCTCGCGGCGCTCGGTCTCGACTGCGAGACGCATCCCTTTCCCGATCACCATGCCTATACCGCCGCCGACCTTGCCTTCGCCCGGGACGGCGTGCTGCTGATGACCGAGAAAGATGCGGTAAAATGCGCCGCCATCCACTCGGGCGAAGCCTGGTACCTGCCGGTCGAGGCCGAATTCGGCCCCGATGGCGCCGCCCTGCTGGACATCATTCTGGAGAAGTTGCATGGACGCACGCTTGCTTGACATCCTGGTCTGCCCGGTCTGCAAGGCCAATCTTGAATACCGCAAGGCCGAGTCGGAGCTCGTCTGCAAGCCGTGCAAGCTCGCGTATCCGATCCGCGACGACATCCCGGTGATGCTCGAGGACGAGGCGCGCCGCCTGCCCGCCGAAAGCGTCTGAACTGCATGGCTCCGGCTGGGCAATCCTTCAAGGTCGTCATTCCGGCGCGCTACGCCTCGACGCGCCTGCCTGCCAAGCCCTTGCTCGATCTCGGTGGCAAGCCGATGGTCGTGCGCGTGGCGGAACGCGCCGCACAGTCTGGCGCCGAGGAAATCTGGGTGGCCACCGACCACGCGGACGTCCGCGCAGCGGCCGAAGCGCATGGCCTCTCCGTGCTGCTGACCCGGGCCGATCATCCGAGCGGCACCGACCGTCTCGCCGAGGTCGCCGCCCTGCGTGGCTGGAGCGATGACACCATCGTGGTGAACGTTCAGGGCGACGAGCCGCTGATCGATCCCGCACTGATCGCGCGGACTGCCCGGCGGCTGGCCGACAGCGCCGCCGACATCGCGACGGTGGCTCATCCGCTGGCCGATGCCGCCGATTTCTTCAATCCCAACATCGTCAAGGTGGCGTGCACGGCAGCGGGAGACGCGCTGTACTTCTCGCGCGCGCCGATTCCCTATGCGCGTGACCACTTCGCCCGCGAAGGCGGCGGCGAGACCCTGCCTGCCGGGCTGCCGGCGCTCCGTCACGTCGGCCTCTACGCCTACCGCGTGCGCTTCCTGCGTGCCTACGCGGGGCTCGCGCCGTCGCCGCTCGAATCCTTCGAGGCCCTCGAGCAGCTGCGTGCCCTCTGGCATGGCTACCGCATCAGCGTGCTGCTCACCGATCATCAGCCGGCACCGGGCGTCGATACCCCCGAGGATGCCGAACGCATACGGCGGCATTTCGCGGCGTCATGACGGGGGGCGGCGAGGCTGCGGAAGGTTGCAAAGGGTTTGACCGGGCGGGTAATTGAAGGTAATTTTCCGCCTGTAACGAAAGCTTCACCGCGCCCCATGCAGGCTCAAGAACAAGCGCGGACGGCGACACTGCGAACAGCGCAGGAAACACCGCTTCACACGATCCAATCGCATCCTCCGAGGGTATTACATGAGACTGATTCTGCTGGGCGCCCCGGGCGCCGGTAAGGGCACGCAAGCGCAATTCATCCGCGAAAAGTACGGCATTCCGCAAATCTCCACCGGCGACATGCTGCGTGCCGCGGTCAAGGCAGGCACCCCCCTCGGGATCGAAGCCAAGAAGGTCATGGATGCCGGCGGCCTCGTCTCCGACGACATCATCATCGGCCTGGTGAAGGATCGCCTGGAGCAGGACGACTGCAAGGCCGGCTACCTGTTCGACGGTTTCCCGCGCACCATCCCGCAGGCCGAGGCCATGAAGGCCGCCGGCGTGGCCATCGACTTCGTCCTCGAGATCGATGTCGCCGATGCCGAGATCATCGACCGCATGAGCGGCCGTCGCGTGCACCCGGCCTCCGGTCGGACCTATCACGTCAGGTTCAATCCGCCGAAGGTTGCCGGCAAGGACGATGTCACCGGCGAGGATCTGATCCAGCGCGACGACGACAAGGAAGAGACCGTGCGCAAGCGTCTCGAGGTCTATCATTCGCAGACCAAGCCGCTGGTCGATTACTACAGCCAGTGGGCTGCCACGGGCGATGCCCGGGCGCCGAAGTGCCGGAAGATCGCCGGCGTCGGCAGCGTGGATGAAATCAGGCAGGCCGCCTTCGCCGCACTGAAGTAAGCCTGTCATGACCGCTGCCAACCGACCGACGAACGCCTTCTACGCCCAGTCGGGCGGGGTGACGGCGGTCATCAACACCTCCGCCTGCGGCGTCATCGAGACTGCGCGCAGGCATCCCGAACGGATCGGCAAGGTCTTCGCGGGGCGCAACGGCATCATCGGCGCGCTGACCGAGGACCTGATCGACACCTCGCTCGAATCCGACGCCGACATTGCCCGCCTGCGCCATACGCCGGGCGGCGCCTTCGGTTCGTGCCGCTACAAGCTGAAGGGCATCGACGAGCACCGCGCGCAGTACGAACGGCTGATCGAGGTCTTCCGCGCGCACGACATCGGCTACTTCTTCTACAACGGCGGCAACGACTCGATGGACACCGCCTGGAAGGTGTCGCAGCTGTCGGAGCGGCTCGGCTACCCGCTGGTCTGCGTCGGCATTCCGAAAACCGTCGACAACGATCTACCGCACACCGACTCCTGTCCGGGCTTCGGTTCGGTCGCCAAGTACGTCGCCACCTCGATCCGCGAGGCCGGTTATGACGTCGCTTCGATGGCCCGCACGTCGACCCGGATCTTCGTCATGGAAGTGATGGGGCGTCACGCCGGCTGGATCACCGCCGCCTGCGGCCTGGCCAGCGAGGCCGAGGGCGAGCCGCCGCACATCCTGCTGCTGCCCGAGGTGCCGTTCGACGAGGCGCGCTTCCTGGCCCGCGTGAAGGACTGCGTGCAGCGCCACGAGTACTGCACGATCGCCGTTTCCGAAGGCCTGCAGGACGCCCGGGGCAATTTCCTGTCCGACATGGGTACGCGCGACGCCTTCGGCCATGCCCAGCTCGGCGGCGTCGGCCAGATCATCGCCCAGCTGATCAAGGACAAGCTCGGCTACAAGTACCACTGGGCACTCGCCGATTACCTGCAGCGCTCGGCCCGCCACATCGCCTCGAAAACCGATGCCGAGCAGGCCTACGCCCTCGGCCGCGCGGCGGTCGAGCTGGCGCTGGCCGGCCGAAATGCCGTGATGCCGGGCATCGTGCGGCTGGCCGACGCACCCTACCGCTGGGAGATCGGTGTTGCCGACCTGAAGGACGTGGCCAACGTCGAACGCAAGATGCCCTCCGATTTCATCAGCGAGGACGGTTTTCACATCACGGACAAGTGCCGCAGGTATCTGCAGCCGCTGATCGGCGGGGAGGACTATCCCCCCTATCGCGACGGACTGCCGGATTACGTGCGGCTGAAGAACGTTTCGGTGCCGCGCAAGCTCGGGGAGTTCAAGGTGTAGCGTTCCCGGCATCGATGATCAATGCGCCCGCCCGCGGGCGGCGCTGACAGGTTTGTTTCAAATGTAGGGCAAACCGGCTCCGTGGATTTCCCCCGGAGCTTGAGCAAACTTTATTAGGAGGATGTTCATGTCGTCTGCATTGATGCTCGCGCTGGGGTGCGCGGTGCTCGCCGTGGTCTACGGCTGGTTCTCGAGTACCCAGATTCTCGGCCTGTCAGCGGGTAACGCCCGCATGCAGGAAATCGCCAAGGCCATCCAGGAAGGCGCTTCGGCGTACCTGGCCCGGCAGTACAAGACGATTGCCATCGTCGGCGTCGTCCTGGCGATCCCGATCGCCATCTTCCTCGGCATGCCCACGGCCGTCGGCTTCGTGATCGGCGCCGTGCTGTCGGGAGCGGCGGGCTTCATCGGCATGAACGTTTCGGTGCGCGCCAACGTGCGCACCGCGGAAGCCGCGCGCGGTGGCATCGCGCCGGCACTCGACGTGGCCTTCAAGGGTGGCGCGATCACCGGCATGCTGGTCGTCGGTCTCGGTCTGCTCGGCGTGGCAGGCTACTATGCCGTGCTGCGCATGGGCGGCGGCGCTGACCTGCACCACGTCGTCGAACCGCTGGTCGGCCTGGCCTTCGGCTCCTCGCTGATCTCGATCTTCGCCCGTCTCGGCGGCGGCATCTTCACCAAGGGTGCCGACGTCGGCGCCGACCTCGTCGGCAAGGTCGAGGCCGGCATTCCCGAGGACGACCCGCGCAACCCGGCGGTGATCGCCGACAACGTCGGCGACAACGTCGGCGATTGCGCCGGCATGGCCGCCGACCTGTTCGAGACCTACGCGGTGACCGTCGTCGCCACGATGGTGCTGGCCGCGCTGACCATCAAGACCGTGCCGGCCCTTGGCGAGAACCTGATCCTCTACCCGCTGGCGCTCGGCGGAGTGTCGATCATCGCCTCGATCATCGGCTGCTTCTTCGTGAAGACCTCGGACGGCGGCAAGATCATGGGCGCCCTGTACAAGGGCCTGATCGTCGCCGGCGTGCTGGCGCTGATCGCCTACTACCCGATCACCGCCTGGCTGATCGGTGCGGGCGATGCCGCGGCGAAGATCACCACGATGACCATGTTCGGCTGCTCGGTCGTCGGCCTGGTGCTGACCGCGGCGCTGGTCTGGATCACCGAGTACTACACCGGTACCGAGTACGCCCCGGTCAAGCACGTCGCCTCGTCCTGCCAGACCGGCCACGCGACCAACATCATTGCCGGCATCGGCGTGTCGATGAAGGCCTGCGCGCTGCCGGTGATCTCGGTCTGCGTCGCGATCTACGCCGCCTACGCCCTGGGCGGTCTGTTCGGCATCGCGATCGCCGCCACCTCGATGCTCTCGATGGCCGGGATCGTCGTCGCGCTCGACGCCTACGGTCCGATCACCGACAACGCCGGCGGCATTGCCGAAATGTCGGAACTGCCGAAGGAGGTCCGCAACGTGACCGATCCGCTCGACGCGGTCGGCAACACCACCAAGGCTGTCACCAAGGGCTACGCCATCGGCTCCGCCGGACTGGCCGCGCTGGTGCTCTTCGCCGACTACACGCACGGTCTCGAGGCGGCCGGCCTGAAGGGCATCACCTTCGACCTGTCCAACCACATGGTGATCATCGGCCTCTTCATCGGCGGCCTGATTCCCTACCTGTTCGGCGCCATGGCCATGGAGGCAGTCGGCCGCTCGGCCGGTGCCGTGGTGGTCGAGGTGCGCCGCCAGTTCAAGGAGATCCCCGGCATCATGGAAGGCACGGCCAAGCCCGACTATTCGCGCGCGGTCGACATGCTGACCGTCGCCGCAATCAAGGAAATGATGATTCCGTCGATCCTGCCGGTGGCCGTGCCGATCGTCGTCGGTCTGCTGCTCGGCCCGCAGGCGCTCGGCGGCCTGCTGGTCGGCACCATCGTCACCGGCCTGTTCGTCGCCATCTCGATGACCACCGGCGGCGGCGCCTGGGACAACGCCAAGAAGTACATCGAGGATGGCCACTTCGGCGGCAAGGGCTCCGAGGCCCACAAGGCGGCGGTGACCGGCGACACGGTCGGCGATCCCTACAAGGACACGGCCGGCCCGGCGGTCAACCCGCTGATCAAGATCATCAACCTCGTCGCGCTGCTGATCGTGCCGCTGATGGTCTGAGCGACCCCGGCCGCATGTGAACGGAGAGGGGGCAGCCGAGGCTGCCCCCTCCCTTTTTTCGCCCCCGGCCGGACGGGATTACAGCGTGACGGCCGGATTGAGGGTATAGACGCCGGTCAGGCTGGCCTCGCCCAGGATATGGCCGCGCATCGCTTCGCGCACCTGCTGGCCGGTGAATTTTCCGGTCAGCGGCAGGCGCTCGATATCGAGCGCGAAAACGGTGAAGACGTAGCGATGGCGCAGTTCGTCGTTCCAGGGCGGACAGGGGCCATCGTAGCCGTAGTAGTCGCCGCGCATGTCGCCATCGCCGGCGAACCAGCCGGTGTAGTCGTTGACCCCCTGGCGGCTGCCGTGCGGTGCCGCCGGACCGCTCTTGCCGCGCGGCGTCACATCGTTCGAGAACTCGCCCTCGGCGATCCGCGCCAGCGTCGCCGGCAGGTCGACGAGCACCCAGTGGAAGAAATCGACGCGCGGCAGGCTGGCCGGGACGCTGCGGTCGGCCTGATTGACGTCGTCGCCGCGGCTCGGCACGTCGGGATCGTGGCAGATCACCGCGAACGAACGCGTCCCCGGCGGCACGTCGCTCCAGGCCAGGTGCGGGTTGCGGTTGCTGCCGAGGCAGACGCGGTGCTCCGCGTGCGGAATGCAGAAGGCGTGGTGGCCCGGAATCCGCTGCCCCTCCGTGAAGCTGTTGCTGGTCAGTTTCATGCTTGCTCCTCCTTGGTGATCACGCCGCGCCGCGCCGACGGAAATCGCGCAGCCGGAAACCTGCGATCCATAGTGTAGCGAAGTAGGTGCCGGCGCCGAAGACGACCAGCCCGGCAAGCCGCAGCAGCCGCTCGGGCAACCCCCAGCGCAGCCAGTCGGCGGTCTCGCCGGTGGCGAACCACAGCGCCAGCCCCATCGGAACCAGCGACAGCGCGAGCCGCGCCAGGAATTTCCCCCAGCCGGGCTGCGGCCGGTAGATCGCATCCCGGCGCAGGCCGCGATAGAGCAGCGCGGCGTTGAGGCAGGCGGCCAGGCTGATCGCCAGCGCCAGTCCGGCATGCCGCAGCCAGCCGATCAGGGCGAGGTTGAGCGCCTGCGTAGCCAGCAGGGTGATGATGGCGATCCGCACCGGCGTGCGCACGTTCTGGCGTGCATAGAAGCCGGGCGCCAGCACCTTCACGAGGATCATCCCGAGCAGGCCGACGCTGTAGGCGACCAGCGCGTTGCGCGTCATCAGCACATCGTTGGCGGTGAAAGCGCCGTGGTGGAAGAGTGTCGCGACCAGCGGCGTGGCGATCAGCGCCAGCGCCAGCGCCGCCGGCGCCGCGAGCAGCAGGGTCAGGCGCAGGCCCCAGTCGAGCAGCTTCGAATAATCCTCGGTCTGTCCGGTGGCGTGGTATTTCGACAGGGAGGGCAGCAGGATGGTGCCCAGGGCAGCGCCGAGCATGCCGGCGGGAAACTCCATCAGGCGGTCGGCGTAGTAGAGCCAGGAGACGCTGCCGGTCTCGAGGAAGGAGGCGAAGATGGTGTTGATCAGCAGGCTGACCTGCGACACCGAGACGCCGAGCACCGCCGGCGCCATCAGGCGCAGGATGCGGCGGACGCCCTCGTCCCGCCAGTCCAGGACGGGGCGCGGCAGCATGCCGATGCGGCGCAGGGCCGGCAACTGGATGGCCAGCTGCAGCGCTCCGCCGACGAACACCGCCCAGCCGAGGACGAGGACCGGCGGATCGAACCACGGCGCGGCGAACAGCGCCATGCCGATCATCGACAGGTTGAGCAGCACCGGCGTGAAGGCCGGCAGGGCGAAGCGGCTCCAGGTGTTGAGGATGCCGCCGGCGAGCGCGACCAGCGACATGAACAGGATGTACGGAAAGGTGATGCGCGTCAGCTCGACGGTCAGCGCGAACTTCTCCGCGTTCGCGGCGAAGCCCGGCGCCGAGAGGTGCACCAGCAGCGGCGCCGCCGCCATGCCGGCGAGCGCGACGAGCAGCAGGACCAGGAAGAGCAGGGTGGCGACACGGTCGACCAGACGCTTGGTTTCATCCTCCCCCCGCCGGTTGCGGTACTCGCCGAGGATCGGCACGAAGGCCTGCGAGAAAGCGCCCTCGGCGAACAGCCGGCGGAGCAGGTTGGGCAGCTTGAAGGCGACGAAGAAGGCATCGGTCAGCATGCCGGCGCCGAAGGCGCGGGCGATCACGAAATCGCGCGCGAAACCGAGTATGCGCGACAGCAGCGTCATGCTGCTGACCGTGGCGAGGGCTTTGAGCAGGTTCATCCGGGGGGCGGCGTCCGGTGGCGGGAGGGCAGGGGCCGGCATCCGGCAGCCCGGCCCCGGCGAAAGCCGCCATCATAGCCGCATCCCCACGGCGGACAAACAGCGCGCGGAGCGGCCATGCCGCGCCCAAGCGGAGGCGGCGCCGGGGTCAGTGCGCGGCGGCGATCTCGATGCAGGCGGCCAGCGTGTCCTCGAGAGCGAGTTCGGTGTGTTCGATCTGGATCACGGTGACCGGCCGCTGGGCGATCACCGAGAGCGTCTGGCCGGGGATCAGGCCGTAGGCGAGCAGGCGCTCGCGCAGTTCGCTGGCGGTGCCGGCGGCGAAGCCGGCGACGCGGGCAGCGCTGCCGGGATCGATCTGGCGCAACGTGCGCGGGCTGCCGGCGTGGTGCGGGACGCTGTGGCTGTGGGGCTTGTGTTTCACAGGGCGGTTCCTTCCTCGGTCAGGGCGGTTCAACGCAGGAGCTGGCGGCGGTGCATCGTCGGAGGCGCTGCAGCACTGGCCGGGATTCGGCCAGTGCGGGAAAAGCCGCTATTGTGCCGGTGCAATCAGCCGGCGCGAAGCGTCCAGTGGTTGTCCAGCGCCATCTCCACCGGCCAGCGCAGCATCGCCGGCTTTTCCACCGGGTGCCAGCGCGCCATGCCGCGCGCCGCGCCAATGATGACGCCCTCCAGATCGCCCGGCCGCCAGCTGGCCAGGGCGCCGGCGCGCTCCAGTTCGGCGATCACCGCGAGCTCGCCGGGCTTGTCCGGATGCCAGCGGAAGACGCGGTTGGCGCGCTCGCCGTTGAGGTAGAAGCCGCCGTCCGGGGCCGGTGCGATGTCGCTGCAGTAACCCTGACCGATCGGCATGTAGGAGGGAATCTCCAGCCGCTCGCCGTCCCACACGGCGAAGATCGGTGCGGCGGCGCGCCTGGCCGGCTCGTCGTGCTCGGCCTGCATGGCGATGCCGACGTAGGGCTTGCCGTTGGGCGCGTTGCCGGTGGCCACGGCGAGATGGCGCAGGCTCAGGCGCGGATCGCGCACCCGCCACTGGCCGAGCAGCTCGCCGCTGTCGATGTCCAGGCGAACCAGCGAGGAGGCCATGCGGTCGAGGTCGCGCTTCCTGTCGCCGGCGGCGCGCAGGATGCCGCCGTTGGCCACGATCAGGCGGCCGCTGGCGTCGAAACGCGCCTCGTGCGGCTCGATGCCGTGGGTGCGCCATTCGGCCTGCTTCTTCAGCGTTTGCGGGTCGCGCACGCTGATCCAGCCCTCGCCGCTGGCGGGCTGCGTCTCGGTGGTGACCAGCCAGCGCCCGTCCGGACTCAGCACGGCGTGCCCGTCGAGCGTGCGCGCGGTGTTGCCGCTGCCTTCGCTGGCCATCTCCAGGCGCTGCGCGACGCCGCCGTCGGCGTCGATGCGTCGCAGCCACTGGCCCGGGCGGTAGGCGACGGCGACGAAGCCGCCGTCCGGCAGGGCGACCAGCCCATGCACGCGGTCGGGCACCGGCAGGGCGAGGCGGATGTGGACCCGCCCGGCATGCCAGTCCGGCTCGAGGAAGCCGATGTAGTCGCCGCCCGTGCCATCGAGCACCTCGCCGCGCGGCGAGAGGCGCAGCGAGCTGCGCCAGGCGGCGATCATCGCCGGACCGCTGCCGGCGGCGGGGGCGGCCGGCGTGGCGAAGGCGAGGGAAGGCAGCAGGGCGCCGGCGAGGCCGGCCGTGAGACCGCCGAGGAAAGTGCGCTTCTTCATCGTGGATCTCCCGGTCAGAACTTGTAGTTGGCGCTCAGCTGCACGGTGCGCGGGGCGCCGGCGATGTAGTGGCCGCGGTACAGGTAGTCGGCGTAGAGCTTGTCGGTGACGTTGGTGACGTTGAGCTTGAGCTTGAGGTCGCGCGCCACGGCGTACTCGGTCAGGTCGGCGGTCAGGAAGCCCGGCGCCTTGACCGTCGGCGACTGCTGCGGCGTCTGCGTGCTGCGCAGGTTGAGGCCGCCGCCCAGGCGCCACCTGCCGTCCACCTGCCAGGTGGCCCAGACCGTGCCGCTGTGCTTGGGCGTCAGGCCCGGGCGTGCGCCGACCGTTTCGCCCTGCAGCAGGGTGCTGCCGTCCGAGGCGCCCTTGTCGATGCGGGCCGAGGGAATCCAGGCATAGGAGGCGTAGATCTCGACGTTGCGGCCGATGCGTCCGGCGACGTCGGCCTCCACGCCGGCGGCGTGGCGGGCCCCGGAAAGGACGTAGTTGGTGGCGTTGACCGACTCCTCGTCGCGGTTGCGCTCGTTGAACTTGGTCGAGTGGAAGAGCGCAAGGCGGGTGCTCAGGCTGCCGTCCTCGGAATCGAGCTTGGCGCCCAGTTCGAGGTTGCGGCTGCCCTCCGGCGGCGTGTTCGAACCGAGGGCATCGTACTGGTAGGTGTCGCCCGAGGTGTTGAACGAGGTGGCGTAGGAGAAGTGGAAGGAGGCCATCGGCGTGGGCTGGTAGAGCACGCCGAAACGCTTGCTCCACAGCGCGTCGCTGCGGCCGCGCGTGGCTGTCACCTGGCCGGCGCTGTCGCCGCTGGTACCGAAGGTGCGGTAGGTGCCCTCGAAGCGGTCCCAGCGCAGGCCGGCAAGGATTTTCCAGGCCGGGGCGATCTGGATCATGTCCTGGAGGTAGATGCCGACCGCCGTCGAGGCGAAGTCGCGGTTCTTGATCTTCAGGCGCAGCGCTTCGTCCACGCTGGCGCCGTCGTCCGGCGCGCCGATCGTGGTGGTCGGCTTGGTCAGCGTGACGCCGGCCGGCAGGCCCGGGGTATAGCCGGTGAAGTCGTCGTCGGCGAGGTCGATGCCGGTGAGCACCGCGTGGCCGAGGCCGAACCAGTCGAACTTGCCGCTGTAGTCGCTCTGCAGCATGCGCGTGTCGAGATCCATCATCTTGATGTTGGTGCCGCGCGTGAGGACGGTGGCGTCGCTGAGGGTGTCGCCGGTGACGCTGCTCGGGCAGCTCGGGTTGGTGACCGCGCCGGTGGTCGGATTCACCGTGCGCGTGCAGAAGCGGATGGCGCTGGCGCGCTGGTCGCGCTCGAAGCTGCCGGTGCGGAAGGTCGTCTTCAGCTCGCCGCCGCCGGCGAAACGGTGGAGGTGGCTGAGCGTGGCGAATTGGGCCGTGCCGGCGTTGTAGTCGCTGGCCATGCCGTAGTAGTTCTTGCCATCGACCGGCACCACCGCGCGGTTGCCGCTGCCGGCGGTGGGCGTCATCCACGGCATCCCGTAGTTGATGCCGTTGTGGTTGTCGAGGTGATAGTAGCTGAGCAGGAATTCGTTGGCCGTGCCGATGCCCAGGCGCAGCGAGGGCGCGATGCCCTTCTTGTCAAGGCCGGCGCCGTACTGGCTGAAAGCGTCCGAGCCGTTCCACATGGCCGCCACGCGGAAGGCGGCGTTGTCGCCGACCTTGACGTTGAAGTCGCCCTCGACGCGGCGGTAGTTGCCGCTGCCGACCGTCGCCGTGACCTCGTTCTGGTTCATCAGGAAGGGTTCCTTGCTGACCTGGTTCGCCACGCCGCCGGTCGAACCGCGTCCGAACAGCATCGATGCCGATCCGCGCAGCACCTCGAGGCGGTCGTAGTTGAAGGTGTCGCGCTCGTAGAAGGCCGGATCGCGCATGCCGTCGACGAAGATGTCGCCGCTCGCCTGCAGCGAGAAGCCGCGCAGGCGGATGTCCTCCTCGCCGCCCTCGGCCGCCAGGAAGCTGATACCGGCGGTGCTGTGCAGCGCATCCTTCAGGGTGTCGAGGTTGCGGTCGTCGAGCAGGCGCTCGGTCACCACGGTCACCGATTGCGGCACGTCGCGCAGATCCTGCTTGCCCTTGCCGATCTTCGTGGTGGTGGCCTGGTAGGTTTCCTTGGACGAACGCTCGGCATCGGCCTCGACGCGCACGGTCGGCAGCTGCGTCTCGGCGGCGTGGCTGGCGCTGCACAGGGCGAGGGTGACCAGGGTGGCGATGGGCAGGCGCCGGGGCAGGGTCGCAGCCGTTTTCTTTTTTTGGGAACGGGGTTGCATGGCAAATCTCCGTGGGGGGCTCCGCAGGGGAGCAGGGGTTGCTGGCTGGCTTGCGGCTGGCTGGGGGGGCCTCGCTGGGGGAGGCGGGAAAACGGGAGCGGCGTACCCGACGCCGCCGTGTGTCAGGCGATCACTGCCCCCAGCCGGCGGCGGCCAGCGCGAAGCGCAGGAGGCCGCCGAGGAAGAAGGCCAGCGGGACGATCAGGGCGACCATCAGGGCGGCGCGGCGGGCACCGTGCTCCTTGACGATCATCATCAGGCTGGCGAAGCAGGGGACGAACAGCGTGAGGGTGACGATGCCGACCAGCATCTGCGCCGGCGACAGCGCGGCGCCCATGGCGAACAGGCCGGTGGCGCCGAAATCACGGCGCAGGAAGCCCATCAGGAAGGCCGCCGAGGCTTCCTTCGGCAGACCGAGCCAGCCGGTGACCAGCGGTTCGCCGGCCTCGATCAGCCAGGGCAGGGCGCCGATGCGGTCGAGCACGTAGAGGATGAAGGCGCCGAGCAGGAAGAGCGGGATCACCTCGATCAGGTACCACTTGAGGCGCGCCCAGGTCTTGGTCAGCACGTTGCCGACGGCGGGCAGGCGCAGCGGCGGCAGTTCGGTCATCAGCGGGATGCGGCGACCCTTGATGACGCGGTTGGCGAGCCAGCCGACGGTGACCAGCACGGCAAGGACGACGACGAACCAGATCAGCGTGGCGGTGAAGGAGATGCCGGCGAGCATGCCCATCACCACGCCGAGCTGCGCCGAGCAGGGGATGGCCAGGGCGAGCAGGAAGGTGACGATCAGCTTCTCGCGCGGGCTGTGCAGGATGCGGGTGGTCAGCGTGGCCATGGTCACGCAGCCGAGGCCGAGCACCATCGGCAGCACGGCGCGGCCGTTGAGCCCCATCTTGCTGAAGCTGCGGTTGGAGAGCACGGTCAGGCGCGAGAAGTAGCCGGAGTCCTCGAGCGCGCCGAAGGCGATGAAGAAGGTGGTGACGATCGGCAGGATCAGCGCCAGCGCGTAGGTCATCCCCATGGTCCACAGGCCGTATTCGCCGATCAGCAGGTCGGCGGCCCAGGGCCAGGGGACGAGCGCGCGCACCGCGCCCTCGAACCAGGGGTTGATGATGCCGCCGAAGAGATCTTCCTCGAGCAGGCCGACCAGCGTGCCGGCGCCGAATTCGCCGACGAACCCGTAGATCGCGTAGAGCACCGCGAGCAGGATCGGCCAGCCCCACACCGGGTGCACGGCGCGCGCGCCGAGGCGCTGGGCGAAACTGCCGGCGGCCTGCGGCGCTTGCCGGATGACGCGGCCGGCGATGCGCTCGGCGGCGGCCATGCGGGTCTGCTGCAGCACGGCAGCGAGCGGTTCGGTGGACTCGAGCTGGAGGGCATCGCGCAGGGCGCGCAGGGTGTCGAGGGTGCCCTCGCCGAGGCGGCCTTCCAGCCAGCCTTCGAGCTCGCCGTCGCCGGCGAGGAAGAGCAGGCCGAGCGCGCGCGGGGCGATGCCGCAGCCCTCGCCAAGGGGGGCCAGCGGGGCGGCCATGCGGTCCAGCGTGCTTTCGACGTCGGCCGGGTATTCGAGGCGGAAGCGCGGCACCGCCGCCCGCGGAATGGCCGCGCGCAGGGCGTCGATGCCCTGGCCGCGCGTGGCCACCGTGGGCAGCACCGGCAGTCCGAGCTCGGCGGCCAGGGCGGCGGCGTCGACCGTGGCGCCGCGCGCCTCGGCCTCGTCGATCATGTTCAGCGCGAGCAGCATCGGGCGGCCCATCTCGGCCATCAGCACGGTCAGCTGCAGGGTGCGGCGCAGGTTCTTGGCGTCGCCCACCTGCAGCAGCGTGGCGTTCGCCTCGCCGAGCAGTGCGTGCGTGGTGGCGTGCTCGTCGCCGGTGCGCGAGGGCAGCGAGATGACGCCCGGGGTGTCGAGCACCGGCAGCCCGCCGAGTGCCTGCGCGGTGCCGCGCGAGACTTCGACGGTGGTGCCCGGGTAGTTGGAAACGGTGACGTAGCGGCCGGTCAGCGCGTGGAAAAGGACGGACTTGCCGACGTTGGGCTGGCCGACGAGGAGGAGGCCGGGAGGGACGCTGGCGGTGAGTTCGCTGGACATGACTTTCCTTGGGGCTACAGGCTTCAGGCGGCGCAGGCGCGACTGGCGGCGGCCAGCCAGGCGGCGTCGATCTCGCCGGTGCGGCGGGCGCAGGGGCGGCGGTGGGCGTCGAGCATGACGGTGTGCGGGAGGGCGCCGGCGCGGTTGCCGAAGCGCGCGAGCAGCCCTTGCGGCTGGCGCGGTCCGTGCAGGGCGAGCACCGGCGGCAACGGGCGTTGTGCGGCACTTTCGCTTTCGCCCGGGGTTTGCAGGGCGATGGCGACGACGCGCAATTCCGGGTGGGTCGCGGCATGGCGATTGAGCAGCGGCAGTTCGCGCACGCAGGGGGGGCAGTCGGCGCGCCAGAAATTGACCAGGGTGACGCGCGGCGGCAGTTCGGCGAGCCGGACGAAGCCGCCGGGGCCCGGCAGGTCGAAATCAAGAGGGGACCCGGGCGGCGCGGCGAGGGCGCTCGCCGCGCCGAGCGCGGCGGCGAGCGCGATGATGCGGGGCATTGGCTGGCGTGTCGTGCGGACGGCTGGCGGTGGGGACATGCGGATCGGTGGCGGCGGGGTGCCGCGTCAGAGGTCGAAGCGCACGCCGGCGTAGAACTGCCGGCCACGGTTGGGCGCCCAGAAGTGGGTGACGTCGATGTTGCCGGCGCCGTCCACCCAGAGGAAGTCCTCGACCTTGGTCTGGCGGTAGTCGAACAGGTTGTTCACGCCGACGACCAGCGAGGTGGTCTTGTCGAAGCGGTAACGGCCGTTGACGTCCACCGTCCAGTAGCCCGGGCTCTTGTCGCGCTTGCGGGTGCCGTCGAGGTTGTAGCGCGGGTTGTTGGCGTAGTCGTAGAAGCGCGCGAGGTCCATCGGGCCGGTCCAGGTGGCGCGGGCGAGGAGATCCCAGGGGCCGGCGTCGTAGTCGGCGCGCAGGTAAACACGGTGCCTGGGCCGGGCGAAGGAGAGGTCGCCGGGGTTGAAGCGGTAGGAGAAGGCCTCGGCGCCGAGCGTGCCCTCGAGCGCCTGGCTGAAGCGGCGCGTGTAGGTGGCGTCGATGCCCTTGACGGTGACCGGGTGCGCGGACTGGGTGAACAGCGTGATCGGGTCGCCGCTGAGCGGATCGCTGGCGCCCGAGTCGAGCAGCGCGTAATTGGTGATCTTGTTGTAGTTGGCCGACACGACGAGCGCGTCGCGGTCGCCGGCGTAGGAGAAGGTGTAGCTGGCGTTGTCCGATTTCTCGGGCTTGTCGATCCGGCGGTCGATGCGCGTTGTGGCGAGGATGCCGTGGTCCTGCTCGAAGAACGAGGTCGGCGCGCGGAAGCCCTTGCCCAGCGCGAAGCGGCTGTTGATCTCGTGGGTGTGGTGCCAGAGCGCGTTGATGCGCGGGCTGGAGATGCCGCCGAAGACGTTGTGGTCGTCGTAGCGCAGCGAGGCATTCACTTCGAGGTGGTCGTCGAAGAAGGCGCGATAGGCCTGCAGGAAGACGCCGGGCGTCTTGTAGACGTAGTTGTCGAGGCCGTTCACCCGGGTGCCGTCGGCCAGGCGGCCGTGCGACTTGAGATCCTCGTAGCGGTAGTTGAGGCCGACGGTGAGCAGCGTCGCGCCGAACGGCTGCTGCAGGCTGACTTCGCTGTAGTGCTGGTCCTGCTTGGCGAGATAGGTGTCGCCCTCGTAGAAGGAATCCTGGTCGTGGTGGGCGTAACCGAAGGCGAGCTTGAGCTTGCCGCCGCCGGCGAGGGCGCGCTCGCCGGAGACGATGGCCTGCTGGCGCTTGGTGTAAATGATTTCCGAGAAGCCGCCGCGCCCGCTGTCGTAGGGAAGCAGTACGCGGCCGTCGGCGAGTTGCACCGGATTCTGGCCGTCGGCCACGGCGGCCGCGAAATCGCCGTCGGGGCGGATCCAGCCTGCGCGGTCGGGCGAGCCGCCGGCGCCCTGTCGCCAGTCGAAGGGGTTGCCGCCCAGGTTGTCCTTGATCGACGCGTAGTCGTTGCCGAGCGCGCCGCCGCCGCGCTTTTCGTCCACCAGGTCGAGACGGCCGCGGAGCCTGAAGCCACCGACATCGTCGAGGAACAGGCCGAGACCGCCGAGGTAGCGCTTGTAGCCGGTGTATTCGCCGACGCCGTTGCCGTTGTCGTCCTGCGAATCGTGGTGGTTGGCGTTGAACGAGGCGGTGAAGGCGCCGCCGGCGAAAGGCCGGGCAAGGAAGCCGTCGATCCGCTTGTAGCCCATTTCGCCGCCCTGCAGCTGGAGCACGGTCTCCGGCGCGGCCGGCCGCTTGGAGACGATGTTCACCGCGCCGGCCAGCGCCTCGGGCGCGATCAGGCTGGCGCCGGCGCCGCGCGAGATGTCGATGCGTTCGACGCCGTTGACGCCGATCATGTCGAGGCCGTAGGCCGACGAGACCGAGGAGAAGATCGGCACGCCGTCGATCATGATCGTCGTGAAGCGGCCGGGCAGGTTGTTCAGCGTGACGTTGCGCACGTTGCAGATCGAACACTCCGTCTGGACCGAGACGCCGGGGTTGTTGTCGATGGCCTCGTTGAGCGTGGCCGCGTTGGTCTTGCGGATGTCGGCCTCCGAGACCGACTCGGTGGCGATGATCTCGTCGCGCAGGCGCGATTGCGGCTTGGCCTGCGGCGTGCCCTTGACCTCGACTTCGCCCAGTGTCCTGTCGGCGGCGCCCGCCGGAAGGGCGGCGAGAGCCAGCAGGACGGCGGCAACAACGGGCTTGAGACGGCTGTTCATGTTTTCTCCCTGGATTGGTTGACTGTGTGAACGGTGGGCGACCCTACGGTGCCTGTGACGGATCGGTGACGAAGCCGATCCGCACCAGTCCCTGCCGCGCCGGCTGCATCGCCGAGGCGGCCTTCAGGCGTTCGGCGAGCTGCGCGGCGTCGACCGCCTCGCCGTTCCAGAACACCTGCGCGCCGGCGTCGATGGCCAGCTGCACGTTTTCCGGCTTGGTCAGGTTGGCCGCCGAGGAGGCCTTGGGCAGGTCGATCTTCACCGCGTGCGTGAGCAGCGGCGCGGTGACCATGAAGATGATCAGCAGCACCAGCATCACGTCGATCAGCGGCACCATGTTGATTTCGGCGAGCGGTTCGTTGTCGTCGCCGGACTCCATGCTGGCGAAGGCCATGGCGTTCTCCTCAGCGCACCGCGAGGCCGGGATGGCCGCCGCGGTTTTCCGTCTCGGCGCCGCTGCCCTGTCCGCGCGCCAGGGCGATCACCCGCTCGCTGGTGGCGCGGGCGTCGGTGAGCATCGGCGAGGTCTTGACGCCGGTGGCGAGGAAGGCGAACACGTCGTAGGCGAAGGAGTTCAGACGCGACAGGGTGTTGCGGTTGGCGCGTGCGAAGGCGTTGTAGCCGATGGCGGCGGGGATCGCCACGGCGAGGCCGATGGCGGTCATGATCAGCGCCTCGCCGACCGGGCCGGCGACCTTGTCGAGCGTGCCCTGGCCGGAGAGGCCGATGGCGATCAGGGCGTGGTAGATCCCCCAGACGGTGCCGAACAGGCCGATGAAGGGTGCCGCCGAGGCGACCGTGGCGAGGAAGGTCTGGCCGAATTCGAGGTGGCTGCGATCCTCGTCGATGGCGCGCTTGAGGGCGCGCGTGAGCAGGTCGTCGGGCGCGCCGGAATTGATCAGGCCGGCGGTGTTGCACTCGCAGCCGCTCTTGCGGCGGTTGTGCTGCTCGATGGCGGTGAAGCCGTGGTGCACGAGGTGCGAGAAGGGCTCGGTGGTGCCGTTCTCGCGGATGCTGGAGGCGACGGCCTCGAGGTTGGGGGCCTCCCAGAAGGCGGTGAGGAAGGCTTCGCTGCGGCGGCGCATGCGCAGGACGCGGATGCCCTTGGTGACGATCAGGTACCAGGTGCCGATCGAGGCAACCAGCATCAGGCCCAGCACGAAGCGGGCAACGCCGTCGGCGTTGCTCAGGAAGTGGGCAAAGCCCATGGGGTTTTCCATGACTACTTCAACTCCTCAGATTGAAAACGATGGGGACCAGGACCCAGGCGGCGATGGTTTCGTCGCCCCGGCGGGCGGGAACGAATTTCCAGCGCCAGACGGCGTCCTGCGCGGCCTGGTCGAGACGCGGCGAGCCGCTGCTGGCCTTCAGCTCGATCTGACTGGGGCGGCCGCTCGGTTCGACGAAGACGCGCAGGATCACCTTGCCCTCCTCGCCCATGCGCCGGGATAGCGCCGGGTAGGCAGGGGCGGGGTTCTGCAGGTAGTCGGCGTCGAAGCGGGCCTGGGTGACCGGCGCCGGGGCCGCCGGCACGAGCGGAGCCGGCGGGGCCGGCGGCGGCGTTTCCTTGATCACCGGCACCTCGGGCGCGCTGCTCGGGGCGTCGCTCTGCGCGGCGAGCATCTGCGGCTGCTGCTGCGGTACCGGCTTGGGGCGCGGTTGTCGCCACGAAGAAGGGCTGGGAGAAGAAACGTTCGATCTTGCGCGCACGCGCCACGACCAGTTTGTCGTCCTCGCTCAACTCGTCAATGCCGAGAATGGCGATGATGTCCTGCAGGTCCTTGTAACGCTGCAGGATGCGCTGGACTTCGCGCGCGGTTCGGTAGTGATCCTCGCCCACGATGTTCGGATCGAGAATTCGGGAGGTCGAGGCGAGCGGGTCCACCGCCGGGTAAATGCCTTTTTCCACAATGGATCGTTCGAGGGCGATGGTCGCGTCGAGGTGCGTGAACGTTGCCACCGGCGCGGGGTCGGAGTAGTCGTCCGCAGGAACGTACACTGCCTGCATCGAAGTGATCGAGCCGGTGCGCGTGGAGGTGATGCGTTCCTGCAATTCGCCCATTTCCGTCGCGAGCGTCGGCTGGTATCCCACTGCGGAGGGCATGCGCCCGAGCAACGCCGACACCTCGGAGCCGGACATCGAAAAGCGGAAGATGTTGTCAATGAAGAGCAGAACGTCCCTGCCCTGGTCGCGGAAATATTCCGCCATCGAGAGCGCGGTGAGCGCCACGCGCAGGCGCACGCCCGAGGGTTCGTTCATCTGCCCATAAACCATCACGGTATCCTTCATCACGCCCGACTCGAGCATCTCGCGATAGAGTTGCGTGCCTTCGCGGGTGCGTTCGCCCACGCCCGCGAACACCGAGTTGCCTTCGTGTTCCGTGGCGACTGAACGGATGAGTTCCATGATGATGACGGTCTTGCCGGTGCCGGCGCCGCCAAAGATGCCCGTCTTGCCGCCTTTGGTGAACGGCGCGATCAGGTCAATGACCTTAATGCCCGTCTCGAACACCTCCACACGCGTAGCTTGCTCCGCGAACGACGGTGCGGGACGATGGATCGGGTAACGAATATCGGCTGTCACTTCCCCTTTTTGGTCAACGGGATTTCCCAGCACGTTGAAGATGCGCCCGAGCGTGGCTGGACCGACGGGAACCAGGATGGGCGCGCCTGTGGCGATCGCGGGAACGCCGCGTTGCAGACCGTCGGTCGCGTCCATCGCCACCGTGCGGACCCAGTTATCGCCGATGTGTTTTTGCACTTCCAGAACGAGCGGTTCCTTTCCGGGACGTTCTACATGCACCGCCTCAAAGAGTTCGGGGACTTCGCCCTCGGGGAATTCCACATCCACCACACCGC
>JAPKHL010000070.1 GCA_026646875.1 Rhodocyclaceae bacterium | reverse complement strand
TCGCCAGGAACTCGAGGTGACGCCGGGCTTGCTCGGCCTGCTCGACGATGCGCGCACGCTGTTCGGTGCTTGGGTCGAGCACCTCGAACGGCATGCCGGCCCGGCGCCCGACGCCAGTGCGCTGGTGGCGCGGGCCAACGCCCTGCTCGGAGGCGACGATACCGAGGTGTCCGCCACCACTCTGCCGAGCGAGGCACCGCTGCCGGAGCTGCCGCCGAGTGCCGAGATCATCCCGCTGATCCACCCCGAGGCCGTGCCGGCAGCCGAGCACGAACCGCCGGAGCCAGCCATGCCCGCGCCGGAGGAAGAAGGCGAAACCCTCGAATTGCAGGGACTTGACGACCTGTCCGGGTTGGATGCCCTGGATGGTTTCGACGTCGCGGCAGAAGCCCCCGCCGAAGCGTCCGTCCGGGCCACGGATCCGGTTCCTGGGAGTGGGCTCGAGGATTTCGATTTCCCGCAAATGGACATCCTGCCGGTTTCGGCGGAGACTGCGTCCGGCGAGATTGGCGAGGCCCCCGTGCTTCCCGCGCCTGTCGCCGATGCCGAGTTCGGGGCCATCGAGATCCCCGGCGCCCAGGAACTCCAGGACATCCCAGGGCAGCAGGAACCCCCGTCCCCGGTCGATGCCGCCCCGGCGCCGGCCGCACCGGCACAGCCCCGCATTTCCGCCTCGCCGACGCTCTACGAGATTTTTCTCGACGAAGCGCGCACGCATCTTGCCACCCTCCAGCGAGAGTTCGAACTGCTCGCCGCCGGGCTGGGGGGGCAGACCTCGCATGAAATGTACCGCGCCGCGCACACCCTCGCCGGAATTTCCGCGACGCTCGGGCTGGGCGCCATCAACCGCCTCGGGTACGCGCTCGAGCACGCGCTCCTGCGCCGGGACCACGCGGCGCAACCGAACAGCATCGAGGCGCTGGAGGTCATCCGGCAGGCGATCGCCCACCTCGAACTGATGCTTGACTCGCTGGCCGCCCAGCGTGAACCGGAACCCGCGCCGCATCTGATCGATGCGCTGGAAAGTCTTTATCCGGCGCAGATTCTCGAACCGGAAGTTCAGACCGCCGTTCCGGTTCAGCCGGCCGTCGGGGAGGACTCGGCGGAAGCACAGGTCGCCGCCGTACCGGAAATCATGCCCCCCGCCGCGGCCTTCGCCTTGGAAATGCCGCGCCTGCAGGACGAGCTCGACGAGCAGCTGCTGCCGATATTCCTGGAGGAAGCCGCCGATCTGACGCGGGACATCACCGCCCAACTGCGCGACTGGCGGAATGCGCCGGGCAGTGAGGAGCCGCCGCGCCAGCTCGCCCGTCTCCTGCATACCCTGAAGGGAAGTGCCCGCATGGCGGGAGCCATGAATCTCGGGGAAATCACGCACGCCATTGAAAGCCGCGTCGACGCGCTGCATGGCGGAGGCCTGGCCAGCGCTGACGAAATCGACGAGATCGACGGCGTCTTCGATACGGTCGTGCAGATCATCGACCGGCTGGCGGCGGGCGAATCGATCGATGGTCTGCTGGCCTCGGTTGCCGGCGGCTCGCCCGCCGCAGCGCCATCCGCCGATGTTGCGGCGCCGCCTGAGCCGCCCGCCCCCGCCGAGGAGCAGCCCCCCCTCGAAACGGCACCTGCGTCCGCGCCGCCATCCGCACCGGTGGCCCTGCATCCCGAGCGCCGCCACGAGGACCGCCCGCATATCGAGACCGAAGGCGAGGGGCCGGCCCAGCGCGCAGTTCTGCGCGTTCGCGCCGACCTGATCGACCGCCTGGTCAACGAGGCAGGGGAACTATCCATCGCCCGTGCCCGCATCGAGGGCGAGATGCGCGGACTGAAGGACTCGCTGCTCGATTTGACCGAAAACGTCATCCGTCTGCGCCGCCAGCTGCGCGAGATCGAAATCCAGGCCGAGCTGCAGATGCAGTCGCGCACGGCCCAGGCCGATGAGCTGCATCCCGGCTTCGATCCGCTTGAATTCGACCGCTTCACCCGCTTCCAGGAACTGACGCGGATGATGGCCGAATCGGTCAACGACGTGGCGACGGTCCAGCAGACCCTGCTCAAGAACCTCGACGACGCCAACGCCGCGATCATCGCCCAGGCACGCCTCAACCGCGACCTGCAGCAGGAACTGATGAGCGTACGCATGGTGCCCTTCGGCAGCGTTGCCGACCGCCTCTACCGGATCGTGCGGCAGACCGCCAAGGAACTGGGCAAGCGTGCCAACCTGGAAATCCGGGGCGGTCAGGTCGAGCTGGACCGCAGCGTGCTGGAAAAGATGGCCGCGCCGCTCGAGCACATGCTGCGCAACGCCGTCGCGCACGGCCTGGAAGGGCGCGAAGCGCGCCTTGCCAGCGGCAAGCCGGAAATCGGCGAGATCGTCCTCGATCTCAGCCAGGAGGGCAACGAGATCGTCCTTGCCTTCAGCGATGACGGTGCCGGACTCGACTACCAGCGCATCCGCGCCCGCGGTGTTGCCGCTGGCCTGCTGGGGGCCGACGAGAACGCCGACGAGGCCCGCCTCACCGAGCTGATCTTCACCCCCGGTTTTTCCACGGCCAGCGAGCTTTCCCAGGTGGCCGGCCGCGGCGTCGGCATGGACGTGGTGAAGACCGAGGTTTCCAGTCTCGGGGGGCGTATCGAGGTCAGTTCAACGCCCGGGCGCGGCACCGGCTTCCGGCTCTACATCCCGCTCACCCTGGCCGTGACCAAGGCCCTGCTGGTGCGCGCGGGAAGCCGCCTGTACGCGATTCCGTCGGTGATGATCGAACAGGTGCTCGATCTCAAGGAAGTCCCGCTCGCGCGCATCCGTGACGCCGGCGCGGCGGAATGGATGGGCAACACCTACCCCTTCCATTTCCTGCCCCACCTGCTCGGCGAGACGCAGGCCCTGCCCGAGCTGCACCGGCAGTACTGGGTGCTGCTCCTGAAGAGCGGTTCGCAGCGGATTGCCGTGCAGGTGGACGAACTCAAGGGCAATCAGGAAATCGTCGTCAAGAACATCGGTCCCCAGCTGGCACGGGTGATCGGCATCGACGGCGCCACCGTGCTTGGTAGCGGCGAGGTGGTCCTGATCCTCAACCCTGTCGCTCTGACCAGCAGCGCCCGGGTCCAGGTCAGCGCCGTGCCGGTACCCGTGGCACAGACGCCGGTGGTGACGCAGAGCGCCCGCGCTGCCTTGCCGACGGTGATGGTGGTCGATGATTCGATGACCGTGCGCAAGATCACCAGCCGCCTGCTCGACCGAGAGGGCTATCAGGTGATGCTCGCCAAGGACGGCGTCGATGCGCTCGAGCAGATGATCGACGCCGTTCCGGACGTGCTGCTCGTGGATATCGAGATGCCGCGCATGGACGGCTTCGACTTTACCCGCAACGTGCGCGCGGACGAGCGCTTCAAGGACATCCCGATCATCATGATCACCTCGCGCACGGCCGACAAGCACCGCAATTACGCGTTCGAGATCGGGGTCAATCACTACCTCGGCAAGCCCTACCAGGAAGAGGAGCTGCTCGGGCTGATCGCCGGCTTCCTCAAGCAGCGCCGCTCGGACTGACCGCGGCGAAGCGCTGCAGTGTCCGCCGCCGCGCCGCGTCGTGCTCGACGACCGGCGCGGGCGTGTCGCGACCGATGACGACGCCGCAGGCCTGCTGCTGCACCGCGCTCATCAGCCACGGTGCATGGATGAAGCGCTCCGGGACGTTGGCCAGCTCGGGCAGGTAGCGGCGAATGAAGCGGCCCGCCGGGTCGAAGCGCTCCGACTGGCGGACCGGGTTGAAGATCCGGAAGTAGGGCTGGGCATCACATCCCGTCGAGGCGGCCCACTGCCAGCCGCCGTTGTTGGCGGCAAGATCGAAATCGATGAGATGCGTGGCGAAGAAGGCTTCGCCGCGCCGCCAGTCGATGCCCAGATCCTTGGTCAGGAAAGACGCCGTCAGCATGCGCAGGCGATTGTGCATGTAGCCGGTGTGCAGCAGCTGCTGCATCGCTGCGTCGACCAGCGGATAGCCGGTGTGTCCGGCGCACCAGGCGGCGAATGCTGCCTCGGCCGTCGCATCCGTTTCCCACTGCAGGGTGTCGAAGGCCGGCCGGAAGGCCTGCCCGACGACCCGGGGGAAATGATCGAGGATCATGAAGAAGAAATCCCGCCAGACCAGCTCGGACAGCCAGCATGCCGCGCCGTCGCCGTCGCCGTCGCCGTCGCCGTCGCCGTCGCGCGCGCGCAGGGCGCCGGCCGCCAGCGCCGCCGAGACCAGCCGGCGGATCGACACGGTGCCGAAGCGCAGGTGTACCGAGAGATAGGACACCCCGCGCATGGCCGGAAAGTCCCGCTGCTCGCGATAGCGGCCGATGCGGCCCTGAAAGTCCTCGAGCAGACGTCGAGCCCCCGGCATCCCGGGAGCGATTCCGAGCGTTTGCAGATTGGTCGGCTGGAAACCGAGCTCGGCCAGCGTCGGCAGCCGGGGCAGCTGCGGCAGCGGCGCCAGTTCGCCCCGGGCACTGTCGTGCGGGCGGTGGTCATCGTCGCCCAGACGTTTCAGCCAGGCATTCCGGTAAGGCGTGAATACCGTGTAGGGCCGACCGCCCTGTGTCAGCACCTCCACCCCGTCGAAGATCGCCTGATCCTTGAACAGCTCGAGGCCGATGCCATCCGCCGCCAGTGCCCGGGCGACCCGTGCATCGCGCGCCTTGGCACCGGGTTCGTAGTCGCGGTTGGCGAACACCGCCGCGGCCCCGAGCTCGCGGGCCAGGCGCGGAATCTCTTCGGTGGCATCGGCGTGCCGGACGATCAGCCCGGCGCCGCGTGCGCGCAGGGCCGCGTCCAGCACCTGCAGGGACCCATGGATGAACTCGACGCGCCGGTCGCTGCGCGGCAGCGGCGCAAGGATCGCGGTGTCGAAGACAAAGGCGCAGTACACGCGACGCCCTCGCCGCAGGGCTTCGGCAAGCGCCGCGTGATCATCGTCGCGCAGGTCGCGGCGAAACCAGACGAGGATGGCATCGAGCATGGAATATCGGGAACCTTGATGGGTTTGCTTGGTGTCGACCAGCCCCGGCGATTAAAATGCAGCGCATGCAAAGCGTCAATCTGACCGACCATTTCCTGATCGCCATGCCGGCCATGGGCGATCCGTATTTTGCCCGCACCCTCGTCTACATCGCCGAGCACAACGCGCGCGGCGCACTCGGCCTGATCGTCAACCGGCCGCTGGACATGAGCCTCGCCACCCTCTTCGAGAAGATCGACATCGTCCCGGCGCGTGAAGACGGCGAGGCCAGCGAACGCGGTGAACGGAGCGCGCACGGCAATCGTTTCGACCGGATTTCCGTCTGTTTCGGCGGGCCGGTGCAGACCGATCGCGGCTTCGTGCTGCATCGCCCGGTTGGCGACTGGCAATCGACGCTGGCGATCAACGCCGACACCGGCCTGACCAGTTCGCGCGACGTGCTGCAGGCGGTGGCCGCGAACGGCCAGCCGCAGGACATCCTGGTCACCCTCGGCTATGCCGGCTGGGCCGCCGGCCAGCTCGAGCAGGAACTGGCGCAGAACGCTTGGCTGACCGTGCCGGCTCAGCCTCGGATCCTCTTCGAACTGCCCTACGAGGATCGCCTCGCCGCCGCCATGGAGGTGCTCGGCATTGATTTCACCCACCTCGCCGAGGATGCCGGTCATGCCTGAGGTGGCCACCGCGTCGCGGCGGGGCACCGTGCTGGCCTTCGACTTCGGCGAGAAGCGGATCGGTGTCGCCGTCGGCGAGTGGCAGCTGCGCCAGGCGCACCCGCTCACCGTGATCCGCGGTATCGCCAACGCCGAGCGCTTCGCGGCGATCGAGGCGCTGATCCGCGAATGGCAACCGGTCAGCCTGGTCGTCGGTCTGCCGCTGTCGCTCGATGGCAGCGCGCACGCCATGACGGCCCGCTGCACCCGCTTCGCCAATCAGCTGCGCGGCCGTTTCCGCCTGCCCGTCGATTACGCCGACGAGCGCCTCACCTCGCTCGAGGCCGGCGAACGGCTGCGCGAGACCGGGCACGATGCGCGCAGCGCCAAGGCGCATCTCGATGCCGTCGCTGCACAGCTGATCCTGCAAACCCATTTCGACCATTCTCCGGAACCGTCCGCCGATGCTGCCCACTCCCCTGCCTGATGCCGAAGCGCAGTGCGCTGAACTGGCCCGACTCATCCGCCCCCGCCTGGCGCCGGACACCGCGCTGGTCGGTATCCACAGCGGTGGCGCCTGGATCGCCCGGCGCCTGCGCGAACTGCTCGAACTGCCCGAGGAGATCGGCCTGATCGATGTCTCCTTCTATCGCGACGATTTCGGCGCAAAGGGTCTGCACCCGCAAGTGCGCCCGACGACGATCCCCTTCGCCGTCGAAGGGCGCCCGCTGATTCTCGTCGATGACGTGCTCTACACCGGACGCACCACGCGCGCCGCAATCAACGAGCTGTTCGACTATGGCCGCCCCGCCCGCATCGATCTTGCCGTGCTGGCCGACCGGGGCGGGCGCGAGCTGCCCGTCTGCGCGCAGTTCTGCGCCTGGCAGGTGGTGCTCGGCGATGACGAGGAACTGATTCTGGAACCGGACGCCGCCGGGCGTCTGCAGTGGAGGCTGGCCCGCCATGCGTAATCCGCAGCTCAATGCCCACGGCGAACTCAATCACCTGCTCTCGATCGACGGTCTGCCGCGCGACGTCATCACGCACATCCTCGATACCGCATCGAGCTTCCTCGAAGTGTCCGACCGCGATGTGAAGAAGGTGCCGCTGCTGCGCGGCAAGAGCGTATTCAACGTTTTCTTCGAAAATTCGACGCGCACCCGCACCACCTTCGAGATCGCCGCCAAACGCCTCTCGGCGGACGTCATCAACCTCGACGTGGCGCGTTCCTCGACTGCCAAGGGCGAGACGCTCCTGGACACTGTCGACAATCTGGTCGCCATGCACGCCGACATGTTCGTCGTCCGCCATGCCGCGAGCGGCGCACCCTACCTGATCGCCGAGCACCTGCACCGCACCGGGCGCGACGATGTGCATGTGGTCAACGCCGGTGACGGGCGGCATGCGCACCCGACGCAGGGCCTGCTCGACATGTACACCATCCGCCACTACAAACAGGATTTCGCCAACCTCACGGTAGCCATCGTCGGCGACATCCTGCACTCGCGCGTCGCGCGCTCCGACATCCACGCGTTGACCACCCTTGGTGCCGCCGAGGTGCGCGCCGTCGGACCGCAGACCCTGCTGCCGACCGATGTCGAGCGAATGGGCGTGCGCGTCTGCCACGATCTGCGCGAAGGGGTGCGCGATTGCGACGTGATCATCATGCTGCGCTTGCAGAACGAGCGCATGAACGGCGCCCTGCTGCCATCCGCGCGCGAGTACTTCAACTGTTATGGCCTCACGCCCGAAGTGCTGGCGCTGGCCCGGCCGGACGCCATCGTGATGCACCCGGGGCCGATGAACCGCGGCGTCGAGATCGATTCGGACGTGGCCGACGGACCCCAGGCGGTGATTCTCTCGCAGGTATCCTTCGGCATCGCGGTCCGCATGGCGGTGATGAGCATTCTGGCGGGGAACTGAAACGATGCGCGCACAACGAATCCATATCCGCAACGGCCGCCTGATCGATCCGCAGCAAGGCATCGACGGCGCACACGATCTGTACATCGCCGAAGGGCGCATCGCCGCCGTCGGCACGGCGCCGGACGGTTTCGCCGCCGAGCGGACGATCGACGCCGGTGGCCACATCGTCTGTCCCGGCCTCGTCGACCTCTCGGCCCGCCTTGGCGGCTTCGAGAGCGAATTGCGCGCGGCGCTCGCCGGTGGCGTCACCGCCCTGGCCTGTCCGCCCGACATGCGTCCGCCGCTCGACGAGCCGGGACTCGTCGAGCGCCTGGTCCGTCGCAGCGAAACGCTCGGACTGGCGCGGGTCTACCCGATCGGCGCGCTGACCCTGCAGTTGTCCGGCGAAAAGCTCGCCGAGATGAACAGCCTGACCCGCGCCGGCTGCATCGCCTTCTCGCAGGGCAAGCATCCGGTCACCGACACCCAGGTCCTGTTGCGTGCCATGCAGTACGCTGCCACCTTCGGCTACACCGTGCGCCTGCAGCCCCAGGATCCGCACCTCGCGCGCGACGGCGTCGCGCACGACGGCGAGGTTGCTTCGCGCCTCGGCCTTACCGGCATCCCGGTCTGTGCCGAAACGGTGGCCATCGCCACCGCCCTGGCGCTGGCCCGCGCCACCGGTGCGCGCCTCCACCTCGCGCGGCTTTCCTCCGCCGCCGGCATTGCCCTGGTGCGCGAAGCGCAGCGCGGAGGACTCGCGGTCACTTGCGACGTCGCGATCCACCACCTGCACTTGTCGGACATGGACATCGGCTTCTTCGACAGCCACGCGCGCTTCGATCCGCCGTTGCGTGCCGCCAGCGACCGGAGCGCGCTGCGCGCCGCCGTCGCCGAAGGCGTGGCCGCCCTCTGCTCTGATCACACCCCGGTCGACGAAGATGGCAAGCAGCTGCCCTTCGGTGAAGCGCAACCCGGCGCCACCGGCGTCGAACTGCTGCTGCCGCTGGTCCTCAAGTGGGCGGCCGAGGACCGCGTGCCGCTGGTCGAGGCGCTGGCCCGCGTCACCTGCGACCCAGCCCGGATGCTCGGCATTCCCGCGGGCTCGCTCGCCGTTGGCGCGGTTGCCGACGTCTGCATCTTCGACCCGCTGGCAACCTGGCGCGTCACCGGCGATGCGCTGCGCAGCCAAGGCAAGAACACTCCCTTCCTCGGCTGGGAGTTGAGCGGCCGTGCCTGCCTTGCGCTGGTGGGCGGCCGCATCCTCGATCCGGACGATTGAGCTCAGTCCGTCAGAGGGGCGCTCAGGGGAGAAGTGCGGCGCCCTCCGCCAGCAGCCAGTAGCGGGCGAACTTGCCGGCGGCGATGAAGACGGTGCATCTCAGGGCGTTGAGGCGTAACCAGCCGGCAGCGACGCACAGCGCGTCGCCGATCAGCGGCGCCCAGGCGAGAAGCAGCACCGGCGCGCCCCAGCGGCGCACCCGCGCGAGCTGGCGCAGGGCCGCCGGCGACTGGCGCTGCGGCAGCCAGCGACCGAGCGCGTAGGAGGTCAGCGCGCCCAGCGTATTACCGAGCGTGGCCAGGGCCAGCGCCGGCCAGAATTGCCCGGGATGCTGCTGCAGGAGCGCGACGAGCACGGCTTCCGAGCCGCCGGGCAGCAGGGTGGCGGCGAGAAAGCTGGCGAGGAAAAGGCCGAGAAGGCCGGCTTCGGCGCTGATCCGTAACCAATCCATGGGGGCTTCGCTGCTAGAATCGGCGGTTTTCAACGAGAATCGTCGCCGCCATGCACCCGGATTATCTCGAAAAAATCCTCAACGCGCAGGTCTATGACGTGGCCATCGAGTCGCCGCTCGACCTGGCGCCCAACCTGTCGGCGCGCATCGGCAACCGCGTGCTGCTCAAGCGCGAGGACATGCAGCCGGTGTTCTCGTTCAAGCTGCGCGGCGCCTACAACAAGATCGTCAAGCTCTCGGCCGAGAAGCAGAAGCGCGGCGTGATCTGCGCCTCGGCCGGAAACCATGCCCAGGGCGTGGCCCTGTCGGCGGCGCGCATCGGCTGCCGGGCGGTGATCGTGATGCCGACGACGACGCCGCAGATCAAGGTGCAGGCGGTGCAGGCCCGGGGCGGCGAGGTGGTGCTCGCCGGCGATTCCTACGATGAGGCCTATGCGCACGCGCTGGAACTGGAGAAGCAGGAAAAGCTCACCTTCGTGCACCCCTTCGACGATCCCGAGGTGATCGCCGGCCAGGGCACCATCGGCATGGAGATCCTGCGCCAGCACCCGAAACCGATCCACGCCGTGTTCGTCGCCATCGGCGGTGGCGGGCTGGCGGCCGGCGTTGGCGCCTACATCAAGCGGCTGCGCCCGGAAACGAAGATCATCGGCGTCGAAACGCACGACGCCGATGCCATGGCCCGTTCGCTGGCCGCCGGCCGTCGCGTGCGGCTCGACCAGGTCGGCCTGTTCGCCGACGGCACGGCGGTGAAGTTCGTCGGCGAGGAGACCTTCCGCGTCTGCCGCGAGGTGCTCGACGAGGTGATCCTCGTCGACACCGATGCCATCTGTGCAGCGATCAAGGACGTCTTCGAGGACACCCGCTCGATCCTCGAGCCGTCCGGCGCGCTGGCGCTCGCCGGCGCCAAGGAATACGCCAAGCGACACCGCCTGCGCGACCGCACCCTGGTCGCCGTGGCCTCGGGGGCCAACACCAATTTCGACCGTCTGCGCTTCGTCGCCGAACGCGCCGAGATCGGCGAGCAGCGCGAGGCCGTGCTGGCCGTGACGCTGCCCGAAAAACCCGGCAGTTACCGGAAGTTCGTGACGCTGATCGGCAGCCGCAACATCACCGAATTCAACTACCGCTACAACGACCGCAACGAGGCGCACGTCTATGTCGGCATCCAGGTCGCCAACCGCGCCGAGTCGCTGAAGCTCGTCGAGCAACTGCGCAAGCACGGCTACGCCACACTCGACCTGACCGACGACGAGATGGCCAAGCTGCATGTCCGCCATTTGGTCGGCGGCCACGCGCCCGGCATCGACAACGAGATCCTCTACCGCTTCGAGTTTCCGGAGCGGCCGGGCGCACTGATGAACTTCCTCAACCGCATGAGCGCTGGCTGGAACATCAGCCTGTTCCACTATCGCAACCACGGTGCCGACTACGGTCGCGTGCTGGTCGGCATGCAGGTGCCGCCGGGCGAGATGGATGAATTCCGCACCTTCCTGAAGAATCTCGGTTACGCCCACTGGGACGAAACGCAGAATCCGGCCTATCGCCTGTTCCTCGGCTGAGCGCCGGTTATATCGATACAAGCAAGCGGTCTTTGGCCGCTGCGGGCGGGCGGGTAGACTGCGAACGATGGCGCCCGCGCCGATACCCGTCCTGCCTTCTCAGCCTGCCCAAGTTCCGGGGGAAACGACCATGACCATGAAGATCGCCAGCAACGTCACCGACCTGATCGGCAATACGCCGCTCGTCCGCCTCAACCGCCTGAGCGCCGGCATCAGCGGCACGGTGGCCGTCAAGCTCGAGTTCTGCAACCCCGCGCACAGCGTCAAGGACCGCATCGCCGTGGCGATGATCGATGCCGCGCAGGCCGCCGGCCGGATCGCGCCGGACACGATCATCCTCGAGCCGACCTCCGGCAATACCGGCATCGGCCTGGCCATGGTCTGCGCCGCGCGCGGCATCCGCTGCGCCTTCGTCATGCCGGAGACGATGAGCCGCGAGCGCCGCCTGCTGCTCAAGGCCTACGGCGCCGAGCTGATCCTCACCCCAGGCGCCGAGGGCATGGCCGGTGCGATCCGCCGCGCCGAGGAAATGGCGGCCGCCGATGCCCGCTACTTCATTCCGCAGCAGTTCGAGAATCCGGCCAATCCGGAAATCCATCGCCGCACCACCGCCGAGGAGGTCTGGCGCGACACCGACGGCAAGGTCGATATCTTCGTCGCCGGAGTCGGCACCGGCGGCACCATCACCGGTGTCGGCGAGGTGCTCAAGGCGCGCAAGCCCGGCGTGCAGGTGGTGGCCGTCGAGCCCGACGCCTCCCCGGTGCTCTCGGGCGGGCAGAAGGGGCCGCATCCGATCCAGGGCCTCGGTGCCGGGTTCGTTCCGCGCGTGCTCAATACCGCCGTTTATGACGAAGTCGTGCGCGTCACCGCCGAGCAGGCCTTCACCACCGCGCGGCGCATGGCCGCCGAGGAAGGCCTGTTGGTCGGCATCTCCTCCGGCGCCGCCGTCTGGGCAGCGCTCGAGGTTGCGCGCCGGCCCGAGAACGCCGGCAAGCTGACCGTCGTCGTGATCCCCTCGTTCGGCGAGCGCTACCTGTCCACGCCGCTGTTCGCCAATCTCGAGGCATGAGCCAGCGGCGTCGGTCCGGCGCCGCGGTTCTTTCCTGCTTTTCCCGCCACGGATTTCCGCGATGAATGCCGTGCCAGATTTCGACCGGGTACCCAACCTCGCCGGCGGCGATTCGGTCAAGTGGAACCGCTACGCCGGGCGCGACATCCTGCCCCTGTGGGTTGCCGACATGGATTTCCCGGCGCCGCCGCCGGTGCTGACCGCCCTGCAGGCACGCGTCGCGCAGGGCCACTTCGGGTATGCCGAGCCGCGCCCCGCGCTGATCGAGGCCGTGCGCGACCATCTGCGGCGGCACTACGACTGGCGCATCGAGGACGACTGGCTGGTCTGGCTGCCCGGGCTGGTCAGCGGGCTCAACGTGGCCTGCCGCGCGGTCGAGGGCGGGATCCTCACGGCAACGCCGGTCTATCCGCCCTTCCTCTCCGCGCCTCGCCTGAGCGGCCGGCCGCTCGGCTGCGTGCCCCTGCGCTGCGACGCGGGGCACTGGACCTGGGATTTCGCCGCGCTGGAAGCGGCCATCCGGCCCGACAGTCGCCTGTTCCTGCTCTGCCATCCGCACAATCCGGTCGGACGTGCGTGGGATGACGACGAACTCGCGGCGCTGGCCGGATTCGCCCGGCGGCATGACCTGATCGTCTGCGCCGACGAGATTCATTGCGGCCTGATTCTCGACACGCACCGCCGCCACCGGCCCTGGGCCACCCTCAACGCCGATGCCGCGCGGCGCAGCATCACCCTGATGGCGCCCTCGAAAACCTACAACATTCCCGGGCTCGGCTGTGCCTTCGCGGTGATTCCGGAGGCCGCCCTGCGCCGGCGCTTCCAGCGCGCCATGCAGGGTATCGTGCCGCATGTGAACGCGCTCGGCCTGGCCGCCTGCGAGGCTGCCTACCGCGAGTGCGACGACTGGCGGGCGGCGCTGCTCGACTACCTGCGCGGCAACCGCGCACGCGTGCAGACGGCGGTGGCGGCGATGCCGGGGCTGGCCATGGGCCCGGTCGAGGCCACCTACCTTGCCTGGATCGATGCGCGCGGACTGTCCCGCGACGATCCCGCCGCCTTCTTCGAGGCCGCCGGGGTCGGGTTGTCGGACGGTACGGATTTCGGCCTGCCGGGCTGGCTGCGCCTGAATTTCGGCTGTCCTCGCGCCACCCTCGAGGCAGCGCTGGCACGCATGCGCACAGCGCTCAGCGAGGCGTGAACACCCCGGCTTCGGTCACCACGGCCGCCAGCGGCAGGTCGTGCGCCTCCGGGGCGATGCTCGGCACGCGCGCCAGTTCGTAACCGACGCCGATGGCCAGCGGCGCCGGCTGTCCACGCCGCCGTGCGGCGGACGCAAGCGCGGCCAGGGTGCGGTCGAAGAAGCCGCCGCCATAGCCGAGCCGGTAGCCCGCCGCGTCGAAGCCATTGACTGGCAGCAGCAGCGCTTCCGGCGTCAGGTAATCGCCCTCGGCGGGCGTCGGGATGCCGTAGCGGTCGGGTATCAGAGCGGTGGTCGGCGTCCAGGCGCGGAAGGCGAGTGGCGCCGCTTCGGCCAGAACGACCGGCAGCAGCGCACGGAAGCGGGCATCGCCGGCGAGCAGCCAGGCGGTCAGCAAGGGGCGCAGATCGGGCTCGTTCTGCACCGGCCAGCAGAACGCCACGCGCATCGCCGCCAGCTGCGGGAAGTGTCCGGCGAGCAGGCAACGGATGTGCCGCGCGTGCGCCGCGCAGGTTTCCACGGAGAGTGCCAGCCGGCGCTCGACGAGGCTGCGGCGCAACAGGCGGCGCTGTGCGAGCCGTTCGGACGGCGTCTTTGCGGAAGCTTCCCCGGCGTCCATGTGGTATGCTCGAAAGCCAGTGTTTACGGGTGTTCTGTACGTGTTCGAGCTTATCACGAAGCGCCTTCCGGCGGCCTTCCTCCTCTGTCTTTTCCTCGCTCCGGTGTCTGCCGCAACGGCGTCCCCGGCGCTCGACGACACCTTTCTCGACGCGCGCGAGGCGGCACGGCTCGGCGACCGGACGCGCCTTGCGCGGCTGGCGCCCGCGCTGGAAACGCACGAGCTGGCCGCCTATGTCGAGTACTGGCGGCTCTCCGCCCTGCTCGCCGAGCGCAAGGAAAACATCGATGGCGCCGCCCTGCAGCCCTTCCTGACGCGCCACGAGGGTGACTGGCTCGCCGAAAAGCTGCGCAGCGACTGGCTGCGCCAGCTGGGCAAGGCACAGCGCTGGCAGGAATTCGACGTCGAGTATCCGCGTCTCCTCCAGCCCGAGCAGGAGCTCGCCTGTCATGCGCTGAGCAGCCGGCGGCTGCGCGGTGATGCCGGAGCCGCCGAGGCGGCGCTGCCGCTCTGGTTGTCGCTGCTCGAGCCTCCCGACGGGTGCTATCCGGTGCTCGAGGCGCTGATTGTCGACAAGCGCGTGCTCGCCGACGATGTCTGGGCGCGCATCCGTCGCCAGTTCGAGGCAAACAAGATGGCCGCGGCGCGCTACAGCATGAACTACCTGCCGCCGAGCCAGACGCCCGATGCCCGTCTGATCGACAACGTGATCGAGCGGCCGTTGTCCTGGCTGGTGAAGTTGCCGGGCGGCACGCTGAACCGCATGCAGCGCGAACTGGCGGCCCTGGCGGTGCAGCGCATCGCGCGCAACGACACGCAACAGGCGGCCGAGCAGCTGGCGCGCCTCGAGTCGCGCCTGCAGGCCGGCGAACGGGGCTGGGCGTGGAGTCAGATTGCCTGGCGGGCTGCGCAGAAGCACCAGCCGGAAGCGCTCGAGTGGTTCGCCCGTGCCGGCGAGGTTCCGCTTTCCGACGAGGCGGCGCAATGGAAGGTGCGGGCCGCGCTGCGTGTCCAGGCCTGGGCGCAGGTGCGCGATACCATCGAAAGGATGTCGCCGGCGCTGGCCGCGCAGCCGGACTGGATCTACTGGCTGGGCCGCGC
>JAPKHL010000007.1 GCA_026646875.1 Rhodocyclaceae bacterium | reverse complement strand
CGGCCACGGGCGACCTGCCTGCGCCGATACTGGCTGGACGGCGGGCAGCGGCATAGAATCAGTGCATTCCATCCCTCAGCAAGGAGCGCACCATGTCGATGACCCGCAGACAGTTCCTGTTCACCGGTGCCGCAATCGGCACGACCTGGCTTGGTGGCTCGCTGGCCGGATGTGCCGGCATGTCGCCCCGGGTGACGACCATGGCGCCCGGAATCACCCGCATCGACCTCGGGGCGGTTGCCGTCACGATGCTCAGCGATGGCGCCTTCTCCCGTCCGCTCGATGCCGGTTTCGTCAGAAACGCCCCTTTGGCGGAAGTTCAGGCAGCCCTTGCCGCTGCCGGGCTGCCGGCCGACAGGGTCGAGGTGCCCTTTACTCCCCTCGTGGTCGATGTTGGCGGGCAGCGCGTTCTGTTCGATGCCGGCAACGGGGAATTCGGGGCCGCCACGGCTGGCAGGTTGCTCGACAACATGGGCAAGGCCGGCATCGATACGACTTCGATCACTGCGGTCGTCTTTTCGCATTTTCACGGCGATCACATCAACGGCCTGCGCAACAAGGCCGGAAACATCGTTTTCCCGAAAGCAAGGATTTTCGTGCCGAGGCCGGAGTGGGACTGGTGGATGGACGATGCCCGCCAGGCGGCGGCTCCCGAGGCGATGAAGGGTGCTTTTGCCGCCACCCGCCGCGTTTTTTTGCCGCTTGCCTCGAGCGTGCAGAAATTCGAGCCGGGGGCCGAGATCCTTCCGGGCGTGCACTCCCTGCCTGCTTTCGGGCATACGCCCGGCCATACGGCGTTCATGATTGAGGGGGGCTCGCAACGGTTGCTCTACTGGGCCGATACCACCAATGTTGCTCCGCTGTTCGTGCGTAATCCGGATTGGGCGGTAATGTTCGACATGGATCCGGAGGCTGCGCGCGTCACGCGCCGCAAGCTGGCCGACTGGGCGATCCGTGACGGATTGCTGCTGGCGGGGTATCACCTGCCCGGGGCCGCAATCGGCACGCTGGCAAGGCGCGGCAACGGTTACGAATTCGCCCCGCTGGCCTGACCCTCCGGCACCGGCCCGGACAGCACGCCGGGCCGTGGCGGGTGGCAGGCTCGGCCGATGAACATCAGCGCTGGGCGAGTTGCCGGCGGACCAAAAAGCGCATCAGACGCTGCAGTGGATTGCGATGCCCGCCCGGCCGCCAGGTGTGTACGTACCGCATCCGGTAGGCATCGAACTGGCTGGCCCATGGGGCGGTCTTGACGCCACCCCGGCCGAGCAGCAGTTTCAGCGTTTCGACGGCAGTTACGCCAGCGCAGAGCTGGCAGGCGGCAATGCTGGAGGGGCCGCGTCGCTCGGCCAGGTTGACCCGGCTCATGTCGGCCACGTAGCCGCGTTGCAGCATGGCTGGCGAGAGACCGACCAGGAAGCGGATCGACATTTCCATTTCGTCGCATCCTTCAAAACCGAAGTAATCCTCGAACGACATGCCTTCGGCGCCGAACACCAGCAGCGCCGTGCCCATTCCGAGCGGCGCGGCGGTCACCGCCGGGATGCCCTTGCGCCGGCAGGCGGCGAAGGTGGCGCGACGGGCTTCGAAGGCAAAGAAATCGAGGCCGTCGACGTAGACGTCGACGTCTTCCAGGAAAGCGTCGAGGGTTTCGCGTTGCACACCGTTGGGAAAACAGCGCAGTTCGATTTCCGGGTTGATGTCGCGCGCCATCTCCGCGAGGACGTCCACCTTGGGGCGTTCCAGCGTGCTTATCGTGGCGCCGGCCTGGCGGTTGAAATTGACGATGTCGAACACGTCGAAATCGGCGATCGAGAAACGACCGATGCCCAACCGCGCGAGCGTCAGCAGGTGGATGCCGCCGACCCCGCCAAGACCGGCGACCGCGACCCGGGCGTTGCGCAGTCGCGCCTGCTCGCTTTCGGTGACCCAGCCGATGTTCCTGGAAAAAGCGCTGTCGTAATCGAATGCCTGCATGGTGGGCCCGTCCGGAATGGGTTTAACATATGCCGACAGTCTGAACAGTACGCCCTTCCGCGCGAACGATCCAGTGGACACCTTGCTCGCCGATTTTTTCCTCGCCGCCCGCAACCTGCGGCGCAACGCTCAGCGCACGCTGGTGGCGGTGCTCACGGTCGCCAGTGGCATCGTTGCCTTTCTGCTGGCGGGGGGGTTCATTGCATGGATCTTCGAGGACATGCGCGAGGCAACTATCCGTTCGCAGCTCGGGCACGTCCAGATCGTGCGCCCTGCCTACTTCGAGAAGGGCATCGCCGATCCCTATGCCTTCCTGCTGCCGGCCAACTCGCCGGAGCAGCGCGCCATCGAGGATGCTCCGGGGGTTGCCAGCGTGACGCCGCGACTGGCCTTCAGTGGCCTGGTCAGCCATGGAGAGGTGACCATCGCCTTCGTCGGCGAGGGGATCGATCCGGAGCGCGAGCGCCCGATCAGCAGCCGCATCATCGTGCAGGAAGGCAGCGATCTGAAGGCTGCGGACCAGCCGGCGGTGCTCCTTGGCGAGGGGTTGGCGCGCAGCCTTGGCGTCCGCCCGGGGGATCTCGTCGTGCTTCTCGCCACGGCGGCCAACGGCAGCCCGAATGCGGTCGAAGTGAGTGTTGCCGGTACCTTCGCGACGATCAGCAAGGAATACGACGATGTTGCCCTGCGGTTGCCGATCGTTCTGGCGCGCAAGCTGATGCGGGTCGAGGGCGCGACATCATGGGTCGTCCTGCTCGAGCGCACCGCCGGGACCGCGAGTTTCGTCGCCGACCAGCGTGCCCGCCTTCCTCCCGATCGCTTCGAGCTGGTGCCGTGGAATGCGCTCGCCGATTTCTACAACAAGACCGTCGTGCTGTTCTCCAGCCAGGTCAGCGTCGTCAAGTTCATCATTGGCCTGATCATCGTACTGACCATCTCCAACACGCAGACGATGAGCGTCCTCGAGCGGACGCGCGAGATCGGTACCAGCCTGGCGATCGGTCAGCGCCGGCAGGTCGTCCTGCGCATGTTCCTTGCCGAGGGCTTGCTGATCGGCGCGCTCGGCGGCCTTGTCGGCATCGCGCTCGGCTATCTGCTCGGTGCGATCATTTCGCTGATCGGCATTCCGATGCCGCCGCCGCCGGGCATGGCGCGGGGCTACGTCGGGCAGATCCTGATCGTCCCCGCGCTCGCCGGCGAGGCGCTGCTGCTGGCCCTGCTGACCACCTTGCTGGCCAGCCTGATGCCGGCCTGGAAGGCCAGTCGCATGAACATTGTCGATGCGTTGCGCCATAACCAATGAAACCGAAGCTTCCTCCGGCATTCGCCTTCGCCCTGCGCAACGTCTTCCGGCAGCGCGTGCGCTCGGCTGCCACGCTGGCGGCGATCAGTCTCGGTGTCGCCGGATTGATCCTCGCGGCCGGCTTCGTGCAGGATATCTTCGTCCAGTTGGGCGAGGCGATCATTCACTCCCAGAGCGGGCATCTGCAGGTTGCCCGCGAAGGCTACCGCGAAGGGCGTGTGCGCGCGCCTGAGGCCTATCTGATCGAACAGCCGGAGGCTCTCGCGAAAACCCTGGCAGCACAGCCGGGCGTGACGCGAGTCCTTGCACGCCTGGGCTTCGCCGGGGTGGTCAACAACGGCCGGCGCGATCTCGGCATCGTCGGCGAGGGGGTCGAGCCCTCGGCCGAAGCCGCGCTTGGCAGTTATCTTCGCTATATCGAGGGGCGTCCGCTGGCCGATGGCGACGTCGATGGCATCGTGGTCGGACAGGGTGTGGCGCGGTCGCTCGGCTTGAAGGCGGGTGATCGCGTCAATCTGGTCATGAGCCTGGCGCAGGGGGCGGTGAATACCCTGGATTTCGAGGTGGTCGGAGTGTTCCAGAGTTTCTCGCGCGACTTCGATGCCCGTGCCGTGCGCATTCCGCTGGCCGCTGCCCGCGAACTGATGGATACCCGCGCCGCGCACCTGATGGTGGTGCTGCTTGACCGCACCGACGATACCGATGCTGTGCGGACAGCCCTGCAGGCAAGGCTGTCCGGCCAGAGGCTCGAAATCGCCAGCTGGCGTGAGCTGTCCGATTTCTACGACAAGACCTTGCAGCTCTACGACCGACAGTTTGGCGTCCTGCGCCTGATCATCCTGCTCATGGTGCTGCTCAGCGTAGCCAACAGCGTGAACATGACGCTTTTCGAGCGCACCCGCGAATTCGGCACGCTGCTTGCGCTGGGGGACCGGCCTGGCCGGGTGTTCCGGCTGATCATGACCGAGAGCGCCTTGCTCGGGTTGTTCGGTGCGTTGCTCGGCATGGCGCTGGGTTGCGCCGCCGCACTGGTCATTTCGGCCATCGGCATCCCCATGCCGCCGCCGCCGAATGCCAACATCGGCTATACCGCCTTCATCCGCATCGTACCCGGAGAGGTTGTCCTTGCCGGGGCGATCGGTTTCGTGGCCACCTGCCTGGCCGCCATCATCCCAGCACGGCGGGTCTCGCGAATGCTGGTGGTGGACGCCTTGCGTCAGGGCAACTGAGCTGTCCACCCGGTGCGGATGTCGCGGCCATCCAGCACAGCGACCCGATCCGCTCGCAGGCAAGCAGCACCGCTTCCGGTGACAGGAAATGCGGTGCGAGCGGATGCCGAAGCTGCCCTGCCGCACGGTGCGATCGATCGATCCGTTTGCCAATGCCGTCCGTCGTGGCGTGCAGGAGCACTGCCGGAGCGCCGACACGCGGGCATTCGCGCGCCTCGCCGGCGATCCGGAAGCCGAGCTGGCTCTCATAGAAGGGGCGATGGCGCGGATTGACCTCGATGAGGACGTCGCTGATCTGGTAGATCTGTCGCCCGGCGAGATACAGCAGATGGAAGAGGGTGGCCAGCAGCGTCCGCGAACGCGTTTCCCGGTCGACGGCAAATCCGGTCAGTTCGCACAGGCGGCCGCCGTTACGACGAAAACCGTCGATTTCGTTCCGGTAAAGCGCGTCGGCGAGCAGCCCGTGCTCCGCATCCACATTGAGGGTCAATGTGCCGACCGCCTGCCCGGCCTGGCTTGCGAGGAGGGTGAGACGGGAATGCTCGTCCGCCGGGGCAGGGGGCTCGCGCCGGTAGCCGCGGCTGGCGTAGAGACGGTCAACAAGGGCGTCGGCACGTGCGCGCCGGACCGGGTCGGCCGCGAGATGGATGGCGAAGCCGCGATGGATGAGAAGCGGCGTTTCCCCTTCGCCGGCCGGCGGTATGCTGACACGGGTCTTGCCACCGAAGCGCGGTTGATGATGGCTGTGCGAACTAATCTGAAGCATTCCGGGTCATGGCGTGGTTGTCATCTTTCCGTCTCCATGATCTGAAGCATGAATCGTGCCATGTCGGTGAAAGGCAGGCCTGGCAGGAATTCTTTCCGCGCCGGGAACATTTCTGGCGGAAAAACTGTCGGGTTCCGGCGACAACACCCGGGAATCGTTTAAAAATAACAGCAATCCCGATGGCCACATGGGCCGTGGCGGCTGGCAGGGCCTGTCGGGCACAGGCGACAGCAGGCTCCAGCGGTTCGCGGAAACTGTGAAAGAGTACGCATGATAATCTTGCGTCGTTTGCTACGCTCTTCAGGAAATATGTTTTTTGAATTATCCTCAAGCACCTTCCAAGCGGTCGATCTAAGGAGACGCATCATGTTCAGTGGCCTGCGCAGCATTTTCAGCGATTCATTCCGCCGGATTGCAATCGGCTTGTTCGCGATCGCCCTTGCCGGATGCGCGAGCAATCATCCCCCGGCTCCGGCCACGGCGGCTTCCGCCGACTACAATTATCTGATCGGCCCGGGGGATACCATCAACATCGTCGTCTGGCGCAATCCGGAATTGTCCATGGCGGTTCCGGTCCGTCCCGACGGCAAGATCGCGGCACCGCTGGTCGAAGATCTTCCGGCGATCGGCAAGAATCCCTCGGCGCTGGCGCGCGATATCGAGCAGGCGCTGGGCAAGTTCATCCGCGATCCGGTCGTCACGGTCGTCGTCACCAACTTCGTCGGTCCCTACAGCGAACAGATCCGCGTCGTCGGCGAGGCGACCAAGCCGCAGACGTTGCCGTACAACCAGAAAATGACCCTTCTTGACGTGATGATCGCCGTTGGCGGGATCACCGACTTCGCAGACGGTAATGGCGCCACGCTGCTGCGCACCTCCGAGGGGAACAAGCAGTACAGCGTCCGCGTCAAGGATCTGATCAAGCGGGGCGATGTGTCGGCCAACGTCGAAATGAAGCCGGGCGATGTGCTGATCATTCCGCAGAGCTGGTTCTGACGGCACGGGGGTTCCCTTCGCCGCCCTTGTCCACCGCGCCCGCGCGACCGCTGTTGCAGCGGGTGCGGTGCAACACGATGCAAAGCTGAGTTCTCATGGATGATCTGATTCGCCAGGCAGTAACCGTTTTGAAGGGTATGTGGCAGCGGCGCTGGCTCGGAATGCTCGCGGCCTGGGTGGTGGCTGCCGTGGCTGTCGTGGCTGTCCTGCGCGTGCCAGACAAATACGAGGCCTCGGCCCGCATCTTCGTCGACACCCAGTCCGTACTCAAACCGCTGATGTCAGGGCTTGCCGTGCAGCCCAACGTGGATCAGCAGGTGATGATGCTCAGCCGGACCCTGATCAACCGGCCGAACATCGAGAAGCTGATTCGCATGGCCGATCTCGATCTCAACGTCAAGTCAAAGGCCGCGCAGGAGGCGCTGGTCGACGATCTGATGAATTCGTTGAGCATCAAGAGCACCTCGCGCGACAACCTCTATACCCTGGCCTTCCGTGATACCCAGCCGGAGCAGGCCAAGCGGGTGGTGCAGGCGCTGGTGTCGATCTTTGTCGAGTCGAGCCTGGGCGACAAGCGCAAGGATGCCGACTCGGCCAAGAAATTCATCGACGAGCAGATCCGCATCTACGAAAAGAAGCTCGAAGAAGCGGAGAACCGTCTCAAGGAGTTCAAGCTGCGGAACATCTCGCTGCAGACGGCCGACGGCAAGGATCATTTCGGGCGTATCGGCGAGGCCAGCGCACAGCTGGAGCGGGCACGGCTCGAATTGCGCGAGGCCGAGAACTCGCGCGAGGCGCTGCGTCGCCAGATCATGGGCGAAGACCCCATCCTGCTGCCCGACTCGCCGAACGCCGCCAGCAGCGTTTCCGTTCCGGAAATCGATGGACGCATCGAGACGCTCAAGCGTAACCTCGACACGCTCCTGCACCGTTTCACCGAGCAGCACCCCGACGTCGTCGGGGCGCGGCGCGTGATCAAGGAACTGGAGGCGCAGAAACAGCAGGAAATCGAGGCGCGTCGCCTGGCCGCCGGAGGCAATCCCGGCCCGTCGGTGAACAACAATCCCGTCTACCAGCAGTTGAAGATCGCCCTGGCTGAAAGCGAGGCGACGGTTGCTTCGCTGCGTACGCGCGTCGCAGAGTATCAGGCGCGCTACAACCAGCTGATGGATTCGGTGAAGCTGATCCCGCAGATCGAGGCGGAATATACCCAGCTCAACCGCGACTACGACATCAACAAGAAAAACTATGAAAGCCTCGTTGCGCGGCGCGAGTCGGCGACCATCTCGGGCGAGATGGAGGCCAGTGCGAGCACCATCGATTTCCGATTGATCGATCCGCCGCGCGTGTCGCCCAAGCCCGTGGCTCCCAACCGTCTGTTGCTGTTGCCGCTGACCCTGCTGGCGGCGCTGGGTGCTGGCCTGCTTGTCAGCTTCCTTGCCAGCCAGCTGCGGCCCGTTTTCTTCGATGCGCGCACCCTGCGCGAAGCCACCGGGCTGGCGGCGCTGGGAACTGTCTCGATGCTGCCCAGCGAATCCCTGAAACAGGGCAGACGCAAGGATCTCGTCCGCTTCGGCGTCGCCCTCGCCGCACTGGCCGGTGCCTACGGTGCCGGTCTGGCCGCCCTGTTCCTGTTGTCAGCCCGTACTGTTTGAGAAATCACCATGAGCCTCATTGAACAAGCGGCGAAGCGTCTTGAAGAGTTGCGCCAGGCGGGCGTCGATATTCCCGATGCACCTCCCGCACCGGCGGCCAGGGAGGTCGCGCCGGTTCTCCCGGTAACGCCTGCTCCTGTCGTGGACTCCCCCAGGTCGCGTCATGTCACCCTTGATCCCGAGGTGCTCTCCGCCTCCGGAATCATCCGCCCCGACGCGCCGCGTTCGCAGCAGGCCGACGAATTCCGGGTGATCAAGCGGCCACTGATTGCCAACGCCATGGGCAAAAGTGCGGCACCGGTCACCAACGGCAACCTGATCATGATCACCAGCGCGCTGCCCGGCGAGGGCAAGAGCTTCACCGCCGCCAACCTGGCGATGAGCATTGCCATGGAGCTCGACAACACCGTGATGCTGGTCGATGCCGATGTCTCGCGTCCCTCGCTGCTGCGCATGCTCGGCTTGCCGCCGGCACCCGGCCTGCTCGATGTGCTTGTCGATGAGTCGATCGAGTTGCCGCAGGTGCTGCTGCGGACCAATATCGAGAAACTCAGCATCCTGCCGAGCGGAACCCAGCACGAACGGGCCACCGAACTGCTTGCCAGCGATGCCATGGTGCGCCTGCTGGGAGAGATGGCGTCGCGCTATTCCGACCGGATCATCATCTTCGATTCCCCGCCATTGCTGGTGACTACCGAAGCCCGCGTGCTGGCCTCGCACATGGGGCAGGTCGTCGTCGTGGTCAAGGCCGAGTCCACCACGCAGGGCGATGTCCGCCATGCGCTGGCGGCGATCGAGTCCTGTCCAGTCAAGCTGATGCTGCTCAATCAATCGAGCGCCGCACCGCAAGGGAGCTATGGGTATGGCTATGGTTACGGCTATGGCGCCTGAGCGCCGCCGCTGTCTTCCCCCGGGGGGGCGCGTTGCCATCGTGCTCGCGGCCTGCTGCCTGGCCACGGCGGCACACGCCGGCAAGTGGGATATCACGCCGACCCTCTCGGTGAACGAAACCCTGACCGACAACGTCGGCCTGAGCGCAACCGACCGGCAGGGCGACCTGGTGACCGACATCGCACCTGGGATACGCATCGTCGGACACGGCGACCGGGCCCGGCTCAACCTCGACTACCAGCTGCACAACCACCTCTATGCCCGGGATTCCTCCCGCAACCGGACCCAGAACCTTCTCAACGCGGTGGGTTCGGTCGAGGCGATCGAGGACTGGCTGTTCATCGATCTTTCCGGCGCCATCGCCCAGCAGAGCATTTCCGCCTTCGGCGGCACCGCACCGGACGCTTCCCGGCGCACCGGCAACAGCACCGAGACCCGCACCTTCCGCATCTCGCCCTACATCGAGGGCTCCTTCGGCAGCCTGGCCGACTATCGCCTGCGGCACGAGCGACTGATCAGCTCGGCCAGCTCCTCGCGTGTTTCCGACCTTGACCGCAAGCAGTGGGAAGGCGAGCTCAAGGGCGTGACCGGGCTGTCGACGCTGACCTGGCAGCTCGATGCCATGACGCGGACCATCTCCAACGGAAGCAGCCGCTCGGTCGATGCCGACCAGGCGCGGGCGATGCTCAAATACCGCTTCGATCCGCAATTCCGCGTGTCGATCCTCGGCGGCCGGGAGTGGAACAACTACTTCGGCCCGGAACGCATCGGCAAGGCCATGCACGGCGGCGGCATCGAATGGTCGCCGACCGAGCGCACGCAGGTCGCGCTCAGCCGTACCCGGCGCTTCTTCGGCGATGCGCAGACCATCAACCTGAGCCACCGGAGCCGGCAGACCGTCTGGCGCTATTCCGACACCAAGGATGTGACGGTCACCGCCAATCCGGCGAGAATCGGCGGTTACGGCGAGATGTTCGATCTCTACTACAGCCTCTACGCCCCGCAGCTGGCCACGCAATACCCCAACGACCCCGATGGCCTGAACAACGCCATCGTCGCGCTGCTCCAGGCCAACGGCATCACGCCCGACCAGCAGGCCGGCAGCGGATTCCTCAGCGCGCGCGTCCTGCTGCAGCACCGCCGCCAGCTGTCGCTGGCGCTGATCGGCGTCCGGAATACCCTGACCCTGGCCGCCGTGCAGAGCGATTCCGAACCGCTCGGGAGCGCCCTCGGCGGGCAGCCCGACGATTTCTCCCTCGCCTCCGGCATTCGCCAGCGCGGCCTCAGCGCCAACTGGTCGCACCGCCTCTCCGGGCTGTCCACGCTCAATGCCCTGGTCAGCCGCCAGATCAGCACGGCGACCGGGGGCAGCAACCTGGAAACCACGCAGAACCTGATGCTCATCAACTTCACGACGCAACTGGCCGGCAAGACGCGGGCAACGCTTGGCGCCCGCCACACCACTGTCGAAGGGGCGACGACCTACCGCGAAAATGCCCTGACCGGCTCCCTGTCGCACCAGTTCTAGGTGGCCGCGCATGTATGAATCCTTCTACGGCCTGAGCAGCAAGCCATTCCAGCTCAATCCGGATCCGACCTTCTATTTCGGCAGCAAGCAGCATCGCCGCGCCACCGCCTACCTCGAGTACGGCTTGCACCAGAACGAGGGCTTCATCGTCGTCACCGGCGAGGTCGGCGCCGGCAAGACCACCATCGTCCGCGGCCTGCTCAACAAGCTCGACCCCGCCAAGGTCGTCGCAGGCCAATTGGTCAGCACCCAGCTCGACGCCGAGGAGACGCTGCGCATGGTCGCTGCCGCCTTCGGGGTGCGCACCAAGGATCTCGGCAAGTCGGACGTCCTCCTCGCACTGGAAGCCTTCCTCGTCGACGTCACCCGGCAGGGCAAACGCTGTCTGCTCATCGTCGACGAAGCGCAGAATCTCACCCCGCGCGCGGTCGAGGAACTGCGCATGCTCTCCAATTTCCAGTTCGAGACGCATGCGTTGTTGCAGAGCTTCCTGATCGGCCAGCCGGAATTTCGCGGCATCATGCAGAGCCCGCACATGCAGCAATTGCGGCAGCGGGTGATCGCCGCCTGCCATATCGGCCCGATGGATCAGGACGAAACCCAGGGCTACGTCGAGCACCGCCTGCGTTGCGCTGGCGCCAAGGGCAGCCCGCAGTTCGACGCAGGGGCTTTCGAGGCCATCCACGAGAACAGCGGCGGCGTTCCCCGGCGCATCAATACCCTGTGCGACCGCCTTCTGCTTTCCGGCTTCCTCTCCGGCAAGAAGGCCTTCACGCGCGGCGATGTCGAGGAGGTCGCGCGGGAAATCCGCGAGGAAACGCAGGCCGCCGGCAACCGGCCGGCCGCCTCGGCGCCCCTGGCCGCGCCGGCCGGGGAGGGCATCGGCCCGCAGCTGACCGACAGTGCGATTCTCGACATCGACCTGTCGCGCCTCGAATTCGATACCAGTACTGCCGAGGAGGCGACGCGCATCATCGCCGACCTGCGCAACGGGCAGAACGAACAGCGACTGATCCGCGTCGAGCGCAGCCTGATGCGCCTCGAGCGCAGCCATGCCTCGCTGCTCGCGCTCCTGCAGCAACTGGTCGACGCCGTGCGCGCCAGGCAAACCGACAAGGAGAAGCAAGCGTGAGCAGCCAAGCGTGGCCCGAGGGCCTGGGGCCTGTCGTCTGCGTGGTTGGCGCGCGTCCCAATTTCATGAAGATGGCGCCGATCCTGCGCGCCTTCGCCGCGCATCGGCCAGTCCTGCCGACGCTGCTCGTGCATACCGGCCAGCACTATGACCGCGACATGAACGACCGCCTGTTCGTCGACCTGCGCCTGCCGCGTCCGGACATCAACCTCGAGGTCGGCTCGGGCACGCACGCCGTGCAGACGGCCGAGGTCATGCGCCGTTTCGAGCCGGTGCTCGATGCACACAAGCCGTCCTGCGTGCTCGTCGTCGGCGACGTGAATTCGACGCTGGCCTGCACCCTGGTCGGCGTCAAGAAGGGGGTTCCGGTAGTGCACGTCGAGGCCGGGCTGCGCAGCTACGACCGTGCCATGCCGGAGGAAATCAACCGCGTGCTCACCGACCAGATCGCCGACCGCCTCTACACCACCGAGCGTAGCGCCCTCGACAATCTGCGCCGCGAGGGCATCGACGAGACGCGCGTGTGCTTTGTCGGCAACGTGATGATCGATTCGCTGCTCGCCAACCGGGAGTTCGCGCACCGCCCGGAGAAGACCCTGGCCGAGGCCGGCGCCGATGCCGGCGTGCTGCGCGACGGCGCCGGCTATGGCGTCGCCACCCTGCATCGCCCATCCAACGTCGACCATCCGGAGACCCTGCGCCCGCTGCTTGGCGTCCTGCGCGAAGTCGCCGCTCGCCTGCCGCTGGTTTTCGCCCTGCATCCGCGCACGCGCGCCAACATCGAACGCTTCGGCCTCGCGCCGCTGGTCGACAGCCCGCGCATCGCCCTCCTGCCGCCGCAGGGCTATCTCGAAATGCTCGGCCTGATGGCCGACGCCCGCCTTGTCCTCACCGATTCCGGCGGGCTGCAGGAAGAAACCACCGCGCTCGGCGTGCCCTGTCTGACGCTGCGCGAGAACACCGAACGGCCGATCACCGTCGGGCAGGGGACCAACACCCTGGTTGGCCGCGATCGTGCCGCCATCCTCCAGGGGGTGGACGACATCCTGGCCGGGTGCGGCAAGAGCGGACGCGTCCCCGAATTCTGGGACGGCCAGGCCGCCGCGCGGATCGCCGCCGACCTCGCGGATTGGCTGACCGCCCGGCACCGCACCGCGTCGTGACCGCCGGGGAGGATGCGCGATGCCGACGCCGACCATCACCAACGCCCTGACCATCGACGTCGAGGACTACTTCCAGGTTTCCGCCTTTGCACCCTACATCCCGCGCGAGCACTGGGAGCGCTGCGACTGCCGCGTCGAACGCAATGTCGACCGGCTGCTTGAACTGCTTGCCGGGCGCGGCATTCACGCCACCTTCTTCACCCTCGGCTGGATCGCGCAACGCTACCCGCAACTGGTCCGACGCATCGTCGACGGTGGCCACGAGCTGGCCAGCCACGGCTACGGCCACCAGCGCGCCAGCGATCTCGACGAGGCCGCGTTCCGCGCCGACATCGTGACCGCCAAGCAACTGCTGGAGGATATCGCCGGCCACGAGGTGCGCGGCTACCGTGCCCCCAGCTTCTCGATCGGCGAGCGCAACCTGTGGGCCTTCGATTGTCTTGCCGAGGCGGGTTACCGCTACAGCTCGAGCATTTACCCGATCCGTCACGATCACTACGGCATGCCCGACGCACCGCGCTTCGCGCATCGCGTGCGCGGTGGCCTGCTCGAAGTCCCGGTCACCACCGCGCGTCTCTTCGCCCGCAACCTGCCAGCCAGCGGCGGCGGCTATTTCCGTCTGATGCCCTACGCGTTGTCGCGCTGGTTGCTGCGCCGGGTCAACGAACGCGACGGTCAGCCGGCGATCTTCTACTGCCATCCCTGGGAAATCGATCCCGGACAGCCGCGTGTCGCCGGCATCGACGCGCGCACGCGCTTTCGCCACTACCTCAATCTGCAACACATGGAAGGCAGACTGCGACACTTGTTCGACGATTTCCGCTGGGGGCGCATGGACGAGATCTTTCTGGCGGCGGACACCACGCAGGCGCCGCCGGCACCGTGAGAATGAGTACGCAGGAAATCGCCGGCGGCACGCTCGGGAACCTCCCGCGGGTGCACCGTCTTGCGCATGGCGATGCCGCCGGCGCCGCCCGCTGGGACGCCTTCGTGCTGGCCTGTCCGGCGGCCACCTTCTTTCACCGGGCCGGCTGGCTGCGCATCATCGAAACGGTCTTCCGCCACCCCACGCATTTCCTCTACGCCGAGCGCGATGGCCGCATCGTCGGCGTCCTGCCGCTCGCGCAGGTGCGCAGCCTGCTTTTCGGCAACGCGCTCGTCGGCCTGCCGTTCGCCGTCTATGGCGGCGTTGCGGCCCTCGACGAGACGGCCGCGCAGGCCCTCGAGGACGAGGCCCAGCGCATCGCCCGCGCACTGGACGTCGACCACCTCGAACTGCGCAACCGCGTGGCGCGCCATGCCGACTGGCCGGCACAGGATCTTTACGTCACCTTCCGCAAGGAACTGCTGCCCGACGAGGCGGACAACCTGGCCGCGATCCCGCGCAAGCAGCGCGCCATGGTGCGCAAGGGCATCAAGAACGGCTTGCGCAGCGAGATCGACCCGGGGGTCGAGCGTTTCTTCGCGCTGTTCGCCGACAATGTGCACCGGCACGGCACGCCGGCGCTGCCGCAGCGCTATTTCGCCGCCCTGCGCGCCGAGTTCGGCGACGATTGCGAGATCCTCACCGTCGTCGCCCCCGATGGCCGCCCGCTTTCCAGCGTGCTCAGCTTCTATTTCCGCGACGAGGTGTTGCCGTATTACGCCGGCGACGATTTCGCCGCGCGCGAACTGGCGGCCAACGACTTCAAGTACTGGGAGCTGATGCGCCGTGCCTGCGCGCGCGGCCTGCGCGTCTTCGACTACGGCCGCAGCAAGCAGGGCACCGGGCCCTACGCGTTCAAGAAGAACTGGGGCTTCGAGCCGCAGCCGCTGCACTACGAATACTGCCTCTACAAGCGCGACAGCATTCCGCAGAACAACCCCGCCAACGCCAAATACCGGCTGTTCATCGCCGCCTGGCGGCGCCTGCCGCTGCCGGTCGCCAACCGGCTCGGTCCCTTCATCGTGCGCAATCTCGGTTGAGGCACCGCATGGGCAATCTCCTCTATCTCGTCCACCGCCTGCCGTATCCCCCGAACAAGGGCGACAAGGTGCGTTCCTGGCACCTGCTGCGGCATCTCGCGGCACGTCACCGTGTCTTCCTCGGCACCTTCGTCGACGACCCCGACGATGCCGCACATCTCGACGATTACCTGGCCGTCCTGCGTCCGCTCTGCGCCGACCTGCACGTCGCCCGCCTGTCGCCGCGCCTCGGCCGCCTGCGCAGCCTGTCCGGCCTGCTCGCCGGCGAGGCGCTGACCCTGCCGTATTACCGCGACGCCGGACTGCAGGGCTGGGTCGATGCCACCCTGCGCGCCGGCGCCATCGACGCCGCCGTGATCTTCTCCTCGTCGATGGCGCAGTACGTCCAGCCCGCACCGGGCCGGAGCGTTCCCCGCACGCTGGTCGATTTCGTCGATGTCGACTCGGCCAAATGGACGCAGTACGCCGACAACCACCGCTGGCCGCTGTCCTGGCTGTATCGCCGCGAGGGGGAACGTCTGCTCGCCTTTGAACGTGCCGTGGCGGCCACGGCGACGCGTTCCTTCTTCGTCACCGAAAACGAATGCGCGCTCTTCCTCGCGCGCGCGCCGGAGGCCGCCGGGCGCATCGAGCCGATGGGCAACGGCGTCGATGCCGACTTCTTTTCGCCCGCGCATGCCTTCCCTTCCCCCTTTGCCGCCGGCGAGGTGCCGCTGGTGTTCACCGGCGCGATGGATTACTGGCCCAATGTCGATGCCGTCTGCGGGTTCGTCGCCGAGGTCCTGCCGCGCCTGATCGCGGCCGTGCCCGGCCTGCGCTTCACCATCGTCGGCCGCAGCCCGACACCGGCGGTCCTGGCACTGGCCGGACCGCGGGTCGTGGTCACCGGCACCGTACCCGACGTGCGGCCCTACCTGCGGCACGCCGCGCTGGTGGTCGCCCCGCTGCGCGTCGCGCGCGGCATCCAGAACAAGGTGCTCGAGGCGATGGCCGTCGGCCGGCCGGTGCTTGCCTCGCAGGCCTGCGCCGGCGCCGTCGATGCCGTGGTCGGACGCGATTTCCTCAGCGCGGCGACCCCCGACGACTATGTGCGCGAGATCACCGCGCTGCTCGCCGACCCCGCCCGCGCCATCGCCCTCGGCGAAGCCGCGCGCGCCCGGGTGCTGGCGCGCTACAGCTGGGAAGCGCACCTGGCGCGCATCGATGCCCACCTCGATGCCCATTCTGGCGCTGCTTTTGGCGCTGCTCCCGACGCCCATCCCGCCGCGCCCGGCGCCGTTGCCGGGGATCGGGTGGCATGAGCGCGCCGCTCTGGCGGCGGGCCTTGCCCGCGCTGCTCGTCGTGATTGCCGCGATCCTCGTCGCCCAGCGCGAGACGGCGCTGACGATGGCCGGCATCTGGGCACGCTCGGATACCTTCGCACACGGTTTCCTCGTGCCACCGATCGCGCTCTGGCTGATCTGGCGCCAGCGCGGGATTCTCGCCCGGCTGACACCGCGGCCTGCGCCCGTGCTGCTGCTTCCGTTCCTTGGCGCGGGCCTGGCCTGGCTGCTCGGCGAGCTGGCCGAAGTCAATGCCGTCACCCAGTTCGCCCTGGTCGCCCAATTGGTGCTCGCCGTTCCCGTCGTGCTCGGCCTTGCCGTCGCGCGCGTCATCCTTTTCCCGCTCGGCTTCCTGTTCTTCGCCGTTCCCTTCGGCGAGTTCGCCATGCCGCAGTTGATGGAATGGACCGCGCAGTTCACCGTCCTCGGCCTGCGCCTCAGCGGCATCCCGGTCTATCGCGAAGGGCTGCATTTCGTCATTCCCTCCGGGCAATGGTCGGTCGTCGAGGCCTGCAGCGGGGTGCGCTACCTGATCGCCTCGGTCACCGTCGGCACCCTGTTCGCCTACCTGAACTACCGCTCGATCCGCCGGCGCCTGCTTTTTGTCGCGGTTGCCATCGCCGTCCCCATCGTCGCCAACTGGATGCGCGCCTACCTGATCGTCCTGCTCGGCCACCTCTCCGGCAACCGTCTGGCGGTCGGCGTGGACCATCTGATCTACGGCTGGGTGTTCTTCGGTCTCGTCATCCTCGCCATGTTCTGGATCGGCGCCCGCTGGCGCGAGGATGAGGCCCCTCCGCCGGATGCCGCCGTTGCCACGAACGCACCGGTTGCCACTGCCGCGTTCGTCCGCACGGCCCTGCCGGCGCTACTGCTCTGTGCCGTCTGGCCGCTCCTGCTGGCGCGGATCGAGGCGCCGCTGCCGGGAGGGGCACCGCATCTCGCCGCCCCGGCCCTGCCGGCGGCCTGGACCCCGCTTCCCGTGCCCGCCGGGGACTGGCGACCCGTCCTGACGGCGCCGGACGCCACCGCCAGCTTCGTCTGGCAGGGCGGTGCCACCGCCGGGCAGCCCTGGCGCAACCTCGCGCCCGTACGGGTCGGCGTGCATCTGGCCTACTACCGGAACCAGGATCGCCAGCGCAAGCTGGTCAGCTCGCAGAATGCGCTGGTACGCAGCGGCGATGCGCACTGGATCGAAGCGTCGCGCGGCAGCCGGGATTCCTCGTCCCTGCCGCCATTGCCGGCGCGCGTGCGCACCGCGGAACTGAGCGGCAACGGCACGCGGTTGCTGGTCTGGCACTGGTACTGGGTCGACGGCCGGTTCACCGCGAGCGACCTGCACGCCAAGCTGCTCACCGTGCGCGCACGTCTGTTCGGCCGGGGCGACGATGCGGCGCTGGTCGCCGTGTATACCGAGCAGGCGGTGCCGGGCGAGGGAGCCGAGCGGGGCGGGGCGGATGACGCGGACGCGCGGCTCGCCACCTTCCTGCGCGACGCCGCTCCCGTGCTGGGCGAGGTCCTCGAGCGCGCGCGCGCCGGGCAGGGCGGCGAGGGGGGGCGATGAGCGCCGCGCCGCGCCTCCCGGCAAGCGCCGATCCGCGCCCGCTGATCGCCCACGTCGTCTATCGCTTCGACGTGGGCGGGCTGGAAAACGGCGTCGTCAATCTGATCAACCACCTGCCAGCGGAAGACTTCCGGCACGCGGTGATCGCGCTGACCGAAGTGACCGAGTTCCGCCGGCGCGTGCAGCGCGACGACGTCCAGTATTTCTCGCTCGGCAAGCCGCCGGGGCACGCCCTGCGCATCTACCCGGAGCTATTCCGGCTGTTCCGCGCGCTGCGGCCGGACATCGTGCACACGCGCAATCTCGCGGCGCTGGAGGCGACCGTGCCGGCCTGGGCCGCCGGGGTTCCCGTGCGCATACACGGCGAGCACGGCCGCGAGGGCGACGACCTCGCCGGCCGCAAGCGGAAATACCGCTGGATACGCCGGATTTACAGCCCCTTCGTGACAAAGTACATCGCCCTGTCGCGGGAGCTCGCCGAGTATCTGCAGACGCAGGTCGGCATCGCTCCCGCGCGCATCGCCCGCATCTACAACGGCGTCGATGCGCGGAAGTTCCAGCCGGCCGCCGTCCGCGAGCCGATCGCCGGCTGCCCCTTCGTCGATGGCGAGCACTGGCTGTTCGGCACCGTCGGCCGCATGCAGGCGGTCAAGGACCAGCCGATGCTGGCCCGGGCCTTCGTCCGGGCACTCGCGCTGGTGCCGGAGCTGCGCGAGCGCCTGCGCCTGGTGATGATCGGCGACGGGCCGCTGCGCGGCGAGGTCGAGGCGATCCTGGCACAGGGCGGCGTGACGCCCCTGGCGTGGTTGCCCGGCGAACGGAACGACGTGCCGTCGATCCTGCGCGGACTGGATTGCTTCGTCCTGCCCTCGCTCTCCGAGGGGATCTCGAACGTGATCCTGGAAGCCATGGCGAGCGGATTGCCGGTGATCGCCACGGCGGTGGGCGGCAACGGCGAACTGGTGGCCGACGGCGAGAGCGGCCTGCTGGTGCCGGCTGGCGACAGCGAAGCGCTGGCACGCCGCATCGTCGAGCTGGCGACCGCCCCGGCGCGCGCCCGCGCGATGGGGCTGTGCGGCCGCCAGGCGATCGAGACGGGTTTCAGCCTGGACAGCATGGTGCAGCGCTACCGGCGGCTGTACGACGAGACACGAAGCGGGCGGGGTGCGGAAGCGCCGTGCCGCGGTTGAGGCGACGAACGATGTGTGGCATCAGCGGAATCTTCGATACCCGGGGCCGGCGCGACATCGACCGCGCCGCGCTCGAGCGGATGAACGCGGCGCAATTCCACCGCGGTCCGGACGAGGGGGGCGTGCACCTCGAGCCGGGGGTGGGGCTCGCGCACCGGCGCCTCTCGATCATCGACCTGTCGACCGGACAGCAGCCGCTGTACAACGAAGATGGCAGCGTCTGCGTGGTGTTCAACGGCGAGATCTACAACTACCGCGAGCTGATTCCCGAGCTGCAGGCGCTCGGCCACGTCTTCCACACGCGCAGCGACACCGAGGTCATCGTGCACGCCTGGGAAGCCTGGGGCGAGGCCTGCGTGACGCGCTTTCGCGGCATGTTCGCCTTCGCCCTGTGGGATCGCGCGCGGGAAACCCTGTTCCTCGCGCGCGACCGGCTGGGAGTCAAGCCGCTGTACTACGCGCTGCTGCCCGGCGGGACCCTGCTGTTCGCTTCCGAGCTCAAGGCGCTGCTGGCGCATGGCGGCCTGCCGCGCGACATCGATCCGCTGGCCGTCGAGGAGTACTTCGCGCTCGGCTATGTGCCCGAACCTCGCACCATCTTCCGCCAGGCACGCAAGCTGCCGCCGGCCCACACCCTCAGCCTGCGGCGCGGCGAGCCGCCCGGCGAACCGCACGAGTACTGGGATGTGCGCTTCACTCTCGACAACGCGATGGACGCCGGGGAAGCCTGCGCGACGCTGCTCGACAAGCTGCGCGAATCGATCCGCCTGCGCATGATTGCCGACGTACCGCTTGGCGCCTTCCTGTCCGGCGGCGTCGACTCCAGCGCGGTGGTGGCGTTGATGGCCGGCCTCTCCGGCGAACCGGTCAATACCTGCTCGATCGCCTTCGACGACCCCGCCTTCGACGAAGCCGCCTTCGCCCGCGCGGTGGCCGAGCGCTACCGCACGCGGCACCATGTCGAGACCGTGCAGAGCGACGATTTCGACCTGATCGACACGCTGGCCGTCCTCTACGACGAACCCTACGCCGACAGTTCCGCGATTCCCACCTACCGCGTCTGCCAGCTGGCCCGCCGGCATGTCACCGTGGCCCTCTCCGGCGACGGCGGCGACGAGAGCTTCGGCGGTTACCGCCGCTACCGCGAGCACCTGCGCGAGGAGCGCCTGCGCGCCGCGCTGCCGGCCAGCCTGCGCCGCCCGCTGTTCGGCCTGCTCGGCCGCGTCTATCCGAAGGCCGACTGGGCGCCGCGCGTCCTGCGCGCAAAGACGACCTTCGAGGGCCTCGCGCGCACCCCGGTCGAAGCCTACTTCCACGCCGTCTCCATCCTGCGCGCGCCGATGCGCGCCCGCCTGTTCAGCCCCGCCTTCCGGCGCGCGCTGGCCGGCTACGACGCACGCGAGGTGTTCGACCGGCACGCGGCGCGCGCCGGCACCGACGATCCGCTGGCGCTGATCCAGTACCTCGACCTGAAGACCTATCTGGTCGGCGACATCAACACCAAGGTCGACCGCGCCAGCATGGCGCATTCGCTGGAGGTGCGCGAACCGCTGATGGACCACGAGCTCGTCGAATGGCTGGCGACCCTGCCGTCGGACCTGAAGATCCGTGGCGCGGAAGGCAAGTTCCTGCTCAAGCAGGCGATGACCCCCCATCTCCCGCACGACATCCTGTACCGCCCCAAGATGGGCTTCGCGGTGCCGCTTGCCCGCTGGTTCCGCGGCCCGCTGCGCGAACGGGTGCGCGAGGCGGTGCTGGGACCCCGCCTGGCCGCCACCGGCTGGTTCGAGGCTGCCTACCTGCGTCACCTGGTCGATGCCCACCAGTCCGGCGCGTGCGACTACAGCGCTTCGCTGTGGTCGCTGCTGATGTTCGAGGCCTTCCTGCGCAAGGTCGTCGATCCCACCCCGGCCACCGCCGCCGCGTCCGCTTCCACCGCCCCGGCCCTGACCTGAAAGTCCCTTCGTCCATGACTCCGCGCATCCTCCACATCCTCGACCATTCGATCCCGCTGCACAGCGGCTACACCTTCCGCACGCTCTCCCTGCTGCGTGAGCAGCGCCGGCGCGGCTGGGAGACCTTCCACCTGACCTCGCCGAAACAGGCCGGCTGCCAGGTGGCCGAGGAAGACGTCGATGGCTGGCATTTCTACCGTACCGCCCCGGCCAGCGGCGCCGCCGCGGGCTGGCCGGTTTTCGGCGAACTGGCGCTGATGCGGCAGACCGAGCGGCGCCTGCTGGAGGTCGCCGGACAGGTGCGGCCCAACCTGCTGCACGCCCATTCACCGGTGCTCAATGCCATTCCGGCGCTGCGCGCCGGGCGTCGCCTCGGCCTGCCGGTGGTCTATGAGGTACGCGCCTTCTGGGAGGACGCCGCGGTCGACCACGGCACCACCCGCGAGGGCAGTGCCCGCTACCGCGCCACGCGCGCGCTGGAAACCTGGGCGCTGCGCCGTGCCGACCACGTCACGACGATCTGCGAAGGACTGCGCGGCGACATCGTCGCGCGCGGCATCCCGGCCGAGCGCGTCACCGTCATCCCCAACGCCGTCGATATCGAGGCCTTCGATCCCGGCGGCGTCCCCGACGAGGCGCTGAAGGCCTCGCTCGGACTGGCCGGCTGCACGGTGGTCGGCTTCATCGGCTCCTTCTACGCCTACGAAGGGCTCGACCTGCTGCTCGAGGCGCTGCCCCGGATCGTCGGCACGCTGCCCGATGTGCGTGTCCTGCTGGTCGGTGGCGGCCCGCAGGAACAGACGCTGCGCGAGCAGGCCGCGCGCCTCGGACTGGAGAGCAAGGTGGTGTTCACCGGCCGCGTTCCGCATGCGGAGGTGCAGCGTTACTACGACCTGATCGATGTGCTGGCCTACCCGCGCCATTCGATGCGGCTGACCGAGCTGGTCACGCCGCTCAAGCCGCTCGAGGCGATGGCGCAGGGCCGTCTGCTGGTCGCCTCCGACGTCGGCGGTCACCGCGAGCTGATCCGCGATGGCGAAACCGGCATGCTGTTCCGGGCCGGCAGTGCCGATTCGCTGGCCTCCGCCATCGTGCAGCTGCTGGCCAAGCGCGAATACTGGCCCGAGCTCAGGCTGGCCGGGCGCCGTTTCGTCGAGCAGGAGCGCAACTGGGCGGCCGCGGTCGGCAATTACGCGGCCTTCTACGAGCGCCTGCTGGCCGGGAGCGCGGCGCGATGAGCTTCGCCGGCCTGCGGGTGACCCTGGTCGGACCGTTGCCGCCGCCGGCCGGCGGCATGGCCAATCAGACCCGGCAGCTGGCCGAACGGCTGACGGCCGAGCGGGCCACGGTGCATCTGGTGCCTTCCAACGCCCCCTGGCGGCCGGCATGGATCGGACGTCTGCCGGTGCTGCGCGCCGCCTTCCGCCTGCTGCCTTACCTCGACGCGCTGTGGCGTGCCGCCGGGCGCTGCGATCTGATGCACGTGATGGCCAATTCCGGCTGGTCCTGGCATCTCTTCGCCGCGCCGGCGATCTGGGTGGGACGGGGGCGCGGCGTGCCGGTGGTGGTCAATTACCACGGAGGCGAGGCCGCGGCCTTCCTGGCGCGCGCGCATCCGCTGGTGCGCCTGTCGCTGCGGCGCGCCGCAGCGCTGGTGGTGCCCTCGGGATTCCTGCAGGAGGTCTTCGCCGGTTTCGGCATGGCTGCCCGCATCGTGCCCAACGTGGTCGACCTGCAGCGTTTCCGGCCGCGCGAGGTGGGGGCGGCGCACGCCGGCCCGGACGGCTGGACGACCCCTCATCTCGTCGTGCCGCGCAATCTCGAGGCGATCTACGACAACGCCACGGCGCTGCATGCCTTCGTCCGGGTGCGCGCGCTCTACCCGGAGGCACGCCTGACGCTGGCCGGCAGCGGTCCGGAGGCCGGGGCGCTGGAGGCCCTGGCCCGCGAGCTGGGGCTCGCCGGCGCCGTCACCCTGGCCGGTCGCCTCGACCGCGACGGCATGGCCGACCTGCTGCGCACGGCCGATCTCGTGCTCAATCCGAGCCGGGCCGACAACCTGCCGGTTTCCCTGCTCGAGGCGCTGGCCAGCGGCGTGCCGGTGGTCAGCACCCGGGTCGGCGGCATTCCCCATCTGCTGCGGGACGGCGTCAGCGCGCTGCTCGTGGCGCCCGGCGACGCGCCGGGGATGGCCGAGGCGGCGCTGCGCCTGCTGGCGGACGACGCGCTGCGCGGGCGTCTGGTGCGTGCCGGGCTGGCCGAGGTCGAGCGCTATACCTGGACGCAGGTCGGCCCCGCGCTTGCCGCCGTCTATGCCGCGGCGCTGGGGCGCGGCGAAAACGAGCACAAGGAGCTGGAACCATCATGAGTTCGAAGAGCCTCTATACCCGCCTGGTTTCCTCGCTGCTCTTCCCCCTGCACGAGCGGCTCAAGCAGCACGACAGCGTGGCCCTGCGCCGGCGCATGGAAGACTCGCAGTGGTGGCCGGCCGAACGCCTGCAGGCCCTGCGCGTCGAGCGCCTGCGGGCGTTGCTGACCGACATCGGCCAGCACGTTCCCTACTACCGCGAGCTGTTCGCCGCGCATGCCTTCGATCCGTGCCGGGTGGCCGCGCTCGAGGATTTGCGGGCGCTGCCCTTCCTGACCAAGGCCCTGATCCGCGCCCACACCGGGGAGATGAAGCATCCTGGGGCGCGCGGGCTGGCCCGTTTCAACACCGGCGGCTCGTCCGGCGAGCCGCTGATCTTCTTCATCGGCAACGAGCGGGTCAGCCACGACGTCGCCGCCAAGTGGCGGGCCACGCGCTGGTGGGGCGTCGATATCGGCGATCCGGAGATCGTCGTCTGGGGATCGCCGATCGAACTCGGCGCCCAGGACCGCCTGCGCCAGCTCCGCGACCGCCTGCTGCGCACCGAGCTCCTGCCGGCCTTCGAGATGTCCCCCGAAAAGCTCGACAGTTTCGTGGCGACCCTGCGCGAGCGCCGCCCGAGGATGCTCTTCGGCTACCCTTCGGCGCTCACCCACATCGCCCGGCACGCCGAGCAGCGGGGCGTGGCGATGGACGACCTCGGCATCGCGGTGGCCTTCGTGACCTCCGAGCGCCTCTACGACGAACAGCGCGCCACCATCTCGCGCATCTTCGGCTGTCCGGTGGCCAACGGTTACGGCGGCCGCGACGCCGGATTCATCGCCCACGAATGTCCGGCCGGTGGCATGCACCTGACCGCCGAGGACATCATCGTCGAGATCGTCAACGAGGCCGGCGAGCCGCAGCCGCCGGGCGTTGCCGGCGAGATCGTGGTCACCCACCTGGCGACGCGCGATTTCCCCTTCGTCCGCTACCGCACCGGCGACATCGGCGTGCTCGGCGCCGGCACCTGCGCCTGCGGGCGCGGCCTGCCGCTGCTGCAGGAAATCCAGGGACGCAGCACCGATTTCGTGGTCGCGGCCGACGGTACCGTGATGCACGGCCTCTCGCTGATCTACATCCTGCGCGATCTGCCCGGGGTCGGCGCCTTCAAGGTGATCCAGGAATCGCTGGCGCACACGCGCGTGCTGATCGTCGCCGAACCGGGGCTGCCGGCCGACGCCGAGACGCGCATCGTCGCCGGCTTCCGGCGCCGCCTGGGCGAGGGCGTGACGGTCACGGTCGAGCGCGTCGCGGTGATTCCGGCCGAGAAGTCGGGCAAGTTCCGCTACATCGTCAGCAAGGTCACGCCCGGCGCCACGGAGCCCGCGCATGCGTGACCTGATCGTCGTCGCCATCGTCGCCGCCGGTGCCCTCGCGGCGCTGCGCCGTCCATGGATCGGGGTGATGCTGTGGACCTGGCTGAGCATCATGAATCCGCACCGCTTCACCTGGGGCTTCGCCTACCATGCGCCGCTGGCCGCTGTTGCCGCCGGCTGCACCTTGCTCGGCCTGCTCCTGACGCGCGAGCGCGAATCGCCCTTCAAGGCGCCGGCGGTGACCTGGATGTTCCTGTTCATGGTCTGGATGACGCTCTCCTGGCTGTTCGGGCTCGATCCGGCCGGCGATTACGAGCAGTGGTCGAAGGTCATGAAGATCGACTTCATGATCTTCGTCGCACTTGCCCTGTTGCACAGCAAGAAGCACATCTTCGCGCTGGCCTGGGTGGCGGCCGGCTCGCTGGCCATCCTCGGTGCCAAGGGCGGCCTGTTCACGCTGCTCACCGGTGGCAATTATCGCGTCTGGGGGCCGGTCGGTTCGTTCATCCACGACAACAACGAATTCGCCCTGTCGCTGGTCATGACCATTCCGCTGCTGCGTTTCCTGCAGCTCCAGCTGGATGGCGCCTGGGCGCGGCGCGGGATGACCCTGGCCATGCTGCTCTGCGCGGCGGCGGCGCTCGGCACCCATTCGCGCGGTGCCTTGCTGGCCATTTCGGCGATGACCCTGGTGCTCTGGTGGCGGGGGCGGAACAAGCTGGTGAGCGGGGTCTTCATGCTGCTCGCCGGCGTCGCGCTGGTCGTCTTCATGCCCGACAGCTGGACGGAACGGATGGCGACGATCGGCGAATACCAGGCCGACCGCTCCGCCCTGGGGCGCATCAGCGCCTGGTGGACGGCGTGGAATCTCGCCTGGCACTACCCCTTCGGCGTCGGCTTCAACGCGGCGCGCCCCGAACTGTTCTTCCTCTATTCCCCATACCCCGAGTATGTGCACGCGGCGCACAGCATCTATTTCCAGGTGCTCGGTAACCATGGTTTCGTCGGACTCGCCCTGTTCCTCGCACTGTGGCTCGCCACCTGGCGCACCGCCGGCTGGCTGCGCCGCGAGGGCGGGCGCGTTGCGCAGGCCCGCTGGTGCGCCGAACTGGGGAGCATGTGCCAGGTCAGTCTGGTCGGCTATGCGGTCGGCGGTGCCTTCCTCAGCCTGTCGTACTTCGACCTGCCTTACAACATCATGGTGCTGGTGGTGCTTGCCCGGATCTGGGTGGAAAAACAGCGCTGGCTGACCGAGCCGGTCTACGCCCCCGGCTGGCGGACGATCCCCGGTCTGGCGCGCCGCGCCGCAGGATGACGCCGATGCTGAAATCCCTGTTCGCACGGCTTTCTCCCGGAGGGCGGGGCGGCCGCCTGAGCGTCCTGATCTTCCACCGCGTGCATGCCGCCGCCGATCCGCTGTTTCCGGACGAGGTCGATGCCGTGCGTTTCGCGGCGGTCTGCGACTGGCTGCGCGCCTGCTGCTGCGTCCTGCCGCTCGACGAAGCGGTGCGCCGCCTGCGCGAGGGCAGCCTGCCGGCCGGCGCGGCGGCGATCACCTTCGACGACGGCTACGCCGACAACCATGCCGTGGCCTTGCCCATCCTGCAGGCGCATGGCCTGCCCGCGACCTTCTTCATCGCCACCGGCTATCTTGACGGCGGTCGCATGTGGAACGACACGGTGATCGAGGCGGTACGCCTTTCGCCCCTGCCGGCGCTCGAGAGCGGAGAACTGGCGGGCTTGCCCGGCCTGCCGGCGGGGCCGCTGCCGCTTGGCGACGTGGCTGCGCGGCGCGCCGCCATCGCCACGGTGATCGGCGTCCTCAAGTACCGGCCACCGGCCGAGCGGAGCGAACTGGCGGCGCGCTTTGCCGAGCGCTGTGCGGTCAGGTTGCCCGATGACCTGATGATGTCCGGCGGGCAGGTGCGCGCCCTGCGCGCCGCCGGCATGCAGATCGGGGCGCACACGGTGACGCATCCGATCCTGGCGCGTCTGGCCCCGGCGGCGGCACGGCGCGAGATTGCCGACAGCCGCGACCAGCTCGAGGCGTTGCTCGGCGAGCGGATCGGCCTGTTCGCCTATCCCAACGGCCGGCCGGGGACCGATTACCTGCCCGAGCAGGTGGCGCTGGTGCGCGACCTGGGGTTCGACGCCGCCGTATCCACCGCCTGGGGCGCCGCGCGCAGCGGCGGCGATCCCTTCCAGATCCCGCGCTTCACGCCGTGGGATCGCACGCGCCTGCGCTTTGCCGCGCGGCTGGCCCGGAACCTGTGGCAATGATCGAGCGTGCTGAAACCACGCTGCAGCCGGTCCGCCTGAAATTCCTCCTCGGCGAACTGGTACTGGGCGCCTGGTGGCCGCACCTGGTGGTCGCCGATCCCCGCGGCTTCGGTCTCGCGGACTGGCCGGATCCACCGGAGACGCTGCGCGCTGCGCTGCCCCCCGGCGCCGACGGATTCTTCTGCCGCAAGGTCGACGCCGGACGTTTCGCGCCGGGGGTGGGGCGCTACGGGGACTTCGTCCGCTACGTGCCACAGCGGGACGTGCTGCACTATGTGGCGCTGAGCGGCGATTTCGAGGGCTATCTGAGGAAATTTTCCCCCAAGTCGCGGCAGAACCTGATCCGTTCGGTCCGGCGCTTTCTCGAGCGCGCACCGGGCAACGGCTGCGAGGTGTTCACCGCGGCCGACGGAATGCCGGGTTTTCACGCCGAGGCGCTGGCCATCTCGCGGCAGACCTACCAGACCCGGCTGCTCGATGCCGGCCTGCCCGACGATGCGGCCTTCGTGCGGGAGATGATGGCCCTTGCCGAGCGTGGCGAGGCGCGCGGCTACCTGCTGCGCGACGGCGGCCGGGCGATCGCCTTTGCCTGGTGCCGGAGCCGGGACGAGCGCCTGATCTACGACATCATCGGCTATCTGCCCGAGTGCGCCAGCCTGTCGCCCGGCTCGGTGCTGCTCTATCTGATCCTGCAGGATGTCTTCGCCGCCGGCCGGTACGGCATCCTCGATTTCGGCCCGGGCGAGGCGCAGTACAAGTCGATGTTCGCCACCCACCGTCAGGAATTCGCCGACGTCTACCTGTTCCGCCCGACCCTGCGCCACCGCCTGCTCGCGCACCTGCACTTCCGCCTGGCCGGCCTGTCCGGCGCCGCCGGGGCGCTGCTCGAGCGCTGGGGGCTCAAGAAGCGCATCAAGGGCTGGCTGCGCGCCCTGCGCTGAGGAGCAGGCGCAGGCGGCATCCCGTCGCGCGCTCAGGCACCGATGACCATCCGGCTGTTCTTTCCGAACAGCTTCTGCGCGATGCGGATCGCCAGCACCGAGATGAGCAGCACGGCCAGCGCGTAGGCGAGGAAGACCGGCAGAGTGCCGGGCAGATCGGCGGCTCCTTCGCCTGCGTAGAAGCGTCCGTGCAGCAGATAGACGGTGAGCACCTTGAGCGCCGAGATGAAGTAGGCATGGATGAAGAAGATGCCGAAGCTGACGTGCGCGATGTAGTCGAGCCGCTTGTCGAAGACGTGGTGCCAGCGGAGCAGCGCGATGGTCATCAGCAGGGCCATCGGCGCCTTCATCACCATCAGGTAGTAGGGCGGCTCGCGCCAGGCCAGCACATGGCCGGCCAGGCCCAGCAGGGTGACGCCCAGCAGCGGCAGCCAGAAGCGCGCGACGAGGGCCTCGGCCTGCGCCTGAAAGCGCGAGAAGGCCATCCCCAGCACATAGACCGGAAACAGGTAGATGGCCTTGTCGATCGGCCCGTGCGGCCCGTCCCGGCCGAGGTAGATCGAGAGCAGCAGGAGCGGGACGATCAGCCAGTAGAGCCGCGGTGCCCGGCGGTCGACCCACAGCAGCAGGGGCGCCAGCAGGTAGAAGAGGGCGATGGTGGGGACGAACCACAGCGGCGCGAGATGCTTTCCGGTGAGCAGGAAGAGCGCCACCTGCTCCCATACCGGCAGGGTGTAGAACCACGGCCACATGCTTTCCCGCTGCACATAGCCGGTGAAGATGATCAGCGCCGGCACCGAGAGGATGAGATAGGGGACGATCACCGTCTTGAGCTTCTGCTGCAGGTAGCCGCGGAAGCGGAAGCGTGCGCTGAGGTGCTGGAACAGGTAGCCGGCGATGAAGAAGAAGAAGATCGACGATTCGTTGGCGATTCCGTCGATGATCCGGCCGAGCAGCGGATTGGCCGACCAGTCCAGCGAGGGGACGGTGTGCGCGCAGACGATCAGGATGATCGCGACGCCACGGAAGACGTGGATATGGTGCTGGAATTCCTTGCCCTGGGGCGTGGGCGCGTGCGGGGTTCGGGTCATCGCGGCGGTCTCCGTTCAGCGCATGCCGTAGGCCGGGCGGTGGGCCTGCAGCCATTGTTCGAGCATCATCAGGATCCACACCATCTCGCCGTAGTAGCCGGGGTGCTCGGGCAGGCGCTCGGCGAGCAGGACGCGGATGAATTCCGGGCGCACGATGCCGCGTCCGGCGAGGCTGTGCAGCGAATCCTCGGCCAGTCGCCGGAGCCCGGCGTGGCGGGTGGTCCACACCCCGAAGGGCAGTCCGAAGCCCTGTTTCTTTTTGCCGATGATGGCGTCCGGCAGGAAGCCGCGCAGCGCCTCCTTGAAGAACCAGCGCAGCCGCAGTCCCTTCAGCTTGTATTCGGGCGGCAGGCCCAGCGAGAAGTCGACGAGGCGCGCATCGAGCATCGGGAAACCGACCTCGACGCTGGCCAGCTGCGTGGTGCCACGGACCTTGGGCAGGTCGTTCTCGGCCAGCGTGTAGCGCCAGTCGAAGGCCAGTACCCGGTTGATCGCGCTGGCGGCCCGCGCCTGCGCCCAGACCTCGCGCTGCTGGCGTGCCGGTGCGTCGGGATCGATGCCGGCGAGGAAATCGTCGCAGAGGACCTCGCGCACGCCGAGGCGCAGCAGCAGGTTGTACATGTGCATGCGGTCGGGCAGCGGCACGCGGGCCTGTTCGACATAGCTCGAGGCCTTGCGCAGCAGCGGCAGGCGGCCGCTGCCGGGCAGCGCCAGCAGCGGCTCAAGCAGGCCGCTGCGCAGCGGCGCCGGCAGGTGCTGGTACCAGCCGAAGACGCGCTGCTTGGCATAGCGGCTGTTACCGCCGAACAGTTCGTCGCCGCCGTCGCCGGCGAGCATCCGCTCGACGCCGTCGGCGCGCGCCACGCGGGCGCAGTAGTAGGCGGGCAGCGCCGAGGAATTGCCGAAGGGCTGATCGTAATGCGCCGCCACCTCGGCGATGCTGCGCACCAGATCGTCCGGCGTAACGTAGTACTCGTGGTGCCGGGTCCGGAAATGGCGAGCGGCGATGCGCGCGAATTCCATCTCGTCGTAGCCCTCGGCGTCGAAGCCGATCGAATACGTCGCCGCCGGCTGGCCGCTGACCTGGCCGAGCATGCCGGCGACTGTCGAGCTGTCGGTGCCGCCGCTCAGGAAGCAGCCCAGGCGCGCCGGGTCGTGTCCCTCGATCTGCGTGGCCACGGCGTCGGCCAGCCGCTGCCGGAATTCGTCGCGCAGCCGGGCGAAGTCGGCCCGACGCGTTTCCTCGAAGCGCGGCTCCCACCAGGGCGCGACGGTCAGCGCGCCGTCGCGGAATAGCGCGTAATGGCCGGGGGGCAGGCGGTGGACGCCCTGGAAGACGGTGCGCGGCGAGGGAATCGTGTGGCAGAAGAGGTAATCGAAGATCGCCTGCGGGTCGATGGCGCAGGCGCTCGCGCCGTCGCCTGCCAGCGCATCGGCGCGCTCGGCGAAATGCAGGGTGCCGTCCGCCACCCGGTAGCACAGGCTGCGGATGGCGAAGCGATCCACCGCGAGGAAGATGCTGCCGTCCTCGGCGGTGAAGCCGATGGCGAATCCGCCGTCGGCGTGTTCGGGCGCCCGCCGGCCGTGCCGTGCGTAGGCTTCGCGCCAGGCAGCCGCGCAGCCGGCGCGGGCCGCCACGGCGGCGAGGGCGCTGTCGGAGAAGCGGGGGGTGCCGGCGAACAGCCCGGCGGAAGCGGAGGCGGGCAGGGAAGTCATCGGTGGGTGGCGCTCTCTCGGTGGTCTCGGTGGTCGGTTCGGGGTCAGGGACGCAAGCGCGTCCAGGCGGTCTCGACGGCACGTGTCAGGCGGGCCAGGCGCGGCGCGACGAACACCGCGTCGTCGGCCTGCCCGGCGTCTGCCGGCGGCGTGGCCTGCCAGGTGGCCAGACCGGCGGCGAAGGTGGTGGTGTTGAAGCGGTTGCGCTCACGGGCGAGGAAGGCCGCCAGTGCGCGCAGTCGCGCCTGGTTGAGGGGATCGGTGCGATAGCGGCCGTTCTCGCTGGCGCATGCGCCGGCCGGGGTGGCGAACTCGCTGGCATGGGTGAGGATGACCAGCGGACCGCGCTGCATCCGGTGGGCCCAGTCGAGCAGGCGGCGCGTCACCGGCCAGGCGGTGCCGGTGATGGTCAGGCATTTGACGCGGTCGCCGCGCAGCCCCGGTTCGCGGTAGGCGGCCACCGGCACCTCGAGCACGCCGTCGATCCGCGTCGGTTGCAGCCAGCGCCGCAGGGCCGGGGATTCCGGCATCGACAGGCCGAGGCCGACCGAGGAGGAGGCCGGGATGCCGAGCTGCGCGAGCGCGGCGTGCACGGCCGTGTCGACCTGCAGGTTACCGCTGCGGAAGACCTGCGGCGGTCCGCCGGTGATCGCGGCGAACAGTTCGATTGCCTCGCGCAACATCGGCAGGGCGCTGTCGCCACGCCCTGCCCAGGAATCGTTCTTGATCAGGGTCTTCACGCTGCGCCGCCACTCCGGATCGCGGAAATAGCGCCAGCAGGGGTGCGCGTGCAATTGGAGGTCGTGCGGTCCGGCGGCGCGGATGGCGTCGACCATCCGCCGCACCTCGCCGGTGCCGAAGAAGTGGGCACAGAACACCTCGACGAAGAAGGTGGCCGGCAGGCCGTGCCCGCCGAGGGTGTCGAGGATGAAGCCGAGCCCCTGCGAGCGCTCGCCGTCGCTGCGCAGCATCGAGGAAAAGCCGAGCGGCGAGTGCGTCTCGGGTTTTTCCAGACTGTCGTTGATGTCGTACTCGGCATCGATGGTGATGCAGACATCGATCGGGCGGCGCGGCTCCGCCATGGTCAGACCAGCACCTCGACCGGCGGCGGGTGTCCGAGGAAAGCCTGCGGACTGGCGCTCGGGCCGTAGGCGCCGGACTGGAAGACGACGACGAGATCGCCGGGGTACGCTTCGGGCAGCGGCATGCGCTCGGCCAGCAGGTCGAGCGGCGTGCATAGCGGGCCGACGACGCTGGCGGTTTCGCTGCGGGGGGCCTGCATGCGCGTGCCGATCGCCACCGGGTAGTTCTTGCGGATGACCTGCCCGAAATTTCCGGATGCAGCCAGATGCTGGTGCAGGCCGCCGTCGGTGACCAGGAAGACCTGCCCGCGCGAGATCTTGCGATCGAGCACGCGGGCGACGTAGATGCCGGCCTCCCCGACCAGGTAGCGGCCGAGTTCGATGACCAGCGCCGCCTGCGGCAGCTCGCGCGCCGCGCGTCCGGCGATGTCGGCGAGGTTGGCGCCGATCGGCGCCAGGTCGAGGCGTTGCTCGCCGGGGAAATAGGGGATGCCGAATCCTCCGCCGAGGTTGAGGGTGCGCACCGGCGCCGGCGCATCGGCGGCAAGGCGCAGGGCCAGCGCGTAGCTCTTGCACTGGGCTTCGACGATGGCTTCCGGACGCAGGTTCTGCGAACCGGCGAAGAGGTGGAAGCCCTCGAAGGCGAGTGCGTCGCCGGCGCGGCGGATTTCGGCGAGCAGTGCCGGTACCTGTTCGGCGTCGACGCCGAACTGCTTGGGGCCGCCGCCCATCTTCATGCCCGAACTCTTCAGCTCGAAATCGGGGTTCACGCGCACGGCGACGCGCGCGGGCAGGCCGAGCTCGCGGCCGATGCCGGCGAGCAGGGCGACCTCGCGGAAGGATTCGAGATTGATCAGGACGCCGGCGGCGACCGCCTGACGCAGTTCGCCGGCCTGCTTGCCGGGGCCGGCGAAGCTGATCTCGCGCGGGTCCGCGCCGCTGTCGAGGGCGATCCGCAACTCGCCGCCGGAGGCCACGTCGATGCCGTCGACGAGGCCGGCCAGATGGCCGACCAGCGCCGGCATCGGATTGGCCTTCATCGCGTAGTGCAGTTTCAGCGTTGCCGGCAGCGCCGCGCGCAGTTCGCCGACGCGCTGCGTCAGCAGCTGCCGGTCGTAGGCGTAGAACGGCGTCTGTCCGACCCGCGCGGCCAGGCGTGAGAGTGGCAGGCCGCCGACCTGCAGTTCGCCGTCGCGCACGGCGAAACGGTCCATCGGCGCGTGCTCGGGAAGCGGGCGTTCGCTGGCGGGGGCGTTCATGCCGCTTCTCCTGTCCTGTCTCCTGCGCTATCTCCGGCGCTTTCTCCCGGCGTTTTTCCGGCAGCCTCCAGGTGCGCGATCCACTCGCTGGATAGCGCCTTGCGGTCGATCTTGCCGTTGGGATTGCGCGGCAGCGGTCCGTCGCGCACGTCGATGTGCGCCGGCACCATGTAGGCCGGCATGCGCAGGCGGCACTCGGCGAGCAGTTCTCCGACATCGAGGATGCCTCCGGGCGGCGGCGTGGCGATCACCTGGATGGCCTGCCCGAGCGCCGGATGGTCGACGCCGAAGGCCACGCATTCGCCGACCTGGCGGGTCGCGTAGAGGATCTCCTCGACCTCGGTCGGGCTGACGCGATAGCCCGAGGTCTTCATCATCTCGTCGCGACGGCCGATGAAGTACAGGAAGCCGTCCTCGTCCATGCGCACGGTGTCGCCCGAGAACACGGCGATCTCGGGCAGGACCAGGCCCGGCTCGCGGCCGGGGGCGTGCGCGGGCAGCGGCCGGTAGCGCTCGGCGGTTTTTTCCGGATCGTTCCAGTAGCCCAGCCCGACCAGTGCGCCGCGATGCACCAGCTCACCCGGCTCGTTGGGGGCGCAGGGGGTGCCGTCCTCGCGCAGGACCAGGATCTCGGCGTTGGGGATGGCCTTGCCGATCGAGTCCGGGCGGCGGTCGACTTCCTCCGGCGGCAGGAAGGTCGAGCGGAAGGCCTCGGTCAGGCCGTACATCAGGAAGGGACGCGATCCGGGCAGTCGCTGGCGCAGCGCGCCGAGCGTCTCGCGCGGCATGCGCCCGCCGGTGTTGGCGAAGTAGCGCAGATGCCCGGCGATGCCGGCCGGCCATTCGAGCTGGGCGAGCTGGATGTAGAGCGGCGGCACGGCGGTGAGGCCGGTGATCCGTTCGCGTTCGAGCGCCCGGAGCACGTCGCGCGGCAGCAGGTAGTTGAGGAGGACGACGCGCGCCCCGCTGTGGAATGCGGTGGTCAGCTGGCTGAAGCCGGCGTCGAAGGAGAGCGGCAGGGCGGCGAGCAGGCTGTCGTCGGGCGTATTGCCGAGGTAGCTGGCGACGCTTTTGGCGCCGGCAACCATGTTGCGGTGCGAGAGGACGACCCCCTTCGGCTTGCCGGTGCTGCCCGAGGTGTACAGGATGGCCGCCATGTCGGTATCGATGACGCGGTGGCCCGATCGTGGCGCAGTGGCCAGCAGGTGGTCCCAGGTCAGGTGGGCGAGCGGGCCGCCGGCGGGCGGCAGCGGCGCATTGCCGGTGACAACGACGTGGCGCAGATCGTGGCAGACGGCCAGCGCCCCGGTCAGTGCCGGCAACCGCTCGCTCGAGGTGATCAGGGCCCGTACGTTGCAGTCGCGCAGGATGTAGGCGACCTGTTCGGCCTTGAGCAGCGGATTGAGCGGGACGAAGACGCAGCCGGCGGCGGGGGCGCCGAAACTGGCGATGACTGTCTCGAAGCGTTTTTCGAGGTAGATGGCGACGCGCTCGCCGCGTTGCAGGCCGAGCTCGAGCAGTCCACCGGCACAGGCGGCGACCGCCTGCTGCAGTTCGGCGTAGGTGAGGGTCTGCGAGCCGGCGGTGAGGGCGGGGGCCTGCGGCGTGCGGTCGGCGGTACGGGCGATCAGCTCGTGGAGCAGGGTCGAATCGTTCATCCTGGATCTCCGTTGGGGAAGGGCGGCGACGACAGGGGCGTTTCCGTGTTTTCGATGTTCTCTTTATGCATCCGCGATTCTAGCCAATTGCCGGATGCGTGACGGCGGAATTTTTGCGCGTTGCAGCAAATGCCCGCTTGCCGAGCTTTCCGGCGAAGTGACGCAGGCCCGCGAGCAAGCCGCGCACGGTTGCCGGGTCATAGGCGACGATACCGTACCGTTCCCGGCGGTGCGACATCCAGTCGCGCTTGTACTCGTCGTCGCCGGAGAGGTAATCCACCTCGTGCACCCGGTCCGCGTCGATCACGTGCCGCATCATCGCTGCCGAGAGCACCGTGCCGGCCGACAGCCTCGGATGGCTCTGGTCGTAGGCCAGCTTGTAGATCAGCGCGCGCCCCTCCTTCACGAACCAGATCTGGCTGGCGATCGGCTGCTCCCGGTAGGTGAGCACGCCGAGGCGCAGCCAGCCGTGTGCTGCGGCCATGCGGCACAGGCCGGGAATGAAGCCGGGGAAGGGTTCCGGGCGCTTCCAGCTCTGCCGGTAGACGGCGTGGAAATCGGCGATGGCCTGCTCGAGTCCGTCGCCCGGCGCGGCGAGGATGCGCAGCTGCCAGGAGCCGGCGCGGTCGAGCTTGCGTCGGCCGCGCTCGATGTTGCTGCGCAGCTGGCCGGGCAGCCCGGCAAAGTAGGCGGCGTAGTCGCGTCCGGCGACATCGAGGTACCAGTTACCGAAGCAGAAGTAACTGTCCGTCCAGTAACCCTCGGCGGCCAGCGCGGCACGCGCCTGGGTGAAGAAGGCCGAGGTCGGGTCGAGTGGCTGCAGACTGATCAGCGGCCAGCCTGCCCGCGCTTCGCGCAGGGTCCGGAACAGTGCCCGCCAGGCGGCTTCGCCATGCGCGGCGGTATTGCCCAAGGGGCCGAACAGGCAGCTGTAGTAATTGGACAGGCCAAGCAGCGCGCTGTCGCTGAATTCGCTCGACGGCATGCCGCTGGCCAGCGGCAGGCAGCAGGCGTCGGGACCGTCGCCGAGAACGGCGAGGCACAGCCGAATCGAGTCCGGCAGGCCGTGCGTGGCCAGGTTGTCGAACCAGTCCAGGGTGCTGAAGAGGTCGCTGCCGGCGGGGGAGGCGAGCGCGGGCAGGGCGTCGCGCAAGGTGCGGAAGTCGTTCAGGAGCCGGACTGTAGGCAAGTTTGTAGGCAAGTTCGGCATGAAAAAGGCCTCGGTCAGCACTGCCCTGGCTGGCGATGATTGTCGTGCGGGCCCGACGATTATCGCCACGGCCGGGCTATGACGCCGTAAAGGAAGTCACAATCCGGTCCTGCTTCTGCCAGTATAATTCGCCGCTCGACAAGAACCGGGCGGCCGGCATGCCGTGCAACAAGGAGCTGATGTGGATACCAAACAGGAAGTCCTGGCCATTCTCGACGACGTGCTGAGCCTCAAGGGGCGCTCGGCGGCCTTCACCCTCGAGACTCCGCTGCTGGGTGCCCTGCCCGAACTCGATTCGATGGCCGTGGTGGCGGTGATCACGACGCTGGAGGAGCGCTTCGGCCTGGTCGTGGATGATGACGAGATCGACGGCGCGGTTTTCGCCACGCTCGGCACCCTGGTCGATTTCGTGCAGAACAAGCTGGTTGCTTGATCCGTACGCGCCATGACGCGCAGGGCATGAGCGAGGGGTTCTTCCTGCCGGCGTCAGCGGGGCGCCGCTACTGCCTGTTCCATCGGCCGGCCGGCGACCGGCCGGCGACCGCCGTCCTCTATATCCATCCCTTTGCAGAGGAAATGAACAAATCGCGCCGCATGGCCGCGCTGCAGGCGCGTGCGCTGGCGGCCGCCGGCCATGCCGTGCTGCAGATCGACCTGCACGGCTGCGGCGACAGCGATGGCGATTTCGGCGAGGCCAGCTGGGACGGCTGGCTCGACGATATCCGGCTGGCCGTTGCCTGGCTGCGCCAGCGAAGCGAGGCGCCGCTGTGGCTGTGGGGCCTGCGCGGCGGCACCTTGCTGGCCGCTGCCGCGGCCGTGCCGAACGGCGCTGCCGGCCTGCTGCTGTGGCAGCCGGTGCCGGCTGGCCGGCAGCACCTGCAGCAGTTCCTGCGTCTGAAGGCGGCCGGCGAACTCCTCGGCAACGAGAGCAAGGGCGCTGTGGAGCGCCTGCGCCAGCAGCTGGCCGCCGGCGAGACGGTCGAGGTCGCCGGCTACGCGCTGTCCCCGGCCCTGGCCAGCGGGCTCGACGCGGCCGAGCTGGCGCCGCCGGACCGCCCCTGCCGCAGCGAATGGCTGGAGCTCTCGATGCGCCCCGAGCCGGCGCTGTCGCCGGCGGTCGCCACCCGGATCGCCGGCTGGCAGGCCGCCGGCCACGCCGTGCGCGGTACCGCGCTGAGCGGGCCGGCCTTCTGGCAGACGGCCGAGATCGAAACTTGCCCGGCGCTCGTCGACGCCGGTGTGCGCCTGCTGGGTGGCGGGGCGTCATGATGAGCCCGGGCGAGCACGCGCTGACCTTCGACTGCGCCGGCGCGGCCCTGCAGGGCGTGCTCGTCTGTCCCGCGCAGCCGGCGGCAACCGGTGTGCTGATCGTTGTCGGCGGACCGCAGTACCGTGCCGGCAGTCATCGCCAGTTCGTCCTGCTGGCTCGCCGGCTGGCGACCGCCGGTTACGCGGCGCTGCGTTTCGATGTGCGCGGAATGGGCGACAGCGAGGGCGAGGCACGCGGTTTCGAGGCGCTGTCCGACGACATCGCTGCCGCTGCCGACGCCCTGCAGGCCGCCTGTCCGTCGGTCCGGCACATCGTTCTCTGGGGGCTGTGCGACGCGGCCTCGGCCGCGCTGCTCTACTGGCACGAGCGGCGCGATCAGCGTCTCGCCGGTCTCTGTCTGCTCAATCCCTGGGTTCGTTCGGAGACCACGCTGGCCCGCGCGCAGGTGCGGCATTACTACGGGCAGCGTTTTTTGCAGCGCGAGTTCTGGCGCAAGCTGGCGCGCGGGCAGGTCTCGCTCACCGGTGCGGCGCGCGGCCTGCTCGGCAGCCTCCGCCGCGCGCTGGCCCGTGCGCCGCAGCCGGCCGTGCCGTCCTTCCAGACGCGCATGGGGCAGGCGCTGGCGGACTTTCCCGGGCCCGTGCTGCTGTTGCTGAGCGGACGCGATCTGGTCGCCCGCGAATTCCGCGAATACACCGATGCCGATCCGCGCTGGCGGGCGGCGCTGGCGCGGCCGACGGTGCAGCGCAGTGAGCTGCCCGAGGCCGATCACACCTTCTCCTCCGCGCCCTGGCGCGCGGCCGTCGAAGAGGCGACCCTGGCATGGCTCGCACGGCTCGCAGGCTGACGCTGGTCCGCCGCGCCTTCCGCCCGTCGAGTGCCGATCTCGGCCGGCGGGTGGTCGATGGTGCTGCCTTCACCTTTCTCGGCATCGCTTTCCGCATTGCCGTCACCCTCGGCTCGATGGCCATCCTGGCGCGCCTGCTCACGCCCGCCGATTTCGGCCACATCGCGATGGCCACCGTGATCACCGAGCTGGCAGCGCTGTTCGCCAATTTCGGCTTCGGCTCGATCCTGATCCAGCGTCCGCGCATCGCGCGCATCCAGATCGACACCATGTTCTGGGCCGCCTGTGCGCTTGGCGCGCTGCTCACGGCCGCGGTATTCCTGTTGTCCTTCCAGGCCGGAGCGCTGTTCAACGATCCGCAGGTGGGAGAGCTGCTGCGCGTGCTCTGCCTTTCCTTCCTGCTCGAGGAACTGAGCGTCGTGCCGCGCAGCCTGCTGGCGCGCCTCCTGATGTTCCGCATGGACTTTGCCGTGCAGGCGCTGATGCTGCTCTGCCGCGCCGGTGTCGCGGTGCTCATGGCGCTGACCGGGTGGGGGGTCTGGAGCCTGGTCGGTGGCGCGCTGGCCGGCCTGCTGGTCCAGTCGTTGGCCTACCTGCTGCTCGCCGGCTACTGTCCCCGGCTGCGTTTCAGCCGCGCCTTCCTGGCGTCCACCTGGCGGGTCAATAGCGGTTATTTCGGCAACGGTATCCTTTTCTACGTCAACGCCAACTTCGATCTTTTCCTGGTCGGGCGCCTGCTCGGCGCGGTTTCCCTCGGTTACTACCAGAACGCGCGCTCGCTGACCGACGAGGTGCGCACGCGCATGGCCATTCCGCTGCAGCGCGTGCTGTTCCCCGCCTTTTCGGCGGTGCAGGACGACCTGCCGCGTTTCCAGGCCGGCATCCTGCGCAGCGGCCGCCTGCTGGCGCTCGCCGTGATTCCGGTGGGGTTCGGGATCGCGGCGGTCGCCGAGGAACTGGTCCCCATCCTCTACGGCCCGCAGTGGCTGGCGATGATCCCGATCCTCCAGATCATCGCCGCGAGTTCGGGAATCCGCGCGGCGACGACCATCGGCACGCCGATCTACAACGCCACCAACCGGCTCGGCCTGGCGTTCCGGCTGTATCTGCTGAGCACGCTGATCTTCACCGGTTCGCTGTACCTTGGCAGCCACTGGGGGGGGACGGGCGTGGCCTGGGCGGTGCTGGCGACGACGCCGGTCTCCGTGGTCTTCCTGCGCGTCGCGCTCGGCCTGGTCCGCCTCGATACCCGCGCCGAATGGCGGATGCTGGGCGTGCCCACTCTGGCCGCGCTGCTGATGCTGCTCGCCATCGGAGTGGTGCGACCGCTGCTCGCCGGCGTGGTCGATGCGCCGTTGTTCCGGTTGGCGCTGCTGGTGTTGTTCGGCGTGGCTGTCTACGTGTCGGCCGTACTCATCATGGCGCGCAGCTACCTGGACGACCTCCGGGCCCTGCTGCGCAACATCGGCCGCCGGCGCGGCTGACCCCGTTCGGGAGGAAGGCATGACGATGTCGGGAACGAGCGTGTCGGTGCTGGTGCCGACCTTCAACCGGGCCCACTATCTCGGGGAGTGCCTGGACAGCCTGCTGGCGCAGAGCGTGCCGCCCCGGGAAATCGTCGTCATCGACGACGGCTCCGAGGATGCCACGCCGGAAATCGTGCGGGCCTATGGGGAGCGGATCCGCTACGTGCGCAAGGAGAATGGTGGCAAGCCCCGGGCCGTCAATCTCGGGCTGTCGCTCGCCGAGGGCGACCTGATCTGGATCTTCGACGATGACGACGTGGCCCTGCCGGATGCGATCGAAACACGCCTTGCGGCGCTGCACGCGAATCCGGGGGCAGCTTTCGTCTATGCTCCGCACTACTACGGGCATGACGGCCCCGACGGACGCATCGTGCGCGGACGCCTCCACGCGCTGCCCGCGCACGATCCCGACCGCTTCTTTCACGACCTGATGCTGGGGTGTTTCTTCCACCTGGCCACGGCACTGGTGCCGGCGGCCCTGTACCGCGAGCTGGGCGGCTTCGACACCGAACTGCTGAGCTCGGAGGACTACGACATGCAGCTGCGCCTGGCGCACGCTCATTCCGCCGTGCAGTCCGCCGCGCCGGTTTTCGTCTTCCGCCAGCACACCGGGCCGCGGGGCGCAAAGGCAATCCGTTACAGCGGTACGCAGCGCTCCCGGGTGTTCCGTCGCTTCGACCAGCGGGTCGGGCAGAAGCTGCGCGCCTCGCTGCCGCTGGGCGACTACCTGGTGCCGCGCCAGGCCGGACCGCTCGACCCCGTGGCGATGCGCGCGGCGCGGCTCGAACGTCTTGCCGTGATGGCGGGCAAGGGCTGCCTGGCCGAATTCTTTACGGATCTCGGCGAGCTGCTGGCCGACCTGCCTCCCGGCGAAGGGTTGGGAGAGGGCGAGCGGCGGGCGATTTCCGGAGCAGTGCGCGGCGGCTATGCCGACGCGGCGATCCTCGACGAGTGGCCGCTCGTGGTGGATTATGTCCATGGATTAAGGCATCATCGCTGCCATGGCGCAGCGGTGCGCGCCATGGCGCACGGTTTCCTCACGCTGGCCGCCGGCTACCCCGGATCGGCTGGCGAACGCCTGAAGCGGCTGGGCGTCTCCCTCCGCCTGCTCGCGCTGTCGCGCTGAGCGCACCGGGGGCCGGATTTTCATTCTTCATGGAGGGCAGGCAATGGGTGGCATGCTGGGTGACGTTCTTTCGATCCTCCTCCTGTGCCTCGTCCTGGCCCAGTTCGTTGCGCTCTATCTGATCTACCAGCGGCTTTCCGGGGCGATCGTGCGGGCCGGCGCGGCGCAGGCCGCCCAGGCCGACAACACCATCCTGCAGATCGAATCGCTGCTGGCGCTCTACGCCGAAATCCGGCCGGAGCACGGCCTGCCACCGATGCGCGGATGGGCCGCCTCACCGGATTTCCTGCGCACGCTCGCCGCGCGGATCGTCGACAGCGCACCGGAAACGGTGGTCGAGTGCAGCAGCGGGGTCAGCACGCTGGTCGCTGCAGCCTGCCTGCGGCGGGCCGGGCGGGGGCGGGTGCTCAGCCTGGAGCACGACCCCGTCTACGCAGAAAAGACCCGCAGGCTGCTGCGCACGCATGGCCTCGAGGCCCATGCCGAGGTCATCGACGCGCCGCTCGTCGAACTGGCCTTGCCGGGCTGGCAGGGCCAGTGGTACGACGTTTCCCGTCTGCCCGCCGGCCTGTCGATCGACCTTCTGGTGGTCGACGGCCCGCCCTGGTTTTCCGCCGAACTGGCTCGCTACCCGGCCTTCCCGGTCCTGTGCGACCGCTTGGCGTCGCCGGCCTGGCTGCTGCTCGACGATGCCGACCGCGCCGACGAACGGACCATCGTCGAGCGCTGGCTGGCCGCCGCGCCCGCGCTGGCGCGCCGCGATGCACCGGCCTGCGAGAAGGGCTGCGCACTCCTGGCCTGGCGGGACGGTGCGGCATGAGTCAGCCGCCGCTCGTCTCGGTGGTCGTGACGACTTTCAGGCGCGACGATTACCTTGCCCAGGCGCTGGCCTCGCTCGCCGCGCAGACAGTGCCGCTGGCCGAGATCGTTGTTGTCGACGACGGTGGCAGCGGCAGCGCGCGCGAGGTGGTCGCCGCGCACGCCCCGGTGGCGCGTTACGTCCGCCAGGAGAACAGCGGCCAGCAGGCCGCGCGCAACACCGGCATCAGCCACGCGAGCGGCCGCTGGATTGCCTTCCTCGACGACGACGACCTCTGGGAGGCGGATCGGCACGCCCTGCTGCTGCGCCTGATTGACACCGGCGAGGTGGACGTGATCGCCGGCAACTTCGTCAAGTTCGACGAAAACGGCCTGGCCGCCGAGGATTACTTCAGCGAACACGGACGCCTGCGACCGGGGTACTGGGACGGGATCGCGCGCGATCCCGCAGATCCGGTGGCAGTGGTCGGTGCCTTCCCGCTCGCCCGGCTGCTGCCCGATTACCCGTTCTGGCCGTCGACGCTGGCGGTCAGCCGTGCATTGCTGGCCCGGGCCGGCAGCTGGGACCTCTCGCTGCGTGGCGTGCGCACCGAGGACACCGAATTTGCCTTCCGCATGCTGCGCGCCGGACGGCTCGGACTGATCTGGAAGCCGTCGTTGCGCTATCGCTGCCACGCGGGCAACCACGTGCACGAGGGGCTCAAGGTCGCGCTCGGGCGGTTGCGGGTGTGGGCGCGCATCCTCGATACGGCTGCGCTGACCGAGGCGGAGCGCGCGGCGATCCTGCCGCGCCTGCGCGCCATGCAGTCCGAGGCTCTCTGGGGTGCCTACGCGGAGGCGGATTACGCCGCCGTGCTCGATCTGGCCGGACGCATCGGTTGGCGCGACCTGTCGTTCGCCGAGCGCGGCAAGGTGGCGCTGGCGGGCCTGCTCAAACGGCTGCCGCACGCGCATCGCGCGGCATGATGGGCGGTCGTCTCCTTGCCGGGCGGATGGCGTCCGGGGGCGCCGGATGAATGCGATGGATCCGGAGGTTTCGATGAGCGTTGAAGCGCAAGCCGGCGTGGTGGCGGAGGCCGCCCCGCTCGTTTCGGTGATCATGCCGGCCTACAACGCGCGCGCCTACATCGGACAGGCGATCCGCAGCGTACTGGAGCAGGACTATCCGAACCTCGAGCTGATCGTCGTCGACGACGGCTCGCGCGACGGCACGCCGGACGAGGCGCGCACCTTCGGCGAGCGCGTGCGCGTCTTCGAGCGCCGCAATGGCGGCCCGGCGGCGGCGCGCAACTTCGGGTTCACGGTGGCGCGCGGCGAACTGATCGCCTTTCTCGACGCCGACGATGTCTGGTTGCCCGGCAAACTGAGCGCGCAGGTGGACTACCTGCGCGCTCAGCCCGAGGTCGGCGTGGTCTTCGGCAAGTTCGTGCGCTGGCACGCGCGGGCCGACGGCGGCTTCGATCCGCCGCCGCCGGCGCGGGACGATCCGGCGCAGGGAGCGCTGGTGCGCGAGCATTCCGGCTGGATCTACGGCGAACTCCTGTTCGACAACATCGTCCATATCATCACGGCCCTGATCCGCCGGCCGGTGCTCGACGCCGTCGGTGGCTTCGACGAGACGCTGCGCACCGGCGAGGATTACGATTTCTGGTTGCGCATCTCGCGGCGTTTCCGGGCCGACAAGCTCAACCGCACGCTGGCCTGGTACCGCATGCATGCGCAGAGCACCACCTGCGTGCCGCGCCCGGAGAACAACGAATACCGGGTGTTGTGCCGGATGCTCGAGCAATACGGGGCGGTCGGACCGGACGGCCGGCGGGCCGACGCCCGGCGGCTGCGCGAGCGGCTCTTCGGGCTGTGCTTCAGCCACGGCTACTTCCATTACTGGGAAGGCGATGCCGGGGTGGCCCGGCAGGCCTTCGCCGAGGCCATCGGCCACGCCGCCGGCCGGCCGCGTGCCTGGATCTACTGGCTGCTGGCGGTGGTCAAGCAGCGTTTCGGTTTCGGATTGAGGTAAATCATGACCATGCACCTGTCCTTCCGCATTCCCGTGTCCGTGCGCCGTGGCGTGCGGAGCCTCCCGTGCCTCCTGCTGCTCGCCGCGCTGGCCGCCCCGGCCGGCGCCGGCGAGGCGGAATGCGGACCGCTGACCAATCATTACGGTCCCTTCGACTACAACGCGGCGACGCCGGCCGATCGTGCCCTGGTCGACCGCGCCCACTTCACGCCGCGCGTGGAGCAGCTCAAGCGCGGCAATACCGGTTCGCTGGGACAGGATCTCAGCTACACCCTGGGCGTCTTTCCCAACCACGCGCGCGCCCTGCTGGCGATCTCCAACCTCGCCCTGCGCGAGAAGACGCCGCGACCGAAGGATTCGACGTATTCCATCGACTGCTGGTTCGACCGCGCCTTCCGCTTCCGCCCGAACGAGGGCAATCCGCGCATGATCTACGGGGTCTACCTGATGAAGAGCGGGCGCACGCAGGAGGCGATCGAACATCTGGAGACGGCCGCCCGGCTCGCCGGCGAGAGCGCCAACCTCAACTACAACCTGGGGCTCGCCTATTTCGAGCTGAACGACCACGAGAAGGCCCTCGCGTACGCCCATCGCGCCTACGCCCAGGGCTTCCAGTTGCCCGGCCTGAAGAACAAGCTGCAGAAAGCCGGCAAATGGCGCGATGCCGGTGCGGGCACGGCGTCGCCGGCGGCGGGCGCCCCGGCCGCCGGTCGCTAACCGCCGGAAGCCCGGCCGCTCCGGCGATGTCGCTGACCATCCACCGTTTCGATCCCACACCCTGCGGCTTTCCCTCGCCGCGCGTTCCCTTGCTGCCGGCGCTCTCGACCGATGACCTGCTGGCCGCCATGGGCGCGCCGCCGTTTGCCTCGCCGTTCTGCCGCGCCGGCAACGCCTTCCATACGCGCGGACGCTATGCACTGCACGATGCCTTCCGGCGCTCCGGCGTCGCTCCCGGGACGGCAGTGCTGTTGCCCGCCTATCACTGCCGGACCATGCTCGATCCGGCCATCCGGCTCGGCGCGGAGATCCTGCTCTATCCGCTGCGTCCGGACCTGTCGCCCGACCTCGATGCGCTGGCGGCATGCCTTGCATCCGCGTCGCGCCCGGTACGCGCACTGCTGCTCACGCATTACTTCGGTTTTCCCCAGGCCGTTGCCGCCATCGCCGCCTGGTGCGCCGCGCGCAATATCGTGCTGATCGAGGATTGCGCGCATGCGCTGCTGAGCGGGGGGGAGGGGGGCGGGGCGGAGATCGGTACGCACGGTCGTTATGCCGTGGCCAGCCCGTACAAGTTCGTCGCGGCCGGCGATGGCGGCGTGCTGCTCGACAACGGCGATGCCGGCACGGGGTCCGGCGGCGATGCGACCCTGGGGGCCGGTCTGCGCCCGCAAGGGCTATTGCGCGAAGGCCGCGCGTTGCTGCGTGCGCTGCTCGCAGGGCGGCGCCAGCGTCGGCAGCGCATCGGACCGGCCGCGCTCGCCGCGCTGCCGAACGAGTTTGCCGCGCTGCAGCGCCGGGCACTGCTTCCCGCCGACGAAGACCTGCAGCCGGTCTCCGGCCCCTCGTCGCATTATCTTGCCGACGAAGAGAGGCGTGCCGGTCTTGCGCTTTCGCACCGCCTGCTGCGCCACTGCGCACGCGATGCGGTGGCGGCCCGTCGCCGGGAGAACTACCGTGCCTGGAGCGCGGCCGCCGCCGCGCTGCCCAACTGCCGCGCCGTCTTCCCCGAACTGCCGGCGAGTTGTGTTCCGTATGCCTTTCCGCTCTACCTCGAGCGCCCCTTTCCCGATTTCCACCGCCTCAAGCATCTCGGCGTGCCGATCTGGCGCTGGGACGAGATGGCTGCGTCGTCCTGTCCGGTGGCCGCCGACTACCGCCTGCGGGTACTTCACCTGCCTTGCCATCAGGGGCTGCATGCCGATGAGCTGGCTTGGATGATTGCCGCCGTCGCGCTCGTCGTGCGGGCCGACGCGAGCCCGGCGCAGGGGGAGCAGGCATGAGCGGCTGGCACGTCGAGCGCTTGGGCGGCGGCCTGGGCGCCTGGGCGATGGCCTGGGATCACCTCAACCGACGGCTCAACGGCGGCCATCCCCTGCTCGACAGCCGTTTCGTCGACGCCCTGCTGACGCATTTCGGCGCCGGCGACGAGTACCTCTGCGCGCACCGGAACGGGCAGGGGGTCGATGGCCTTTGCCTGCTGCGGCGCAAGGGGCCGGGCCGCTGGGAATCCTTCCTGCCCGACCAGGCGCCGCTCGGTCCGTTGTTGCTGAGCGACGCGGCCATGCTCGGCAGTCTGGCGCGCGCCCTGCCGGGGAGCTGTCTCGCGCTCGACCTGCTCTGCGTCGATCCCCGTTTCTCCCCGGACGCGGCCGCCTGGCCGGGGCCGTTGCGCCAGAGCGGGCACGCGCTCACCATCGACGTCGATTTCTCGACCGGCGCCGCCGCCTACTGGGCGGCGCGACCGAAAAAACTGATCGGCAACCTCAATCGTTACCGGCGGCGGGCGGAGGCTGCCGGCTGGGTTCCCCGTCTCGTGCACCACACCGCCCCCGGCGACCTGCCCGCGGCCCTCCACCGCTACGGAGCGCTCGAATCGGCCGGCTGGAAGGGACGCGCCGGTACTGCCGTCGCCGCCGACAACCCGCAGGGGCGGTTCTACCTCGACGTGCTGACCCGTTTTGCCGCCAGCAGAGATGCCGCCGTGCATGAATACCGTTTCGGCGAGCGGCTGGCGGCGAGCCGCCTGACCATCGCCGGACCGGCCATGATCGTCGCGCTGAAGACCGCCTACGATGAATCCCTCGCTGAATACGCCCCCGGCCGCCTCCTGCTGCACGACCTGCTCGACGAGGCTTTTGCGTGCGGGCGGGTGGGGCGTTTCGAGTTCTACACCAACGCCACGCCCGACCAGTTGGCCTGGGCGAGCGGTCAGCGTCCGATCGTACACCGGACGCTCTACCGCAATCGCGCGCTGCACCGCATCCACGCCCTGTTCTCCCGCTGGCGCGGGCAGGCGGAGACTGCGCCGTGAACGCCGATGCCCCCGCGACCTTCCTCCGCGTCGAGCGGACGGCGGCGGGGGTGCGCGTGCGCGGCGTGCCGCAGGCCACGTTCGGGCACCGCCTTCCCCGTGCCGATGGCGAGAATGATGAGACCGACGGCATCTTCGCCGGGTGGACCTGGGACGGACAGTGCCTGCGCGCCGGGAACGACCGCTACGGCATGCACCCCCTGTTCTACTGGCAGGATGCCGGCGGGATCGGCGTGGCGCCGTCGATTCCCGCGTTGCTTGACGCCGGTGCACCCGTCGATCTCGACCACGAGGCTTTGGCGGTGTTCCTGCGCGTCGGTTTTTTCCTCGGCGAGGATACTCCCTTCGCACACATCCACGCCCTGCCGCCGGCGGCCCGCCTGACCTGGCAGGACGGCGAATTCAGCCTGCGAGGCGGACGGCCGGCGCCGGCACGCCCGCTCGATCTGCCGCGCCAGGCCTTGATCGATGGCTACATCGCGCTGTTTCGCCAGGCGATCCGCCGCAGGCCGCCGCCGCCCGGCGGCTTCGCGGTGCCGCTGAGCGGCGGCCGGGATTCCCGGCACATCCTGTTCGAGCTGGACGCACAGGGGCATCGTCCGAACTGCTGCCTGACCACCCACGACGGGCAGGCCAAGGGAATCGCCGACGTGCGCATCGCCGCCCGGGTTGCCGGCGCGCTCGGCCTGCCGCTCACGATCGTCGAGCCGCCGCCGCAGTCGCTGGAGCGGATGGCGCGGAAAAACCTGCTGACCAGCTTCTGCAGCGACGAACACGGCTGGCTGCTGGCGGTGCGCGATCATTCCGCCGCCGCCGGGGTCGCCCTCTATGACGGAATCGCCGGCGACACCCTCTCGTCCCCCGGGCATTTCGTCAACGCCGGGCGCGCGCGCCTCTATCGCGAGGCGCCGCCGGAGCGGCTTGCCGCCGATTTCATTGCCAGCTTCGGCAGCTGCTCGGAAACGGCGCTGGCCCACCTGCTGTCGCCGGCGCTGTACCGCCGGGTGCCGCGCGAGGCCGCGCTGGCCCGCCTGGCCGCCGAGATCGCCCGCCATCTCGATGCGCCCAACCCGATCAAGTCCTTCACCTTCTGGAACCGCGGCCGGCGCGAGATCGCCCTGGCGCCGTTCGCCCTGCTGGCGGCACCCGGCCGAACGGTTTACGCGCCCTACCTCGACCATGACCTGTTCGACTTCCTGTCGGCCATGCGCATCGAGGAGATGCTGACCGGCAACCTGCACGAGGAGGCAATCCATCGTGCCTACCCGCGTCACGCGGACATTCCATTCGAGGGCGCGGCCGGGGCGGCGGGGGAGGGCGGGACGGAGGGCTGCGGCGAAGCGGGTGAATCCGCCGGGATCTCCGGCGAGGCGGCGCTTGATTCCGGGATCCGGCAGCGGATCCTCGAAGGCATGCCCTTCCGCCTTCTCAACAACCGCTATCTGCTCTCCTGTCTGGGAATCGGCATGCTGGCCCCCGCGCGGGTGCGCTGGATCGCGGACTGGCTGGTCTATCTGGGGCAGCTCGAGGCCCTGGTCAACAAAGGAGTCGAATCATGAAACGACGTTTCCTTCGCGGCGGCCTGGCCCTGCTTGGCTATGCTGCCTGCCGCCCCCTGCTGGCGGCCGCGCCGGTGGCGAGCCCGCCACCGGCCTCCCCCGCCGGCGTGGCGGCGGGGCGCCTGCTGCGGGTCGGGCCCGGCCAGTCGCTGCGCACGCTTGCCGCCGCCGCCGCGCAGGCCCGCGACGGCGACACCATCGAGGTGGACGCCGGCGAATATTCCGGCGACGTGGCGGTGTGGACGCGCGACCGCCTGACCGTGCGCGGGGTCGGCGGCCCGGTGCGCCTGCTCGCCGCCGGCGCGAGCGCCGAGGGCAAGGCCATCTGGGTGGTTCGCGGCGACCGCATGCTGGTCGAGAACATCGAGTTCGTCGGCGCCCGCGTCGGCGATCTCAACGGTGCCGGCATCCGCCACGAGAAGGGGGCCCTGAGTGTCCGCCAGTGCCGCTTCCTGGACAACCAGAACGGCATCCTGACCAGCAACGACAAGACCCTCGAGCTGCACGTCGAGCGTTGCGAATTCTCCGGCTACACGGGACGCGAGGAGGGTATTTTCCACAACCTGTACGCCGGCACCATCCGCCGGCTGAGCGTCAGCGGCTGCTATTTCCACGCCGCCCGGGTCGGCCACCTGCTGAAGAGCCGGGCCGGCGAGAACCACATCTTCTACAACCGCCTGACCGACGAGAGCGGCGGACGCGCCAGCTACGAGCTGGAGTTTCCCGCCGGCGGCCTGGCCTACGTGGTCGGCAACCTCATCCAGCAGGGCAGCCTGACCGAAAATCCGCACCTGATCGCCTTCGGCGCCGAGGGCTACAAATGGCCGCGCAACGAGCTGCACCTGGTGCACAACACCCTGATCGACGACCGCCCGCGCGGCGGCGTCTTCCTGCGCGTGAAGTCCGGCGCCGACCGGGTGCGCGCGGTGAACAATCTGCTCGTCGGCAAGGGCAGCCTGGAGTCGGCCGCTTCCGGCGAGTACGCGGCCAACCCCAACGTCGACTGGGATGTCTTCGCACGCGCGGTGCGCCAGGACTACCGTCTGCGCCGGGGCGCGCTGCCCGGCGTCCGCCTGGCCGCACCGGGCAGCGCTGACGGCGTCGACCTCGCGCCGCGCATGGAATACGCGCATCCCTGCCAGCTGCGCCCGCTGTCCGGCAACGCGACGCTGCCGGGGGCGCTGCAGAGCGAGGCGCCGGCCTGAAAGCCTTGCCGATGCTGCTTTGCAGCAAGAAAACGTAAGCCGTATGTAAGATTGGCGAGGTTTAATCGGGAAATCCCGCCCGGATGCCTCCACGGACTCCAACGGCGCGTCAGGCCCCGGCTGCACGCAGGCGTGACCACCGGATCCGTCCTCCGGCGCGACTGGCAGGATTTTGGCGCCCCCGCTTTAAGGCGCAACGCTGTACCGGCTGCTTGAATCATTCAAATACCGCACAGGAGAAGCAATATGTCGCAGAGTGAATCCCAACAGGTTTTTCAGCCTTCCGCCGAATTCGTCAAGCAGGCGACGATCGCCGGCATGGATGCCTACAACGCACTGTGTGCGGAAGCCAGCAAGGACTATGAAGGCTTCTGGGCCCGCCTGGCCCGCGAGCACGTGACCTGGAAGCAGCCCTTCACGCAGGTGCTCGACGAATCGAACGCCCCCTTCTTCAAGTGGTTCGCCGACGGCAAGCTCAACGTCTCCTACAACTGCCTCGACCGCAACATCGAAGCCGGCCTCGGCGACAAGGTCGCAATCATCTTCGAAGCCGACGACGGTACCGTCAGCCGCGTCACCTACAAGGAACTGCTGGCCAAGGTCGGCCAGTTCGCCAACGCCCTCAAGGCCCGTGGCGTCAAGAAGGGCGACCGCGTGGTCATCTACCTGCCGATGTCGGTCGAAGGCATCGTCGCCATGCAGGCCTGCGCCCGCATCGGCGCCATCCACTCGGTGGTCTTCGGCGGCTTCTCCGCGCAATCGGTGCGCGACCGCATCGTCGATGCCGGCGCCGTCATGCTGATTACCTCCGACGGCCAGTGCCGTGGCGGCAAGGCCCTGCCGCTCAAGCCGATCGCCGACGAAGCCCTCGAGAACAACGCGTGCCCGACGATCAAGAACGTCATCGTCTGGAAGCGCACCGGTGCCGACTGCGCCATGGTCGCCGGCCGCGACACCTGGTGGCACGATGCCATCGCCGGCCAGTCCGAAACCTGCGAACCGGAGTGGGTGGAGGCCGAGCACCCGCTGTTCCTGCTCTACACCTCCGGCTCGACCGGCAAGCCGAAGGGCGTCCAGCACTCCACCGGCGGCTACCTGCTGCACGCCGTGCTGACCATGAAGTGGACCTTCGACCTGAAGCCCGACGACGTCTTCTGGTGTACCGCCGACATCGGCTGGGTCACCGGCCACACCTACATCACCTACGGCCCGCTGGCCTGCGGTGGCACCGAGATCGTCTTCGAGGGCGTACCGACCTATCCGGACGCCGGCCGTTTCTGGAAGATGATCCAGGACCACAAGGTCAACATCTTCTACACCGCGCCGACCGCTATCCGCTCGCTGATCAAGGCCGCCGACACCAACCCGACCGTCCATCCGAAGAACTACAACCTCTCCTCGCTGCGCCTCCTCGGCTCGGTGGGCGAGCCGATCAACCCGGCCGCCTGGCAGTGGTACTACGACAACGTCGGCGGCGCCCGCTGCCCGATCGTCGACACCTTCTGGCAGACCGAGACCGGCGGCCACATGATCACCCCGCTGCCGGGCGTCACGCCGCTGGTGCCGGGCTCCTGCACGCTGCCCTTCCCGGGCATCCAGGCCACCATCGTCGATGAAACCGGCACCGAGCTCGACTGGGGCAAGGGTGGCATCCTTGTGGTCAAGAAGCCCTGGCCGTCGATGATCCGCACCATCTGGGGCGATCCGGAGCGCTTCAAGAAGTCCTACTACCCCGACGACTTCCAGGGCAAGCTCTACCTCGCCGGCGATGGCGCCGTGCGCGACGCCCAGAACGGCTACTTCACCATCACCGGTCGCATCGACGACGTGCTGAACGTCTCCGGCCACCGCATGGGCACCATGGAGATCGAATCGGCCCTCGTTTCGCACCCGCTGGTGGCCGAGGCCGCCGTGGTCGGCCGTCCGGACGACCTGACCGGTGAGGCGATCTGCGCCTTCGTCGTGCTCAAGCGCACCCGCCCGACCGGCGACGAGGCCAAGAAGATCGTCAAGGAACTGCAGGATCACGTCGGCAAGGAAATCGGTCCGATCGCCAAGCCGAAGGACATCCGCTTCGGCGAGAACCTGCCGAAGACCCGTTCCGGCAAGATCATGCGTCGCCTGCTGCGCTCGCTCGCCAAGGGCGAGGAAGTCACGCAGGACACCTCGACGCTGGAAAACCCGGCGATCCTCGATCAGCTCAAGCAGTCCGCGAGCTGACCGGCCGCCGGCCGCCCGGTGCCGCGCAAGCGGAGCACCACCGGGCGGAGCAGCCCCAGGAACAACAGGTGGAAGGAGACATGCCGTTCAAGGTTCCGCAGCGCATCGCGAAGGATTTCAAGAACAGGCATAGCAAGCGGCGTCAGACCGCGTTCCAGGCCGGCACCGATCAGGGCCGGCCTGTTTGTTTTGTGGCATACGGCGCACCGTCCGGGCCCTGCCGCCCGGTGGTCCGCCAGGGAGACCCCCGCCCGCGCGGGGGCATGAGTGCAGCGACAGGAGCAGTCCAGTGAGCAACAGCGCAACGCAGATGCTGGTTTCGGCGACCATCGAGTTCCTGCGCCGCTACCCGCCGTTCGACCGCATGGAAACGGAGGCCCTGCAATTCCTCGCCGAGCGCCTCCGTCTCGCCTATTACCCGCGCGACGCGCAGATCCTGACGCCCGAGATGGGCGTTGCCCGCACCTTCTACCTGCTGCAGCGCGGCAAGGTGCTGGCACGCCAGGCCGGCGAGGTCAGCCTCGTCGAATTCGCCTCGATGACGCTCGGCCCGGGCGAGGGCTTCCCGATCGGCTCGGTCACCGCGCAGCGCCCCTCGACCAACGCCTATGTCGCCCTCGAGGACGTCTTCTGCTACGAACTGCCGGCCGACGACTTCTTCCGGCTGATGCAGAAGAGCACCGTCTTCAACCTCTTCTGCACGCAGTACATCGCCAGCCTGCTCAACCAGTCGCGGCAGCAGCTGCAGATCCAGTTCGCGCAGCGCGCCGCCGAGCAGCAGACGATGAACTCCCCCCTGGCCTCGATCATCAAGAAGGCCCCGCTCGCCGTGCCGCCCGGCACGTCGATCCGTCAGGTGATCGAAAGCATGGCCAGCGCCCATATCGGCTCGATGATCGTGGTCGACGAGAACGAACAGCCGATCGGCATCTTCACCCAGTCCGACGTGCTCAAGCGCATCGTGCTGCCGGGCACTCCGCTCGACGGCCCGATCGAATCGGTGATGTCGCCCGCGCCGCACGCCCTGCCGGTCTCCTCGAACGCCTACGATGCCGCGCTGGCCATGGCCATGCACGGCATCCGTCACGTGCTGGCGGTGGACGAGGGCGGCCGCCTGCGCGGCGTGGTCTCCGAGCGCGACCTGTTCACCCTGCAGCGTGTCGGTTTGCGCCAGATCCGCCAGACCATCGACACCGCCGCCAGCATCGAACAGCTGCGGCAGGCCAGTCAGGATGTCCGCCAGCTCTCGCTCAACATGCTTGCGCAGGGCGTTGGCGCCGAGCAGCTCACGCAGTTCATCTCCGCGCTCAACGATACGCTGACCCGGCGCGTCATCCAGCTCTGCCTCGACCGTCACGACCTCTACGGCATCGAGTGGGCCTGGCTGTCCTTCGGCTCGGAGGGACGCGACGAGCAGACCTTCAGCACCGACCAGGACAACGGCATCGTCTACGAGTGCACCGACATCATGGACCGCGAGCAGACGCAGCTGCGCATGCTGGAGTTTGCGCGCGACGTCAATGAAGCGCTCGACCGCTGCGGCTTCCCGCTGTGCAAGGGCAACATCATGGCGAGCAATCCCGAGCTCTGCCTGACCCTCGAGGAATGGGAGGAGAAGTTCGCCCGCTGGATTCGCTCGCCCCAGCCCCAGGCCCTGCTCAACGCCACCATCTTCTTCGATTTCCGACCGCTCTACGGCCGCTTCAACCTGGCCGACCGCCTGCGCCTGTCGCTGCTGCGGCAGACCCGGTCCAACGGCATCTTCATGCGCATGATGGCGCAGAACGCATTGACGGTGGCGCCACCGCTCGGCAAGATCCGCGACTTCGTCACCGACGCCGACCCCGAGCATCCCGGCACCATCGACCTCAAGAAACTCGGCGCGCGCCTGTTCATCGACGCCGCGCGCATCTTCGCGCTCGGCCACAACATCGCCGCGACCAACACCGTGCAGCGCCTCAAGCTCTCCAGCAGCCAGATGAACGTGCCGGCCGACGAGATCGGCGCCATCATCGAAGGTTTCAACTTCATCCAGCTCCTGCGCCTGCGCCACCAGCACTTCGAGCAGGAGCACGGACGCGCCGGCGACAACTACGTACGCCCGGACGAACTCAACGAACTCGAGCGGCGCATCCTCAAGGAAGCCTTCCGCCAGGCGCGCAAGCTGCAGCAGCGCCTGCGGCTGGACTACCAGGCCTGAGCGCGCATGAACGACGCCCCCGTGCGCTGACGCGATGAACTGGATCGGCAAACTCTTCGGACGCCAGGACAAGGGCCCGGCGGTTCCCCTCGCGGCGGACCGGCAGGCCGCGCTCGACGCCTGGCGGCAGCTGCCGCCGGCGGACATGACGCGCTCGCACTACCGCAGCCGCTACGCAGTGGTCGATGTCGAGGCCAGCGGGCTGAACATGAAGCAGGACCGCCTGATCTCGATCGGTGCGCTGGCCGTCGTCGACGGCATCATCGACTTCCACGACGCCTTCGAGGTGGTTCTCCGCCAGGACACGGTGAGCACCGATGCGAACATCCTGATCCACGGCATCGGCGGCTCCGCACAGCGCGAAGGCGTCGAGCCGGCTGACGCGTTGCTCGCCTTTCTCGACTGGCTCGGCAAATCGCCACTGGTCGCCTACCACGCGCTGTTCGACCAGACCATGATCGACCGTGCGCTCAGGCAGTATCTCGGCATCGAGCTCGGGCTCCCGTGGATCGACCTCGCCTGGGTGATGCCCGACCTGTTCCGCGACCTGAACAACAACCAGAGCGGCCTCGACGACTGGCTGACGATCTTCGGCATCGACAACATCCAGCGTCACAACGCCGTCTCCGATGCCTATGCCACCGCCCGCCTGCTGCAGGTGGCGCTGGCGCGCGGGCTGCAGCGCGAGGCGGAAACGCCGGCAAGTTTCGTCGAGCTGGAGCGGGCGCGGCGCTGGATGCGGCGCGGTGGCTGAGGCGTCGGCGCGATGAGCGACATCCTGCCCCAGCTGCGCCGCTACTACGCCGTCTACACCGTCGGCTTCATCGCCTTCGTCATCCTGCTCGGCGTGCTCGAACGCCATGGCATGCCGCCGCGCTGGATCGGCTATGCCTTCCTGTTCATGACCATCATCCTGTACGCCACCATCGGCATCCTGGCGCGTACTGCGAACATCTCCGAATACTACGTCGCCGGGCGGCGCGTGCCGGCCCTGTTCAACGGCATGGCCACCGGCGCCGACTGGATGAGCGCCGCCTCCTTCATCGGCCTCGCCGGCACCCTCTATCTTTCCGGCTACCAGGGCCTGGCCTACGTGATGGGCTGGACCGGCGGCTACGTGCTGGTGGCGCTGCTGCTTGCCCCCTACCTGCGCCGCTTTGGCCAGTACACGATTCCCGACTTCCTCGGCGCGCGCTACGGCGGCAACGCGGCGCGCCTGGTCGGCGTCTTTGCCACCGTACTCGCTTCCTTTGTCTATGTCGTCGCCCAGATCTACGGCGTCGGCGTCATCACCAGCCGCTTCGTCGGGCTGCAGTTCGAGATCGGCGTCTTCGTCGGCCTCGCCGGCATCCTCGTCTGCTCCTTCCTCGGCGGTATGCGCGCGGTGACCTGGACGCAGGTGGCGCAGTACGTGATCCTGATCGTCGCCTACATCGCCCCGGTGGCCATGCTGTCGTACAAGGTGACCAGCGTCCCGGTGCCGCAGGTGATGTACGGCCAGGTTCTCGAACGGCTGCACACCCTGGAGGGCGAAATCTTCCAGGCGCCGGCCGAGATCGAGGCGCGTCGCCTCTTCCGCGAGCGCGCCGATGCCTACTACGACCGCATCCTGCGCCTGCCCGGCTCGCTCTCAGAGGAGCGCGAGCGGCTCACCCGACAGATCGGCGAGATGCAGCAGCAGAACAACGCACAGATGCGCGAGATCGTCGCCCTGGAACGGCAGCGCCGCGAGATCCCGAAAACCCCCGAGGCCGCGCGCGACCGCTGGGACGAAGCGATGCGCGCCGCCGCCGAGCGCGGCACCGAACCGTCGCACCACAGCGCCGCCTTCCCCGGTGAAGACGCCACGGCCAGCAACACCGCCCGTCTCAACTTCCTCACCCTGGTGTTCTGCCTGATGGTCGGCACCGCCGCGCTGCCGCACATCCTGATCCGCTACTACACCACGCCGACGGTACGCGAGGCGCGCAACTCGGTGGCCTGGTCGCTCTTCTTCATCCTGATGCTCTACCTCACCGCGCCGGCCTACGCCGTCTTCGCCAAGTACGAGATCTACGCCAACCTGGTCGGCAGCACCATCGCACAGCTGCCCGGCTGGGTCAGCGCATGGGGCAAGATCGGCCTCGTCTCGATCGAGGACATCAACGGCGACGGCATCCTGCAGCTTGCCGAGCTGGCCCTCAACCCCGACGTGATCGTGCTCGCCACGCCGGAGATCGCCGGCCTGCCGTACGTCGTCTCCGGCCTGGTCGCCGCCGGCGCGCTGGCGGCCGCGCTGTCCACCGCCGACGGCCTGCTGCTGACCATCGCCAGCGCGCTCTCGCACGATGTCTACTACAAGATCTTCCGCCCCGAGGCCACCACCCAGTGGCGGCTGGTCGTCTCCAAGTCGGTGCTGCTGGTGGTCGCCGTCCTTGCCGCCACCGTCGCCTCGCAAAAGCCTGCCACCATCCTCTTCATGGTCGCCTGGGCCTTCTCGCTGGCCGGTGCCGCCTTCTTCCCGGCGCTCGTGCTGGGCATCTTCTGGAAGCGGGCCAACCGCTACGGCGCCGTCTGCGGCATGGTCAGCGGCCTGCTGGTGACGATGATCTACATGGTGCGCGTGCAGTTCGATGCAATTCCCTGGCTCGGCATCCACGGCATCGGCATGGAGCCCTGGCTCGGCATCCAGTCCACTTCGGCCGGCATCTGGGGGGTCGCCGTCGGTTTCCTGACCATCGTCGTGGTCAGCCTGCTGACGCCGCCGCCGGATGCCGGCATACAGCGTTTCGTCGAGCGCATCCGCCATCCCGAGAGCGAATGAACCGGCGCCGCCGTTCCCGGATGTGAGCAAACATGGGGAAGGGTGCGCGGACGGGTAGAATAACGCCCCATGTCCGCCATCCACCTGCTCGCCCTCGAAACCTCCACCGACGCCGGCTCGCTCGCCCTGTGGCGCGACGGCGCGGTGCTGCTGCGCGACTGCCCGCGCGGCATTCCCCACTCGGAAACCCTGCTGCCGTTGGTCCGCGATACCCTGGCCGAAGCCGGCATCGGCTTCGCCGACCTCTCCGGCATCGCCTTCGGTGCCGGCCCCGGCGCCTTCACCGGCCTGCGCGTAGCCTGCGGCATCGCACAGGGGCTCGCCTTCGCGCACGACACCCCGCTGCTGCCGGTCGGCACCCTCGACGCACTGGCCTTCGCCGCCGGCGCCGGGCGCGTGCTGACGGCGCTCGATGCACGCATGGGCGAAGTCTA
>JAPKHL010000069.1 GCA_026646875.1 Rhodocyclaceae bacterium | reverse complement strand
AGATTGGCGGCGATCAGCTCCTGGATTGCCGGTTCGTCTTCGACGACTAGGATATTGGCTGGCATGGCGGTGCGGCTCCTCGATCAGTGGCCGCCAGTTTATGAAGACGCGGTTACAGAATGATGACAGGGAGAAAACGCCACGCAGGCCGCGGAGCGTACCGCCGGGCTGGCTTCTGCGCTATGATAGCGCGTCCACCAGCATGCAAGGGACTCCCATGGCCGGCCTCGAACAAGAAACGCCGATCCCGTCCGAAATCAAGCTGCACCAGAAGTCGAATGTACTCGAGCTCGCCTACGACGATGCCGGGCGCTTCGAATTGTCCTGCGAATTCCTGCGCGTGTTCACGCCGTCCGCCGAGGCCCGCGGGCACGGTCCCGGCCAGGAGGTTCTGCAGGTCGGCAAGCGCGACGTGCGCATCGAGCGCATCGAAGCGGTCGGCAATTACGCCCTGAAATTCGTCTTTTCCGACGGACACGATAGCGGCATCTACTCCTGGGACATGCTTTACAACTTCTGTCGGCACCGCGATGCCCTCTGGCAGGCCTACCTGGACCGTCTGGCCAGTGCCGGCGCCAGCCGGGATCCGGCCGAGTGCCCGTCACCACCGCCCAAGACCCGCGGAGGCTGCGGCGCTCACTGAGCTTTTGCGAGCTTTCGCCACGCGCTCTCCCGCATCAGGATTCAACCGATGAACGACAAGAACACCACCCACTTCGGCTACGAACAGGTGGCCGAGGCCGAAAAGGCCCGCCGCGTCGCCGATGTATTCGATTCCGTGGCTCAGCGCTACGACCTGATGAACGACATCATGTCCGGCGGCATGCACCGGCTCTGGAAGGCCTTCACCATCGCCCGCAGTGGCGTGCGCGAGGGTTCGCGTGTCCTCGACGTGGCCGGTGGCACCGGCGACCTGTCGCTGGCCTTCGCCCGGCGGGTCGGCCGGACCGGTCAGGTCTGGCTGACCGACATCAACAATGCGATGCTCACGCGCGGCCGCGACCGTCTTCTCGACAAGGGTTTCTTGATGCCGGTGGCGCAATGCGACGCCGAGAAGCTACCGTTCCCCGATGATTACTTCGATTGCGTGACGGTGGCCTTCGGCCTGCGCAACATGACCCACAAGGAAGCCGCGCTGGCCGAGATGCGCCGTGTGCTGCGCCCCGGTGGCCGCCTGCTGGTGCTCGAGTTCTCGCAAGTCTGGAAGCCGCTCGCGCCAGCTTACGATTTCTATTCGTTCCGGATCATTCCGCGCATCGGGCAACTGGTGACGCAGGACGAGGCCAGTTACCGCTACCTTGCAGAATCGATCCGTGTCCACCCCGACCAACAGACGCTGAAGACCATGATGGAGTCCGTCGGTCTCGAGCGGGTCGATTTCTTCAACATGATGTTCGGCGTCGTTGCCCTGCACCGGGGCTTCAAGATCTGACCCCGAGCGAGCCGCCGGCGTGCTCACCGCTACCGCCCTGCGCCTGATCAACCACGTCCTGCGCGGCGAGCGCTGGGCGCTCACGCGCTTGTCCCCGCTGGCCGGACGTATCGCGCGCCTGGAAATCGGCCCTCTGGCGCTGCCCTTCGCCATCGGTAGCGATGGGCTGTTTCATCCCGCTCCTGCAACGGCTTGCGCGGACGTCACCATCCGCCTGCCGGAGGATGCTCCCCAACGCTGGCTGACCGATCGTGCCTCGCTTCTGGCGGCAGCCCGGATCTCGGGGCCGGCGGACCTGGCCGAGACGCTCGCATTCGTTTTCCGCAACCTGCGCTGGGATGTCGAAGCCGATCTCGCGACATTCACCGGCGACATCCTCGCCCGCCGGTTCGTGCAGGGCGCGCGCGCGCTCTTTGACTGGCAACGGCGCAGCCTGCACAACCTGGGATCCGGTCTCGCCGAGTACATCACCGAGGAGCGGCCTCTGGTGGCGAGGCGAGCCGATCTCTCGGGCTTTGCAAGTGAAGTCGCCGAGCTGCAGCGCTCGCTCGAACGGACCGAAGCCCGCGTTGCCCGCAACGAGCAGCAACACACCCCCTGAGCGCACGATTCTCCCCCAGGGGCCGCGCACCCCGACGCAGCCAAGAAAAAAGGCAGCCTGGGTAGGCTGCCTTTTTTGCCGTCAGGACGAGCCTGTCGCGCGGACGCTCAGTGTCCTTTCTTGCGCAGGCGCTGGATTGTCTGCAGCTGCGCGATGGCTTGCGCCAGTTCCGCCTCGGCGGCCGCGTAGTCGAATTCTGCCTTACGGTTCTGCAGGGCTTCTTCGGCACGCTTCTTCGCCTCAAGTGCCTTGGCTTCGTCGAGATCGGCCGCACGCATGGCGGTATCGGCCAGCACGGTGATCATCTGCGGCTGCACCTCGAGCATGCCGCCCGAGACGTACACCATCTCGAATTCGGCCTGATCGGGCAGCTTCAGACGCACGGTACCGGGCTTGATCCGCGTCAGCAGTGCGGTGTGACGCGGATAGATGCCCAGTTCACCGGCTTCCCCCGGGAAGACGGCGAATTCGACGATCCCGGAGAAGATCGACTCTTCCGCGCTCACCACATCCACATGGATGGTCATTGCCATAGCTGGGTTCCCCCTTAACGGTGCCGCAACTTACTGCAGCGACTTGGCCTTCTCGAATGCCTCTTCGATACCGCCAACCATGTAGAAGGCCTGCTCGGGCAGATGATCGCACTCGCCGGAGACGATCATCTTGAAGCCCTTGATCGTTTCCTTGAGCGGAACGTACTTGCCGGGCGAGCCCGTGAACACTTCGGCCACGTGGAAGGGCTGCGACAGGAAACGCTGGATCTTGCGGGCGCGCGCCACCGACAGCTTGTCTTCCGGCGACAGTTCGTCCATGCCCAGAATCGCGATGATGTCGCGCAGTTCCTTGTAGCGCTGCAGCGTCATCTGGACCTGGCGGGCAACCTGATAATGCTCTTCGCCGACGATCTGCGGATCGAGCTGGCGCGAGGTGGAATCGAGCGGATCGACGGCCGGATAGATGCCCAGCGAGGCGATGTCACGCGACAGCACGACCGTGGAGTCGAGGTGCAGGAAGGTGGTGGCCGGCGAGGGGTCGGTCAAGTCATCGGCAGGCACGTAAACGGCCTGGATGGAGGTGATCGAGCCGACCTTGGTCGAGGTGATGCGTTCCTGCAGGCGGCCCATTTCCTCGGCCAGCGTCGGCTGGTAGCCCACGGCGGACGGCATGCGGCCCAGCAGCGCGGACACTTCCGTGCCGGCCAGGGTGTAACGGTAGATATTGTCGACGAAGAACAGGATGTCGCGGCCGTCGTCGCGGAAACGCTCGGCCATGGTCAGACCGGTCAGCGCGACGCGCAGACGGTTGCCGGGCGGCTCGTTCATCTGGCCGAACACCATCGCCACCTTGTCGAGAACGTTGGAGTCCTTCATCTCGTGGTAGAAGTCGTTGCCCTCGCGGGTACGCTCGCCCACGCCGGCGAACACCGACAGACCCGAGTGCTGCTTGGCGATGTTGTTGATCAGTTCCATCATGTTGACGGTCTTGCCGACGCCGGCACCGCCGAACAGGCCGACCTTGCCACCCTTGGCAAACGGACAGACCAGGTCGATAACCTTGATGCCGGTTTCGAGCAGGTCGACCGACGGCGACAGTTCGTCGAAGGCCGGAGCCTTCTGGTGAATGGCACGACGCTCGTCGGTGCCGATCGGACCGGCTTCGTCGATCGGACGGCCAAGCACGTCCATGATGCGACCCAGCGTAGCCGGGCCGACCGGTACGGAAATCGCCGTACCGGTGTTGTTGACTTTCATGCCGCGGCGCAGGCCGTCGGACGAACCGAGCGCAATGGTGCGCACGACGCCGTCGCCGAGCTGCTGCTGCACTTCGAAGGTCAGCGCCTGCTCGACCATCGGCGATTCGCTCGCCGGATCGACCACCAGGGCGTCATAGACCTTGGGCATGGCGTCGCGCGGAAACTGGATATCCACCACGGCGCCGATGCACTGAACGATCGTTCCTTGACTCATGTTAATCCCCAAATAGCTTGTGAATGCTTTACGCTGCGCGGCATCAGACCGCTGCGGCCCCGCTGACGATTTCGGACAGTTCCTTGGTGATCGCTGCCTGGCGCGCCTTGTTATAGACGAGCTTGAGTTCGCCGATCACGTTCTTCGCATTGTCCGACGCAGACTTCATGGCAACCATCCGGGCACTCTGCTCGGAAGCCATGTTTTCGGCCACTGCCTGGTAGATGATCGCTTCGACATAGCGAACCAGCAAATCGTCGATCACCGACTTGGCGTCGGGTTCATAGACGTAGTCCCAGTTCGTCGAAGCGGAACCGACGGTGTCGCCCGAGAGCGGCAGCAGTTGCTCGATCACCGGCTCCTGCTTCATGGTGTTCACGAAGCGGGTATAGGCGATGTAGAGCGCATCGATTTCGCCGGCCACGAAAGCATCCAGCTGGACCTTGATCGGGCCGATCAGCTTTTCCAGATGCGGCGTGTCGCCAAGGGCGGTCACCTGCGAGACGATCTCGGCACCGGCCCGCTGCATGAAGCCGAGACCCTTGTTGCCGATGCACGTCGCCTGCAGGCGGACGCCCTGCGATTCCCATTCCTTCACACGGCCGAGCACCATGCGCAGCACGTTGCTGTTCAAGCCGCCGCAGAGGCCCTTGTCCGAGGTAACGACGATCAGGCCGACCTTCTTCAGCGCGGTGCGCTGGTTGAGAAAGGCGTGACGGTATTCGGTGAGGGCATGCGAAAGGTTGGCCGCAACACGCCGGATCTTCTCGCCATAGGGACGGGAGGCCCGCATCCGCTCCTGCGCCTTGCGCATCTTGGATGCGGCCACCATCTCCATGGCCTTGGTGATCTTGCGCGTGTTTTCGACGCTCTTGATCTTGTTGCGAATTTCCTTGCCGCTAGGCATGGCGCTCTCCTAAGCGGCGGATCAGACCCAGGAACCCTTGAACGCTTCGATAGCCGCTGCGAGTTGCTTCGCGGAATCGGCGTCGAGGTCCTTGGTCGTCTCCATCTTGTTCAGCAGATCAGCATGACCCTGCTTCAGGGCAGCGATCAGCGCCTTTTCGAACTCGAGAACCCGCTTGACGTCGATGCCGTCGAAGTAGCCCTTGTCGACCGCGAACAGGGTCACCGACATTTCGGCAACGCTCATCGGCGAGTACTGCGGCTGCTTCATGAGTTCGGTCACGGTACGACCGCGCTCGAGCTGCTTGCGGGTCGCTTCGTCGAGATCCGAGGCGAACTGGGCAAAGGCCGCGAGTTCGCGGTACTGCGCCAGGGCCAGACGGACACCGCCGCCGAGCTTCTTGACGATCTTGGTCTGGGCGGCACCACCGACGCGCGACACCGAAATACCGGCGTTGATGGCGGGACGGATGCCGGCGTTGAACAGGTCGGTCTCAAGGAAGATCTGGCCGTCGGTAATCGAGATCACGTTGGTCGGAACGAATGCGGAAACGTCACCGGCCTGGGTTTCGATCACCGGCAGGGCGGTCAGCGAACCGGTCTTGCCCTTGATTTCGCCGTTGGTGAACTTCTCGACCCATTCCTCGGAAACGCGGGCAGCGCGCTCGAGCAGACGGGAGTGCAGGTAGAACACGTCGCCCGGGTAGGCTTCGCGGCCCGGCGGACGGCGCAGCAGCAGCGAAATCTGGCGATAGGCCCAGGCCTGCTTGGTGAGATCGTCGTAAATGATCAGGGCGTCCTGGCCACGGTCGCGGAAGTACTCGCCCATGGTGCAGCCGGTGTACGGCGCGATGAACTGCATGGCAGCCGAATCGGATGCCGAGGCGGCGACGACGATCGTGTACTCCATGGCGCCGTGCTCTTCGAGCTTGCGCACGACGTTCGCGATCGTCGATGCCTTCTGGCCGACCGCGACGTAGATACACGTCATGTTCTGGCCCTTCTGGTTGATGATCGCATCAACCGCGACGGCCGTCTTGCCGGTCTGACGGTCGCCGATGATCAGCTCGCGCTGGCCACGGCCGATCGGCACCATCGAGTCAACCGACTTCAGGCCGGTCTGCACCGGCTGCGAGACCGACTTACGCCAGATCACGCCCGGGGCGACCTTCTCGATCTTGTCGGTCAGCTTGTTGCCGATCGGGCCCTTGCCGTCGATCGGCTGGCCGAGGGCATTGACCACGCGACCGATCAGCTCGGGGCCGACCGGCACTTCGAGAATGCGGCCCGTGCACTTGACGGTATCGCCTTCGGAAATGTGTTCGTACTCGCCCAGAACGACGGCACCGACGGAGTCGCGTTCGAGGTTGAGCGCCATGCCGATGGTGTTGCCCGGGAATTCGAGCATCTCGCCCTGCATGACGTCGGCGAGACCGTGCACGCGGCAGATGCCGTCGGTCACGGAGACGACGGTACCCTGCGTACGGGTTTCGGCGCCCACTTCCAGATTCTGAATCTTGCTTTTGATCAGTTCGCTGATCTCGGAAGGATTCAATTGCATGAATTTCTCCTAGTTCTTGAGCGCCGTGGCCATCGCTTCGAGCTTGCCGCGCACGGAAGCATCCAGCATCTGGTCACCGACCGCCACTTTGACCCCGCCGATCAGCGCCGGGTCGATCTCGACGCGGGGCTGGAGCTTGGCGCCAAAATGGGCCTCAAGCTGGCTCATCAGGTTTTTCAGTTGTGCATCGTCGAGCGGAAAGGCGCTGGAAACGAGAGCGTCCTTGACCCCTTCTTCCGCACTCTTGAGCTGCTCGTAGATTTCCTGGATCTGCGTCAGGACGTCGAGCCGTTCGTTCTCGGCCAGGACCCCGATGAAATTCACCAGGTCCCGGTTGCCGGCCTCGCCGGACAGGGAAACGAACAGTTCGGCCACCTGGCCTGCGGAAAATTTCGGGTTGCCGATGATGGCAGCCATTTCGGCATCCCGGGCAATGGCGGCAAGCAGCCTGAGTCGGTTCGACCAGGCCGCCAGCGCGTTGCCTTCCCGCGCCAGGCGGAAAACCGCCTCAGCATAGGGACGAGCGATGGTGACAGATTCAGCCATGAGCGTTACAGGTCCTGTTTGATCGCGGCCAGCATGTCGGCGTGCGCCTTGGCATCGATTTCGCGGCGCAGGATCTTCTCGGCACCGGCCACGGCCAGTTCGGCGACACGCTCGCGCAGGGCTTCCTTGGCACGGGCGGCTTCCTGCTCGATTTCGGCCTTGGCGCCGGCGACGACCTTGTCGGCCTCGACCTTGGCTTGTGCCTTGGCTTCCTCGATGATCTGCAGGGCGCGCTTCTCGGCCTGGGCAAGCACCTCGGCTGCCTTCTCCTTGCCTTCGCGCAGAGAGTCAGCGGAGCGCTTGGTCGCGAGCTCGAGGTCGAGCTTGCCGCGCTCGGCGGCCGCCAGACCATCGGCGATCTTTTTCGCGCGCTCGTCGAGTGCCTTCACGATGGGCGGCCACACGAATTTCATCGTGAACCACGCCAGAATGAAGAACACAACGAGCTGGGCGACCAGAGTTGCGTTCAGATTCACGGTTATCTTCCCTCGGAAAGGTTGGCGGGGAGATGTCCGATTACAGCTTGAACGGGTTGGCGAAGGCGAACATCATGGCGATACCGACACCGATCAGGAAGGCGGCGTCGATCAGACCGGCGAGCAGGAACATCTTGGTCTGCAGTTCGTTCATCAGCTCGGGCTGGCGGGCCGAAGCCTCAATGTACTTGCCACCCATCAGGCCGATACCGATACAGGCGCCGATGGCACCCAGACCAATGATCAGACCAGCGGCCAGAGCGACAAAACCGAGAACGTGTTCCATGACTACTCCTTAAGTTGAATAAAAGATAAAACGAAGAAACTGCGACAGACTGCGATTAATGGCTTTCGTGCGCCTGGCCGATATACACCAGCGTCAGCATCATGAAGATGAAGGCTTGCAGGGCGACGATCAGGATGTGGAAGATGGCCCAGGCGGAACCGGCCAGCACGTGGCCGATCCACAGCAGGGGACCGGTAAGGCCGGTGGAGCCGCCGTAGGCGGCGCCCATCAGGGCGATCAGCATGAAGACCAGTTCGCCGGCGTACATGTTGCCGAACAGACGCATGCCGTGCGACACGGTCTTGGCCAGGAACTCGATCATCTGCATCGCGAAGTTGACCGGATAGAGCAGCGGATGGCTGCCGAAGGGCGCGGTGAAGAGTTCGTGGATCCAGCCGCCGAGGCCCTTGATTTTGACGTTGTACCAGAGACAGACGAGCAGCACGCCGATCGACATGCCGAGCGTTCCGTTGAGGTCGGCGGTCGGAACCACGCGCAGATAGGCGTGATGATCGCCGGTAATTGTCTGCCAGAGCGTGGGCAGCAGGTCGAGCGGCAGGAAATCCATGGAGTTCATCAGGAAGATCCAGATGAACACGGTGAGGGCGAGCGGAGCGACGAACTTGCGCGATTCCTCGCTATGGACGATACCCTTGGCCTGGTTGTTGACCATTTCGAGAACGATTTCGACGGCAGCCTGCATGCGTCCGGGAACGCCTGCAGTGACGCTCTTCGCGACGCGCCACATGACGAACAGTCCGAGCACGCCCATGAGGATGGAGAAGACCAGGGTATCGAGGTTGATCACCGAAAAATCGATGACCGACGCCTGGGCATGTCCGGTGCTGTTGAGATGGGTCAGGTGGTGAACGATGTATTCACCGGCGGTGGGTGCGTTTGCTGCTTCGTGACCAGTAGCCATGATCAGGACTTTTTCCAAAAAGCTAAAAAACTTGCTTGCAAGGCGACCGCCAAGCCGATCAGCAGCGAAGGCCAGTGCAGATCGGCATACCCCATGACGGCGACCGCCAACAATCCTATCGTCGCGGCAATCTTGACAAACTCGCCGAGGAAAAAATTCGCTGGGTAGGAGGCCCCCGGCCGGTTATGCACCGACCGCAGGCGCAGTGCGAACAGGAAGTTCGGCAGCGTGCACGCCGCGCCTCCCAGGACTGCCGATACCGCCCCCCGCGTTCCGACGAGTAGACCGGCCAGCACCGCTGTGATCAGTGTTGCGCCCACCTGCAGAAGGATTGCTCTGAACATTGTTGGCGCAATGCGGAAATTAGGCCGGAAACCGCATACAAAGAAGTCTACTATAAGACTATTACAGAACTTAGTCAAACGACGCTGCAGCGCAGCATCGGCGGCGTTTGAAACGCCGCCGCGCTCAGCGCAGACGCTGCAGGATGCCCTCGAGCTGCTCGAGATCGCCGAATTCGATGGTCACCTTGCCGGCCCCCTTGCGGCCGGCGCGGATTTCGACGCGGGCACCGAGCAGGTCTGCCAGTTCGTCCTGCAGGCGGATCACGTCGCGGTCGGGCTTGCGCGCCTCGGCGGGGCGGGGCGGTTTCAGCGCGCCCTGAACCAGTCGCTCGGTTTCGCGCACCGACAGCCCTTTCTGCACCACCCGCTGCGCCAGCTGCACCTGCAGGGCCCCGGCCAGCGGCAGCAAGGCGCGCGCGTGGCCCATGTCGATCTCGTTGCGCATCAGCTGCTCCTGCACCGGCGGCGCGAGCTGCAGCAGGCGCAGCAGGTTGGAAGCGGCCGGGCGCGAACGGCCGACGGCATCGGCGGCCTGCTGGTGGGTCATGGCGAATTCGTCGACCAGCCGCTGCAGGCCGAGCGCCTCCTCCAGCGGATTGAGGTTCTCGCGCTGGATGTTCTCGATCAACGCCATCGCCAGGGCTGCCTCGTCCGGGATGTCGCGGATCAGCGCCGGCACCTCGTCCAGTCCGGCAAGCTGCGCCGCCCGCCAGCGGCGTTCGCCGGCGATGATCTCGTAGCGCTCGTCGCTGCCGCGCTCGCCGAGCGGCCGCACCAGGATAGGCTGCATCAGGCCCTGCGCGCGGATCGATGCCGCCAGCTCCTCGAGCGAGGCCGGGTCCATCTGCGTGCGGGGCTGGTACTTCCCCGGCTGCAGGCTGCCGACCGGCAGAGCGCGCTGCTGCTCCTTCTTTTCCGATTCGTTACCGGCCAACAGGGCATCCAGCCCGCGTCCGAGACCCTTCATCTTCATGCATCCACTCCCTGGTCGGCGGTTTCGCCGGCATGCGCGCGCACGACGCCGTCGCGCCGGTCGAGCATTTCCTGGGCGAGCGAGAGATAGGCCTGCGCCCCGCGCGAATTCCGATCGAAGGCAATCACCGGCTTGCCGTACGACGGCGCTTCAGCCAACCGCACGTTGCGCGGAATGATCGTGCGGTAAACCTTGTCGCCGAAATGTCCCTCGAGTTCGGAGGAGACCTGCTGTGTCAGCGTCGACCGCGGATCGAACATGGTCCGCAGCAGTCCCTCGATCTCGAGCATGGGATTGAGGTTGGCGCGCACCTTCTTCAGCGTGGCCACGAGATCGGTAAGTCCCTCCAGTGCGTAATACTCGCACTGCATCGGGATCATCACCGCCTGGGCAGCGGCGAGACCGTTGACCGTCAGCATGTTGAGCGCCGGCGGGCAGTCCATCAGAATGAAATCGTAATCGCCGGCGGCACTGGCCAGGGCATCGCGCAAACGGTATTCACGGCTGCCGACCTCAATCAGTTCGACCTCGGCACCAGCCAGTTCGCGGTTGGCCGGCAGGATGTCGAAGCCGAACTCGGTGGCGATGCGCGCATCGGCCAGCGACGAGCGCCCGATCAGGATCTGGTAGACGGTCGGCAGTGCCTCGCGCTTGAACACACCGCAACCGGTGGTGGCGTTGCCTTGAGGATCGAGATCGATCATCAGGACGCGCTGGCCGAGCGTGGCCAGACAGGCGGAGAGATTGACCGCCGTTGTCGTCTTTCCCACGCCGCCCTTCTGGTTGGTTACCGCCAGTATCTTCGCCAACTCAATTCTCCCCGCGATGCATGCGATCGGACGCTTTCAGGATCACCAGGTGACGCTCGCCATCGACCCCGGGCACGGCCAGCCGATGCACCGCCTCGACGGCGACCGCGGCCGGCAGGCGGGCGATTTCATCGAGCGGGGCAACGCCCTTCATCGCCAGCCAGCGCCCGTCCGGAGCCAGCAGCGCGCGGGAGAGGGTAACAAAATCGGCCAGCTCGGCGAAAGCGCGCGAGACGATGCCGGCGAACGGCTGCGCCGGCCGGAACTGCTCGACCCGCCCGCAGTGTACCGTCACATTGCGCAGTCCGAGCTCGATCACGGCCTGCTGCAGGAAGGCCGTTTTCTTCGAATTGCTGTCGAGCAGCGTCACCGCCATCTCCGGCCGCGCAATGGCCAGCGGAATGCCCGGCTGGCCACCGCCGCTGCCGACGTCGAGCAGCGTTGCCTGCGTCACGTAGGGCAGGATCGCCAGCGAATCGAGCAGATGGTGACTGACCGCCCGGTCGGGATCGCGCAGGGCGGTCAGCGCGAAGGTGCGGTTCCATTTCTGCAGCAGCGCAAGGTAGGCGAGCAGCGCCTCGCACGCTGCCCCGGACAGGTCCACGCCCAGCGTGGCCAGCCCCTGCGCGAGCTGATCCTCCGGAGGCATCGCTCAGGCGCTCCGCGAGCGCGCTTCGAGCTCGCCGCGCTTGAGATGGATCAGCAGCATCGAGATCGCCGCTGGCGTCACGCCCTGGATGCGCGCCGCCTGGCCAAGCGTGCGCGGCTGCTGCTGCACGAGCTTCTGCTGCACCTCGCGCGAAAGGCCACCGACGCGCGCGTAGTCGAAATTCTCGGGCAGCACGGTCTCTTCGCTGGCCAGGTTCTTCGCGACCTCCTCCTGCTGGCGGTCGATGTAACCCTGATACTTGGCCTGGATCTCCACCTGCTCGATCACCCGCGCATCGCTCAGACCCGCGTCCACGGTAGCGTCGCCGAGACGCAGCGTCATCAGCGTCGGATAATCGACATCGGGACGACGCAACAGGTCGTACAGCGTGTATTCGCGCTCGATCGGCTTGCCGAGCACGCGCAGCGTCTCCTCGGCGGCCACCCTGCCCGGATGCACCCAGGTCGAACGCAACCGCTCCTGTTCGCGCGCGATCGCCTCGCGCTTCCCGCAGAAGTCCGCCCAGCGCGCGTCGTCGACCAGGCCGAGGCGGCGGCCGTGTTCGGTCAGGCGCATATCGGCATTGTCCTCGCGCAACGACAGGCGGTACTCGGCGCGGCTGGTGAACATCCGGTAGGGTTCGGAAACGCCGCGCGTGATCAGGTCGTCAACCAGCACGCCGAGATAGGCCTCGTCGCGGCGCGGCGTCCAGCCCGCGCGGCCGAGCGCCTGCAGCGCCGCGTTGGCACCGGCCAGCAGACCCTGCGCGGCGGCCTCCTCATAACCGGTGGTGCCGTTGATCTGCCCGGCGAAGAAGAGACCGCCGATGGCCTTGGTCTCGAGGGTGTCCGACAGGCCGCGCGGGTCGAAATAATCGTATTCGATGGCGTAGCCCGGCCGCAGGATGTGGCAGTTCTCCAGCCCGCGGATCGAGCGCACGATGGCCAGCTGGACGTCGAAGGGCAGGCTGGTGGAAATTCCGTTCGGATAGATCTCGTGCGTCGCCAGGCCCTCGGGTTCGAGGAAGACGTTGTGGCTGTCCTTGCCCGCGAAGCGGTGGATCTTGTCCTCGATCGACGGGCAATAGCGCGGCCCCACCCCTTCGATGACGCCGGTATACATCGGCGAGCGGTCAAGGTTGGCGCGGATGATTTCATGCGTGCGCGCATTGGTGCTGGTGATCCAGCACGGCAGCTGGCGCGGATGCTGCGCGGCGTTGCCGAGGAAGGAAAAGACGGGCAGCGGATCGTCCGAGTGCTGCTCCTCCATCACCGAGAAATCGATGGTCTTGCCGTCGAGGCGCGGCGGCGTGCCGGTCTTCAGACGGCCGACCGGCAGCGCCAGCTCGCGCAGTCGCGCGGCAAGCGACACCGAGGGCGGATCGCCCATGCGCCCGCCGGTATAGTTGGCGAGGCCGACGTGGATCAGGCCATTGAGGAAGGTGCCGGCGGTCAGCACCACGGCCGGAGCCGAAAAGCGCACGCCGAGCTGGGTCACTGCCCCGGTCACGCGATCGCCCTCGACGATCAGATCGTCGCAGGCCTGCGCGAAGATCGTCAGGTTGGGCTGGTTTTCCAGGCGCGAACGGATTGCCTGCCGGTACAGCACGCGGTCCGCCTGCGCGCGCGTCGCGCGCACGGCCGGACCCTTGCTCGAGTTGAGGATGCGGAACTGGATGCCGGCCTCGTCGGTCGCCGCGGCCATGGCGCCGCCCAGGGCGTCCACTTCCTTGACCAGATGCCCCTTGCCGATGCCGCCGATCGACGGGTTGCAACTCATCGCCCCCAGCGTTTCGAGGTTGTGCGTGAGCAGCAGCGTGCGCGCGCCGATGCGCGCGCTGGCGAGCGCCGCCTCGGTGCCGGCGTGGCCGCCACCGACGACGATGACATCGAAACGTTCGGGATACTGCATGGAATCGGGAGCCCGGAGAATTGCGCCGGAAGGGCGGAAAGGCAGCGGATTCTACGCCAGTTGGCTGAAAAATAACAGGTTTCCGGGCATCGCGCGCAATCCGCGCGAGCCTTGCACGGCAAGCCGCGCGCACACTGCCGCGATGTCGTGCACGCGTCGCTTGCCGGACGGCGAGGGTGTGCGCTAATTTCCGGACATGAGCCCCCCCGAATCCACCGCAGAACTCCTGCAGAAACTCAATCGCGACATCGTCCGCAAGCGGGTGCTGATCGTCGACCGCCACCCGAACGCGCGCGATTCACTGCGCCTCATGCTGTCCACCCTCGGCATCACCGCGGTGCACGGCGCCGGCACCTCCGCCGAGGTGCTGCGCCAGATCGGCGCCGTGCGCTTCGACATCATCCTCACCGACTATCTGCTCGACGACGGACGCGACAGCCAGCAGCTGCTCGAGGAGCTGCGCCAGCAGCGGCTGATCCCGCTCTCCACCATCTTCATGGTGATCACCGGCGAGCGTCAGTACCGCAACGTCGTCTCGCTCGCGGAGCTTGCGCCGGACGATTACCTGGTCAAACCGTTCACCGCCGACCAGCTGCAGGCCCGCCTGGTCCGGGCGATCTACAAGAAGCACTTCTTCTCGCGCGTCTTCGGGCATCTCGAGCGGGGCGCCTACGCCGACGCCCTCGCCGCCTGCGACGACCTGCTGGCGCGCGACGAGGGATTTCTCTACGACACCCTGCGCTTCAAGGGCGAAATCCTCAATGCCCTCGGACGCCCCGCCGAGGCGCAGGCGATCTACCAGCGGGTCCTGGAAAACCGCGCCGTTCCCTGGGCCCGCATGGGCCTGGCGCTGGCCCTGCGCGGCCAGGACCGGCTGGCCGAGGCCGAAGCCTTGGGTGAATCGCTGGTGCAGGATTACCCCGAATTCCTCGCCGCCTACGACTTCCTGGCCGAGGTGCGCGAGGAAATGGGCAAGCTCGCCGAAGCCCAGGCGGTGCTGCAGCAGGCGGCACAGATCTCGCCGAACAACTCCAGCCGGCAGCGCATGGTCGGCGAGGTGGCGGTGCGCAACAACGACCTGGAAGCCGCCGAGCGTGCCTTCGGCAAGGTCCTGGAGCGCCACCGTGGCTCGTCGCTGCGCAGCATCGACGATTACACCAACCTCACCCGGGTGATGCTCGATCGCGGGCACGCCGCCGGTGCCCGCCGCATCGGCCAGCAGCTGCGGCGCGACCTGCGCGGCAGCCGCCAGGGAGAACTCGCCGCGCTGGTCGTCGAGAGCCTCTGCGCCGAACGGGAAGGCGAGCCGGCGCAGGCGCGCGCGGCGCTCGAAAAGGCGCTGGCCCTGCACGAGGCGCTGCAGGCCGACGGTGGCGACGGCCCACTGTCGCAGAAGCTGGCGGTGGATCTCGCGGAAGCCTGCCTGGCCACCGGCGATGAAACGCGGGCGGAGGAAATCCTGCGCCGTGTCGCTGCGGAGAACCACGAGAATCGCGCCATGATCGCCCAGATCGAAGGCGTCTTCGCCAAGACCGGCAAGGAAGAGGCCGGCCAGTCGATGCTCGCGCAGGTCGGCCGCGAACTCGTCGAACTCAACAATC
>JAPKHL010000068.1 GCA_026646875.1 Rhodocyclaceae bacterium | reverse complement strand
GGTCTCGCTGTCGACCGTGACGCTGCCGCCGTGCTGGCTGACGATCTCGTGCACGATGAAGAGGCCGAGGCCGGTGCCCTGGCCGACGGGTTTGGTCGAATAGAAGGGATCGAAGATGCGTGGCAGCGCTGCAGCGCTGATGCCGGGACCGTCGTCCTGCACGCTGACGGTGACGCCGCCGCGCTCGTCGGGAGCCGCGGTGAGGACCACGCGACCCTGCAGGCCGGCGGCGTCGACGGCGTTCTTCAGCAGGTTGAGCAGCACCTGCTGGAAGCGCTGCCGGTCGACGTCGATCGACAGGCCCGGCGGGATGCGCAGGTCGATGCGCGGTTCGCCCGCCAGCTCGCTGCGCAGCAGCAGCAGGACTTCGTCGAGCAGCGGCCGCAATGCCTCGCTGCGCCGGGCGAACTGGCGGTCGCGCGCGAAATCGAGCAGCGTGTCGACGATGCGCTGGGCGCGCAGCACCTGGCCGTCGATCAATCCGAGCAGTTCGCGCGCGGTCTCCGGCGGCATTTCGCCGAGTTCCTCGAGGAGGATCTGGCAGGAGGTGGAGATGTTCGACAGCGGGTTGTTGAGCTCGTGGGCGACCCCCGACAGCATGGTGCCGAGCGCGACCAGGCGCGAGGAGCGCGCGACGTTCTTCTGCCGTGCTTCCAGTTCCGACAGCATCCGGTTGATCGCCTCGGTCAGCGATTCGACCTCGCGGTCGCCCGAGAAGCGGTCGAGGCGGCCGGTCTCGCCGCTCGCTACCCGGCGCAGGCTGCTCTCGATGCGGCGCAGCGGCCTGGCCACGCTGCGCGTGACCAGTGCGCCAGCGACCAGCGCGAAGAGCAGGGCGGCGACGATCGACCATTGCAGGTCGCGGTGGTGGGTGGCGATCGCCGCATCGAGCCGGCTGCGCGCGCGCGAATCGAGTCGCTCGCCGAGGTTGAGCAGCTCGCCGCCGACCTCGACCAGCGCTTCGACGGTTTCCGGCGAGGGGCGCGCCCGGCGGTCGGCTGCGGCCAGGTCGGCGAGCAGCTGGCGGTAGCGCAGCAGGATGTCGATTTCCTCCTGCAGGCTGCCCTCCGCGCTGGGCAGCTGCGGCAGCTCGTTGAGCAGCGCGGCGGCGTTGTCGGCCTTGGCGATGGCCTCGGCAAGATCGGGCTTCTTGCGGTAGAGCAGGAAGTTCTTTTCCATCCGTCGCGCGTGGCGGACCGAATCGTAGAAGGCGGTGAAGCGCTGCTGGTCGGCGATCTGGCTCTCCAGGCCGCGGAAGTGCAGCACCGCCCAGGCGACCAGCGTCACGAAGAGCAGACCGACGATGCTGTAGCCGAGGAGAATCTTGGCGTGCAGGGATTGGAGCCAGTGCATCCGTTGTATTTTTCAACACCCGGTTGCTTTATGCAACATTTACTTCCGGGCAGCGGCTCGCAGGGGTGACGCCAGTGCGGGATGCCCCCGTGGGCGTGACCGGCGTTTCAATGTGCAACGCGCCCGGGGTGAGGCGAATGCCGGTGCGGGGCAAAAATCCGTCGGGGAATCAACGAATTCTTCCGGACTCCCGCTGCCCTGGCACGAAGCCTGCTCTGTAACGGGCGTTCAAGGCTGGAAACTTCGGCGCGGACAACAAGGAGATTCGGCTCGACTTCGGTCGAGCTTTTTTTTTCCGGCATCGCGCCACGCTCGTCGGACAAGCGCCCCCGCAGGAGGTACCCCGTGTCCCCATCCGTTCTCGCAAGCATCTTTCCTTCCTGGCCGCCGCAGTTCGATCCGCTCGCGCTGGGGGCCCTCGCTCTCGTCGTCGCGGCGGTGGGCGGCGAGCTGGTTTTCCGCTTCCTCCGCCTGCCGCGCATCACCGGCTATTCGCTGGCCGGTCTCGTCGCCGGACCCTCGTTGCTCGGCTGGCTGGGCGCGGCGGAAGTGAATGGCGTGCGCCTGTTGATCGACCTGTCGCTCGCGCTGCTGCTCTTCGAACTCGGCGTGCGCGTCAACCTGCGCTGGTTCCGCCACAACCCGATGATCCTGGCGGGCAGCGTCGCCGAGGCCGCGCTGGCCTTCGGGCTGGTCCTCGGCGTCGTCCTCCTGCTCGGCTTCCAGCTGGAAATCGCGCTGGTCGTCGCCACCGTCAGCATGACCACCTCGCCGGCCGTGGTCATGCGCATGGCCGGCGAGCTGCGCGCGCGCGGCCAGGTGACCGACCGCCTGCTGGTAATGACCGCCCTCAACGTGATCTATGCCGTGGTGCTGACCAACCTGGTGCTCGGCTACATCCACCGCAGCTACGGCGGCGACTGGCTGGCGGCTCTGTTGCACCCGCTCTACCAGCTCGGCGGGTCACTGCTCGTCGCCCTGGTGCTGGCCCGCGCCTTCCGCCTGCTGCGCCGCCACTTCGATCCGCAGCAGGAGCAGGCCTCGCTGGTGTTGTTCGCCCTGCTGATGCTGACCATGGCGTTGCTGCAGGCCCTCCTACTGCCCACCCTGCTGGCGCCGCTGCTGGCCGGCATCCTGGTCAAGCGCAGCGATCCGCGTCCGCACCTGTGGCCGCCGCACTTCGGTTCGGTTGGCGGCGTGCTGGTGATCCTGCTCTTCGTGATGACCGGCGCCGCGCTCACCTGGTCGCACCTCGCCACCGGCGGGCTGGTGGCGCTGGTGCTGATCCTCGTGCGCGGTGCCGGCAAGGTGGCCGGCGTCGCGGTCTTCGGTGGCCTCAGTGGCCTCACCCTGCGCCAGTCGCTGGCGCTCGGCCTCGCGCTCTGTCCGCTGTCCGGGGTTGCCTTCGTCCTCACTGCCGACGTCGGCCGGCTGTACCCGGCGCTCAGCGTCGAGATTGCCGGCATCGTCCTGTCGATGATCATGGTGCTCGAGTTGCTCGGGCCGGTGATCGTCCAGCAGAGCCTCGCCTGGGCCGGCGAGGCCGTGTCGGCCGGCCCCCCTCCTCAGGAGAAATCCCATGACGCTTGAAGCCTTCGCCGATTCGCGCTCGCTGACGCTCGGGGTGGAACTCGAGCTGCAGATCGTCAGCACACACGACTACGATCTCGCCAACGCCTCCGGCGAGCTGCTGCGCCATCTTGCCGGGCGCAAGCTGCCGGGCGACGTCAAGCCGGAAATCACGGCCAGCATGATCGAGCTGTCCACCGGCATCTGCGGCGATCACCGCGACGTCATCGCACAACTCAGCGAACTGCGCGACGCCCTGGTCGAGGCCGCCGACCGCTTCAACGTCGGCCTCTGCGGCGGCGGTACGCATCCCTTCCAGCACTGGGGCGAACAGCAGATCTCGGACGCGCCGCGCTACCAGTACCTTTCCGATCTGTACGGCTATCTCGCCAAGCAGTTCACGGTTTTCGGACAGCACGTCCACGTCGGCTGCTCGGGGCCGGACGAGGCGCTCTGCCTGCTGCATTGCCTGTCGCGCTACATGCCGCACTGCATCGCTCTGGCGGCGGCCTCGCCCTTCGTGCAGCGCTTCGACACCGGCTTCGATTCGGCGCGCCTCAATTCGGTGGCGGCGTTTCCGATGAGCGGTCGCGCGCCCTTCGTCGAATCCTGGGACGATTTCACGGCCTTCTTCGACAAGATGACCGATACCGGCGTCGTGCAGAGCATGAAGGACTTCTACTGGGACATCCGCCCCAAGCCCGAATTCGGAACCATCGAGGTGCGCGTGATGGATACCCCCCTGACCGTGGCTCAGGCGGCGCGGCTGGCCGCCTTCATCCAGGCGGTGGCGCGCTGGTTCATGGTCGAGCGTCCCTTCCGGCCGGCCGAGGACGATTATCTTGTGTATACCTTCAACCGCTTCCAGGCCTGCCGCTTCGGCTATGCCGGCACCTACGTCGACCCGCGCACGCACGAGCGGCGGACCTTGCGCGACGAAATTCTGGAAACCCTGGCGCGCATCGAGCAGCACGCCATCGAGCTGCATGCCGACACCGCCTGCGGCGAACTGGCGGCTGCCGTCGTGCGTGGCGATAACGATGCTGCCTGGATGCGCGCCGTGCACGCCGGGGAGCGTTCGCTGCCCGAGGTGGTGCGCCAGCAGACCCTGCGCTGGCGGGAGGGCTGAGCCTTGGCACGGCGGCCGCTGCAGATCGGGCTCTCGGCCCGCCTGATGCACGAGCCGCCGCGCGAGCTCGGCTTTCCCGGCAAGACCCTGCAGTACCTCGAGCAGTCGATGGCGCACTGGGTGATGGCGCACGGGGCGCTGGTTTTCATGATTCCCACGCTCGGCCGGCGCGCCGAGGTTGACCGGCGGGCGATCTCGGTACGCGACTGCGTTGCCGCGCTCGACGGCCTGGTCCTGCAGGGCGGCGCCGACGTCAGCCCGGAAAGCTACGGCGAGACCCCCGAGCGTCCCGACTGGCGCGGCGACCGCCTGCGCGACCTCTACGAGATCGAGCTGATCTGGGAGTTCATCGTGCAGGGCAAGCCGGTGCTCGGCATCTGCCGGGGGTGCCAGCTGATCAACGTGGCGATGGGCGGCAGTCTCTGGCAGGACATCCCGACGCACATCGACAACGCCATCGTCCATCGCGACGACGCACTCTACGACGGTTATCACCACGATCTCGAGATCGTTCCCGGCTCGCGTCTTGCCGCGCTCTATCCGGAGGGCACCCACTACCTGGTCAACAGCATCCATCACCAATGCGTGCGCCGGCTCGGCAACGACCTGGTGGTCGAGGCACGCTCGCCGCTGGACGGCGTGGTCAAGGCGATCCGCCGCAAGGGCAGCGGCTACGTCGCCGGCTTCCAGTGGCATCCCGAATTTCACGGGGAAACCCCCGGTCTGCTCGACAGCCGGCCGGTGCTCGCCGAATTCCTGGCTGCGGCCGAACGGCGCCTGCTCGACGGCTGAGCGGCGGGGCCGTGCTCAGCCTTCCTGCCAGAGTCCGCTCTGGGCGTTCTGCACGCGCGCCGGGGCACTCAGTCCGAGGTGTTGATAGACCGCCGGCGTGGCGATGCGGCCGCGCGGGGTGCGCTGCAGGAAGCCCTGCTGGATCAGGTAGGGCTCGATCACGTCCTCGATGGTGTCGCGTGCCTCGCCGATCGCTGCCGCGAGGTTGTCCACGCCGACCGGGCCGCCGGCGAACTTGTCGATCACCGCCGACAGCAGCTTGCGGTCCATCAGATCGAGGCCGCCGTGGTCGACCTCGAGCATCGACAGCGCCAGATCGGCCACCGCGCGGGTGATGCGGCCCTGCGCGCGCACCTCGGCGTAGTCGCGCACGCGGCGCAGCAGGCGGTTGGCGATGCGCGGCGTGCCGCGCGCCCGGCGGGCGATCTCCAGCGCGCCGTCCTCCTCGGCCGCCACGCCGAGCAGCTGCGCCGAGCGCGCGACGATGCTGGCGAGCTCGCCGGGGGTGTAGAACTCGAGACGCGAGACGATGCCGAAGCGGTCGCGCAGCGGATTGGTCAGCATCCCGGCGCGGGTGGTCGCGCCGACCAGCGTGAAGGGCGGCAGGTCGAGCTTGACCGAGCGTGCCGCCGGCCCCTCGCCGATCATGATGTCGATCTGGAAATCCTCGAGTGCCGGATAGAGGATCTCCTCGACCACCGGCGAGAGACGGTGGATCTCGTCGATGAACAGCACGTCGTGCGGTTCGAGGTTGGTCAGGATGGCGGCGAGGTCGCCGGCCCGCTCGAGCACCGGACCCGAGGTCGAGCGCAGGTTGACCCCCATCTCGGCGGCGACGATGTGCGCCAGCGTCGTCTTGCCGAGACCGGGCGGACCGAACAGCAGCACGTGGTCGAGCGAGTCGCTGCGCCGGCGCGCGGCCTCGATGAAGATCGCCAGCTGTTCGCGGATCTTCGCCTGTCCGACATAGTCGGCCAGGCGCTTCGGGCGCAGCGCGCGCTCGATGGCCTCCTCCTGCGCCGATTTCGATTCGGCGCCGAGCAGGCGGTCGCGGGGGGCGGAGAAATCGTCGGCTTCGATCATGGCGCGGCGGGCGGGGGAGAGGCCGGGACCGGCTCGTCGCCGTCCTTGTGGGCCAGCCATTCGCGGATCAGCACCTGTCCGAGGGCCAGCAGGGTGGGACCGAGGAAGAGGCCGATGAAGCCGAACACCAGCACGCCGCCGAAGACGCCGACGACGATCAGCAGGATCGGCAGGCTGGAGGTGCGGGAGATCAGGATCGGCTTGACGAAGTTGTCGACGCTGCTGATCGCGAGCACCCCCCACAGCACCATGAAGATCGCCCAGCCGCTGTCCCCCTGGCTGTAGAGCCAGGCAGCGGCGCCGGCCCAGATCAGGGTCGGGCCGATCACCGGCACCATCGAGAAGATGAAGGTGGCGAAGGTCAGCATCAGCGCCCCCGGCACGCCGGCGATCAGGAAGCCGATCATGGCCACCAGGGCCTGCGCGGCGGCGGTGCCGACGATGCCGATCATCACCCCCATCACCGTGCCGCGCGCCAGTTGCAGCATGCGCTCGCCGAGCTCGCCGCCGAGCTTGCGGCTGGCCGTGCGCAGGGCGTCGGCATAGACCGCCGCGTCGCGGAAGATGAAGAACAGGAAGAAGATCACCAGCAGCAGCTGCAGCAGTCCCTGTGCCACCACCGACACCGCGCCGAGCGCCAGCCGGCGGCCCGGGTCGAAGAGCTGGCGGAGCAGCTTGTTCATTTCCTCGCGGTTGTCGAACAGGGCGTGCCAGTAGGCGTTGATGTCGCCACCGATCAGCGGCAGGCCGGACAGCCAGGCCGGCGCGTCGTGCGGCAGGCCGTCGTCGATCAGCGGCTTGAGCACGCGCAAGCCGGTTTCCACGGCGCTCGCCAGGGCGCCGGAGAGCAGCCCCATCGGAATGGCCAGCAGCAGGAGCAGCAGGATGGACATCAGCGCCGCGGCGATGCTGCTGCGCCGGCGGCACAGCGCGTGCACACGGGCATAGACCGGGGCCACGGTGACCGCCACCACGATGGCGAACAGCAGGGTGCCGGTGAAGGGGAGCAGGACGGCGACGCAGCCGATCAGCAGCAGGGCGACGAGGGTGATCTGGAACAGCTGTTTCTGACTGAGGTTCATGCCTTGATCATGGAGTCCGCGGGGTCACAGCTTCGAGAGCTGCCTGAGCGCCAGCCGGATGCCCTCGGCGGTGCCGACGTCGGGCGGCAGCTGCTTGAGGGCGGCCGCCGCTTCGCGGTCATTGTAACCGAGGGCCTGCAGGGCGTTGAGAATGTCATGCTGGCTGTCGTGCGCGGCAACGGCGGCGGCCGGCAGCGCCTCGGCGAGCTTGCCCTTGAGTTCGAGCAGCAGGCGCTCGGCGGTCTTCTTGCCGATGCCCGGCACCTTCACCAGGCGCCCGGCCTCCTGGCGCGCCACCGCCTGCGCCAGGTCGTTCACCGACAGGCCGGAAAGCACCGCCAGCGCGGTGCGCGCGCCGACGCCGGAGATCCTCACCAGCTGCCGGAAGGCGAAGCGCTCGGATTCGCTGGCGAAGCCGTAGAGGAAGTGACCGTCCTCGCGCACCGCGAAGTGGGTGAGCAGCGTCACCTTCTCGCCGTTGGCCGGCAGGTTGTAGAAGGTGCTCATCGGCACGTCGATTTCGTAGCCGACGCCGTGCACGTCGAGCAGCACCTGCGGCGGGTTCTTTTCCAGCAGGGTGCCGGTGAGGCGACCGATCATGTCTTGCTCCTGGGGGGGGCCTTGCCGGCCGGGGGTTCGATGAGGCGTCCGTTGCGCACCCGCAGGCCGCTGCCGGCCAGGCCACCGAAGCCCTGGCCGCCGTGCGCGTGGGCGATCGCGCAGGCCAGCGCGTCGGCCGCGTCGGGGCTCGGCTCGCCGGGCAGCGCGAGCAGGCGGCGCACCATGTGCTGCACCTGCGCCTTGTCGGCGTGGCCGTTGCCGACCACCGCCTGCTTGACCTGCAGCGCGGTGTATTCGGCGACCTCGAGGCGGTCGGCGACCAGCGCGGTGATCGCCGCGCCGCGCGCCTGGCCGAGCAGCAGGGTCGATTGCGGATTGACGTTGACGAAGATGATCTCGACCACCGCCTGGTCCGGCCGGTGCGTCGCCACCAGCTCGCGCAGGCCGGCATAGAGGGTGCCGAGGCGGGTCGGCAGCGAGGCCGAGGCGTCGGTGCGGATGCAGCCGCTGGCGACGTAGCTCAGCTGGGTGCCGGCCTTGTCGATGACCCCGAAGCCGGTGACGCGCAGCCCCGGGTCGACGCCGAGGATGCGCACGCGGGCCGGGGCGGGCGGCGCATCCACCGGCTACAGCCCCATGCTCAGCGAGACGAAGTGGCGCGGCGTCACCACGTAGTGGTTGCGGAAGTCGCCGTACTCGCCGGTCGTCGAACGGCCGGTATAGGCGACCTCGACGTTCTGCGGTCCGACACGGAAGCGCTTGGCCAGCCGCCAGTCGGTGCGCACGTAGGGCGCCACGGGCGTCTGGTTGAGCGTCCAGCGGACCGAGGCCACGTGGTGCTGGGCCAGGCTGAACTCGATATCGTGCGGCAGGCGCTGGATCAGCATCAGGGTGGTGCTGCGCTCGGGCGCCGAGGCATCGGTCTGCGTCGTGTACTTGGCCAGGTTTTCGGCGTTCTGGTCGGTGACGAAGGTGAGCAGCTCGCTGCGCGTGCGCACGAAGGCCTGGTTGAGCAGCAGGCGGGTATCCGGCAGCGGCTGCCAGCGCAGCTGGTACTCGATGCCCTGGACCCGGACGTTCTGCCCGTTGACCGTGTAATCGACGGCATCCTCGGCGCAGAGTACGGCGTACGGATTGGCGCAGTAGGCCGCGTCGAGCTTGCGGGCGACCTTCAGCATGCGCTGATCGATCTTCTCGTGGAAGGCGCGCACGTCGAGCGACAGGGCCAGACGGCGGAATTCGCCGATATAGCCGAGTTCGGTGCTGTCGACCCGCTCGGGCTTGAGGGCGTCGCCCGCCAGGTAGTAGTACTTGAAGAAGGGCTGCGCGTTGGTCGGCGTCCACCGCCAGTCGGCGCGCTGCTCGAACAGGCTGGGTGCGCGGAAGGCGCGCGAGGCGCCGAGGCGCAGGGTGTTTTCCTCGTTGAAGTGGTGGTGCAGCGAAAGCCGCGGCGCGGCCATGGTGCCGCCCAGCGTGTCGTGCTCGATGCTGCCGCCGGCATTGAGCAGCCAGCGCGGCGACAGCGACCATTCGGCGCTGGCGAAAAGCCGCTTGCTGTTGCGCGTCTGGCGCACGTCGCCGTAGTAGAACAGCGGCTGGTTGACCGCCTCGGCGCGGAAGCCGACGCCCCAGGCCACGCGCACGCCGGCCGCCGGCGAGAAGTTGTGCTGCGCGTCGAAGTCGTGCCGCTCGGCGAGGCCGCCGTAGTTGAGGCTGAGGAGGTACGGACCGGAGCGTTCCTCGTGCGTGTCGTCACCGAACTCGCGGGTCAGCGCGTAGTTGATGCGGAAGTCCTGCTCGGGCGACAGGGTCCGCTGCCAGCCGACCTGGAGGGTCCGGTTGCGCTGCAGGAAGTCGTGATAGACGGTGTTCTGCCCGTTGTTGTTGGTGACCTCGGTGAAGCCCAGGGTGACGACGTCGCGCGCGCTCGGGTAGAGGTCGGCGCGCAGGCTGATCACGCGGTTGCGCCGGGTGTCGTTGTAGGTGGGAATGGTGCGCGCGGCGTCATGGAACTTGTCGAGCCCGTCGTCGCGCTGCTCGCGCAGCGAGAAACGGAAGTCGGCGCCCGGCGCCTTGCCGCCCCAGCGCACGAAATAGTCGTTGATGCCCCCCGAGCCGTGATTGACGCCGAGCGACGCGCCGGGCGTCTGCGCCGCCTGCTGGGTGATGATGTTGACCACGCCAAGGAAGGCGTTGGCGCCGTAGGCGACGGAGTTCGAGCCGCGCAGCACCTCGATGCGCTCGATGTCCTCGAGCGCCACCGGGATCAGGTTCCAGTTCACCCCGCTCTGGTAGAGCGGGGAATACTGCGAGACGCCATCGACCAGCACCTGCAGGCGCGAGGGGAATTCCTCGCCCAGTCCATGATAGGTGACGCGCGGCGCCTCCTGGTTGGGCGTCGTCACCTGGAAGCCGGGAACCAGCCGCATCAGGTCGGAGACCAGGCGGGCGCCGGAATTGCGGATCATCTCGCGGTCGATCACCGTGACCGCGCCGGGCGCCTCGCGCAGCGGTTGTGCGAGGCGCGAGACGCTGAGCACCACCGGCAGGTCGGCGAAGAACTCGCTGCCCTCGGCGAGGACGGTCGTGGCCTGCGCCAGCACGGCACCGGCGAGAAGGGTCTTTCCGGCCCGGACAAGACGTGTATTCATGGTGACGGAACCTTGGATGAACTGCCGCCATTCTAGACCGACTATTACTTTTGCCATAGTCGCCACTCACCTGCCCGCGCGGGCCAGATAGACCCCGCCGACGGCCAGCGCCATCCCGCCGAGGGCGATGCCGCCCAGCGTCTCGTCGAAGACCAGCCAGGCAATGATCGCCGTGGTGGGCGGGGTGAGATAGAACAGGCTGACCACATTGACCGCGCTGCCGCTGCGGATCAGCAGGTTGAGCAGGCTGATCGCCCCGAGCGAGAGGACCAGCACCAGCCAGAGCAGGGCGAAGACGAAATCCGGCGTCCATTCGATGTGCATCCGCTCGGTGGCGCCGGCGACCAGCGCCGTGAGCGCCGCGCTCGGCAGGAACTGGATGATTGCGCCGGTGCGCAGGTCGAAGCGCGGACAGAAGCGTTTCTGATAGAGCGTGCCGGCGGTGATCGCCACGAGCGCCACGAGGGCCGGCAGCAGCATGGCGGTGAGCGGCGCGTCGCCGAACTTGCCGGAAACGACCAGCGCCACGCCGGCGAAACCGAGCGCCAGCCCCAGCCACTGGCGTCCCGTCACGTGCTCGCCGAGCAGCGCGCCGGCGCCGAAGGCGGTCAGCAGCGGCTGCATGCCGACGATCAGCGCGGTGATGCCGGCCGGCAGGCCCTGCTTGATCGCCACGAAGACGCCGCCAAGATAGCAGGCATGCACCAGCACGCCGGAAACGCCGATGTGCAGCCACTGCCGGGGTTCACGCGGCCAGGGGGCGCGGGTGGCCAGCACCAGCAGCCCCATCAGTGCCAGCACCAGGGTGTAGCGGACCAGCAGGAAGGTCAGCGGCTCGGCGTAGGGCAGGCCGTAGCGTGCGCCGATGAAGCCCGTGCTCCACAGGAAGACGAACAGGAAGGGCAGCAGCAGGGACAGCCGTCCCGGCGCGCGGGCCGGCGTCATGCGCAAAGCAAAAGCGGCGCTGCCGCGCCGCCCTGCCCGTCGGAAGCGTGCGCTCCGGCGTGCCGGTTCACTCGGCCAGCTCCACGTTGGTGTAGACCTCCTGGACGTCGTCCAGGCTCTCGATGACGTCGATCAGCCTCTGCATGCGCGTGGCGTCGTCGCCGGTCAGCTCGGTGGTGTTCTCCGGCTTCATCGTCACCTCGCCGAACTCCGGCCGGAAGCCGGCCGCCTCGAGCGTCTCCTTCACCGTCAGGTAATCGCCCGGAGGCGTGATCACCTCGATCGAGCCGTCATCGTTGCTCACCACGTCATCGGCGCCGGCCTCGATGGCGGCGTCCATCAGGGCCGCCTCGTCGGTGCCCGGGGCGAACAGCATGACGCCGCAGTGGCGGAACTGGAAGGCCACGCAGCCGTCGGTGCCCATGTTGCCGCCATGCTTGTTGAAGGCATGACGCACCTCGGCGACGGTGCGTGTCTTGTTGTCGGTCAGGCAATCGACCATCACCGCGGCGCCGCCGATACCGTAGCCCTCGTAGCGGATCTCGATGTAATCGACGCCTTCCAGCTCGCCGGTACCCTTCTTGATCGCGTTGTCGATCTTGTCCTTGGGCATGTTGACGCCCTTGCCCTTGTCGATGGCCAGACGCAGGCGCGGGTTGAAGGCCGGGTCGCCGCCGCCCATCTTGGCGGCGACGGTGATTTCCTTGGCGATCTTGGAGAATGCCGCGCCGCGCTTTTCGTCCTGACGGCCCTTGCGGTGCTGGATGTTGGCCCATTTGGAGTGTCCGGCCATGCTGGTCCTCTTGCGTGTGTGGCCCGGGCGCGCATCCGGCGCGCGCACGGGGGATAATTCGGATGGATAATCGAGGCGCGCATTTTATCACTTCCCACCCCCGGCCGCCCTGTGCGGCGGCCTCGACAAGGAGTTCCACATGGCTGCACCGCTCATCGTCGCCCGGCACCAGGGCACCGACATCGCCCTGCTGCCGGCGCTCGCCAACCGTCATGGCCTGATCGCCGGCGCCACCGGCACCGGCAAGACCGTCACCCTGCAGGTGCTGGCCGAGCGTTTCTCGTCGGTCGGCGTTCCCGTCTTCATGGCCGACGTGAAGGGCGACCTCTCCGGTCTCGGCGCGCCCGGCAGCGTTTCGCCGAAGTTCCAGGCGCGCCTCGATGCGCTCGGCATCGCCGACTTCGCCCCGGCGAAGTTTCCCGTTGCCTTCTGGGATGTCTTCGGCGAGCAGGGGCACCCGGTGCGCGCCACCGTCTCGGACATGGGGCCGATCCTGCTCGGCCGCCTGCTCGGCCTCAACGACACGCAGGCCGGCGTGCTGCAGCTGGTGTTCAAGATCGCCGACGACAACGGCCTGCTGCTGCTCGACCTGAAGGATTTGCGCGCGATGGTGCAGTACGTCGGCGACAACGCGAAGACCTTCACCACCGAATACGGCAACGTCTCCGCCGCCTCCATCGGCGCCATCCAGCGCGGCCTGCTGGCGCTCGGCGAGCAGGGCGGCGAGGCCTTCTTCGGCGAGCCGATGCTGGACATCGCCGACCTGATGCAGACCGACGGCGGCAAGGGCGTGGTGAACATCCTCGCCGCCGACCGGCTGCTGCACTCGCCGCGACTCTACGCCACCTTCCTGCTGTGGCTGCTGGCCGAGCTGTTCGAACAGCTGCCGGAGGTTGGCGATCTCGACAAGCCCAAGCTGGTCTTCTTCTTCGACGAGGCGCACCTGCTCTTCGACGAGGCCCCGCCGGCCCTCCTGCAGAAGATCGAGCAGGTGGTGCGCCTGATCCGCTCCAAGGGCGTCGGCGTCTATTTCGTCACCCAGAACCCGCTCGACATTCCCGACAGCGTCCTCGGCCAGCTCGGCAACCGCGTGCAGCACGCCCTGCGCGCCTTCACCCCGCGCGACCAGAAGGCCGTCCAGTCGGCGGCGCAGACGATGCGCGCCAACCCCGCCTTCAATGTCGAAAGCGCGATCACCGAACTCGGCGTCGGCGAGGGACTGATTTCCTTCCTCGACGAGAAGGGCCGTCCCGGCATCGTCGAGCGCGCCTTCATCCTGCCGCCCGCCTCGCGCATCGGCCCGCTGAGCGCCGAGGAACGGCAAACCGCGATCCGTGCCTCGCTGATCTACGGACACTACGAAAAGGCCGTCGACCGCGAGTCGGCGTATGAAAAGCTCAAGGCGCGCGCCGCCGAGGCCGCTCCCGCCCCGGTCGCCGGCGAGCCCGCCCCGGCGGCCGAAGCCAGCGGCGGCGGCCTGTTCGGCGCCCTCGGCGGCCTGCTCGGCGGGGGGAGTGGCAGCGGCCGCGCCCGGAGCAGCGACTCGGTGCTGGAGACCGCCGCCAAGAGCGCCGCGCGCGCCATCGGCTCGCAGGTCGGCCGCGAGATCATCCGCGGCGTGCTCGGCTCCCTGCTCGGCGGCACCCGCAAGCGGTGAGCCCGCTCAGCGCTCCCCTGCGCCAGGCTCGCCGCTGCTACGGCCACCTTGCCGGCGTGGCCGGCGTCGCCCTGCGCGCCGGGCTGGAGGAGGCCGGACTGCTCCAGCGCGACGGCACGGTCTATCGCCTGACCGAGGCCGGCCGGCGCTGGGCCGTCGCGCACGGCATCGACCACGACGACCGCGACGCCGCCCGGCACGCCCGCTGCTGCCTCGACTGCAGCGAGGGCGTGCCGCACGTTGGCGGTCGTCTCGGGCGCGACCTGCTGGCGCGGCTGCTGGCCTGCGGCGCGGTCGAGGCCGGCGCCGGCCGGGCGCTACGGGTCGTCGGAACCTGGCCGGCGCTGGCCGCAGCGTTGGCGATTCCAGTGGTGGCGCAGGCGCTCCGGCATCCTGCGGGCAGTCGGCCTGAATCCGGCGTCGACCGCCGATAGCCGGGGCGCGCATCGTGGATCTCATCCTGATTGGCGTGGTCGCCCTGCTGGCATCCGGGTTGACCCTGTTCTCCGGATTTGGCCTGGGCACGATCCTGATGCCGGTGTTCGCCTTGTTCTTTCCGTTGCCGCTGGCCATCGCGGCGACCGCCATCGTCCATTTCGCCAACAACCTGTTCAAGTTCGGCTTGATGGCCAGGCAGGCCGACTGGTCGGTCGTGGCGAAATTCAGCCTGCCCGCGACCGTTGCGGCGATTCTCGGGGCGGCCTCGCTGACGTTCTTCGACCGCTTGCCGGTCCTGTGGCGCTACGTCCTTGCCGGCGCGCATTTCGAGGTGACGCCGGTGAAAGCCCTCATTGGTGGCCTGATCGTGCTGTTCTCGCTGCTGGAGCTGTCCCCGCGTTTTCAGGCGCTGGCCCTTTCCCCGCGCTGGCTTCCCCTGGGCGGGGCGCTCTCGGGCTTTTTCGGAGGGCTTTCGGGCAACCAGGGGGCGTTGCGCTCGGCTTTCTTGTTGAAAACGGGCTTGTCCAAGGAGGCCTTCGTGGCGACGGGGGTCGTTTCGGCCGTGATTGTCGATGCCGCCCGCCTTGCGGTGTACGGCTCGGCCATGCTGGCGGATCGGTTTTCACAAATCCGGGCGCTGGCGCTGCCCGTGGCCGTCGGGATGATCTGCGCCTTCATCGGGGCCTTCCTTGGCAAGCGGCTCCTGCGGAAGGTCACGCTTGCCACGGTGCGGCTCATCGTTGCCATGGCCATGCTTGTCATCGGCGCGGGCTTGATGCTCGGCTTGATCTGAATGCGGGGAGGGACGGTGCGCACGATCATCGACGGTGCCGGGGCGGGCACGGCCCGCCGGCGTCTGCTGGCCGCGCTGGGGTTCTCGCTGTTCGTGCACCTGTTGCTGCTGGCCGGGCCCTTCGTCGCCGGCGAGCGGCCGCCGGCGGGCGTCGACCCGCTGC